>NZ_JBHYVM010000043.1:55127-64499 GCF_042750105.1 Streptomyces sp. NPDC059443 | reverse complement strand
CGGGGGCTCGTATTTTTTTAAAAGCCACCCACGTACGAGCCCCGGGGCCCCGGGTTCCGGGGGCACGGGCTCTCGTACGTACGGCATGAGCGGAACGGCCGCAGCCGAGGCCCTCAGCCGAAGACCACGCAGGTGGCGGCGGGCACGGCCAGCGAGCCGGCCCGGCGCGGCTGGCCGGTCAGCGGGTCCACGTCGAACCAGGTGACGTCCCCGGAGCGCTCGTTGGCCGCGTACAGCCTGCGCCCCGAAGGGTCGGCGGCGAGGTCGCGCGGCCATGTCCCCCCGCACGGCACCGCGCCCGTGAGCTGCGGCTTCTCGGCCCCGGCGGCGAGCGAGAAGGTGGCGATGGTGTCGGCGCCGCGAACGGCCGCCCACACGAAACGGCCGTCGGGCGAGGCAACGATCGCCGAGGGATAGGCCTCCGGAGCCCCTGGAGCGCCCTTGGGGGCCACCGGAACCTCCGCGACCGGTTCCAGTTCGCCCGACTCGGCGTTCCAGCGGCAGACGGTCAGCTGCGGATCCAGCTCGTGCAGTACGTAGACCACCTCGCCCGAGGGGTGGAAGGCGAGGTGCCGCGGGCCGGTCCCGGCGCGCAGCACGGTCTCGGCGTGGACCCGCAGGGCCCCGGTGGCCGGGTCGAGCACGCAGACCCGTACCGAGTCGGTGCCGAGGTCGACGCTGAGCACCCAGCGGCCGCCGGGATCGGGCAGCACCTGGTGGGCGTGCGGGCCTTCCTGACGGCCCGCGTCGGGACCGGAGCCGTGGTGCGCGAGCACGGACGCGGGCCCGTCGGCGCCGATCGCGCCGTCGGCGGCGAGCGGGAGGCTGCTGACGCTGCCGGAGGTGTAGTTGGCCGTGAGGAGCCGGCGCCCGGCCACGCTGAGGTGGGTGGGGCCGGAGCCGCCGACGCGGACCGCGGCGCCGAGGGCGGCCAACCCCTCGGCGGTGGGCCGGAAGGCGCCCACCGCACCGCGCTCGGTCTCGCTCACCGCGTAGAGCACGCCGGTGCGGCGGTCGTGGGCGAGGTACGAGGGGTCCGCGACGGCCTTGGTCGCCGAGAGCGCGGTCAGTGCCCCGGTGCCCGGATCCACGGTCGCGGTGGTGATGCCGCGGCCGCCCCCCGAGGTGAACGAGCCGATCCAGGCCCTGAGTCCGCCGCCGTGGACCGTACCGTCCGTACCGCCCGTACCGCCCACACCACTGTCCGCGTCGCCCATGGGAGACCCCTCTCGGCTGCTTTCGGATCCTCCCCCAGCTACCGCTGGGAGGTGCCCCCTGGGAGCGACGTTAACAGAAGGGTCTAGACCAAGTCCCGCCCCTGGGCCCGTTCCTGCGCGCCGTGATGGTGGACGTACGCGGTAGCGCTCGGCCGGTCCTCGTACGTCCGGTGGAAGACGGGGGTCGCCGAACCGGAGATCGGCGGCACGATCCAGGACCAGTCCGCGCCCACGTCCCGCCCCTTGCGCTCCTCCTTCTCCATGTGGGCCAGGAAGCGCCGGGACTCCGTGTGGTGGTCGGCGATGGTGACCTTGGCCCGGTCGAAGGAGTGCAGCACCGCCCGGTTGAGCTCGACCAGGGCCCGGTCCTTCCAGAGCGAGCGGTCGCTGGCGGTGTCGAGTCCCATGCGGCGGGCGACGGCGGGCAGGAGGTTGTAGCGGTCGGTGTCGGCAAGGTTGCGGGCGCCGATCTCCGTGCCCATGTACCAGCCGTTGAAGGGCGCCGCCGGATAGTGGATGCCGCCGACCTCCAGGCACATGTTGGAAATGGCGGGTACCGCGTGCCAGCGCAGGCCCCAGTCCGTCCAGCCGTCGCCGCCCTCCGCCCCGTCGGGGTGCTCGATGGGCACCTCCAGCACGGCGTCCGCGGGGACGTCGAACCAGCGGGGCTTGTCGTCGACGCCCTGGACCACGAGCGGGAGGAGGTCGAAGGGGGTGCCGGCGCCGCGGGACCAGCCGAGCGCGAGCAGCGCGCTGGTGAGCGGGGCGTTGCGGGCGTCTCCGACGGTTATGGAGTGGTGGTCCCCGTAGCCGGCGTACCGGATCAGCTGCTCGCTCCAGATCAACGGGCCGGGGCGGTCCGGGGCGTCGGGGGCGAAGACGGTGATGGTGGGCCGGACCCGGCCGCCGTTGGTCGCCTCGCGCAGGTGCTCGAAGCACTCGTCGGCGATCTCGTCGGCGTCGGTGAGTCCGCGGCGGTCGCGGACGCGCAGCGAGTTCCAGTACAGCCTGCCTATGCAGCGGTTGCTGTTGCGCCAGGCCACCCGGGCACCGTGTACGAGCTCCTCGGGAGTGTGCCGGTACGTGCCCGTCCCGGCGAGCTCGGCCCGCACGGCGGCGAGCCGCGCCCGCGGATCACCGGCGTCCGGATTCTCCCTGTGGAACAGACGGATGAACTCCTCGGCCGCTTCCCACACCTGAGCGGTGGTGGAGCGCTGTTGAAGTATTTCCATTCCGGGCGGTTACCCCCTGTCCGGCCAGATCCACCCCGCACGGCACCGATTCGGCCATGCCGGATGAATGTGCAATGAACAATCACCCGTTGTACACGCCGCAGGTCAGCGGCGCGTGGGAGGCGCGCCCGGAACACTCCTCCGTGTGATCTTCATCCATCGGCCTGCGGGTCGGACATGGCGCGGCGTACCATCCGCGGAAATTCCGTTTGATCAGGCGCTGATGACCAGCGGGGCCCGGGGGTGGGTGCGCAGCGGTACGTGGAGCGCGACCAGCGCGTGCTCCAGGCCGTGCAGATGGGCCAGGGCCGGCTCGGCCGCGTGCGGGCGCGGTACGGACGCAACGGCCGGTTCCGAGGCCCCGCGCGGGGCGGTCAGCGTCTCCACGGCCGCCTCCACGCGCCAGCAGGCGGCGGCGAGCCGGGCGTCGTGCGAGGCCTGCGGGTCGGCGGCGACGGCCACCAGTCCGCGCACCTCGCGGGCGCAGTCGTCGAGCAGCCCGAGGACCTGGCGGGCCCGTGCCTTGCGGGCGCGCAGCGGGCTCAGCGGGTGGACGAGGGGCGCGAGCGCCATCCGTACCCGGGCCAGCAGGAGTTCGAGCTCGGCGGCGTGCGGGGCCGGGTCGGCATCGGGGTCCCCGGCGAGCCGGTCGAGGGAGGCCGCGGTGGAGGCCCGTACGCAGTGCAGGGCGCGCTGGATCCAGGCGTCGTTGGCGGCGTGCGTGGTGACGGGCAGGACGAGGACGACGGCGAGCGCGGCGCCGAGGGCGCCGACGGCGGTCTCCTCGAAGCGCAGGAGCAGCAGGCCGGGGTGGAGCACGCCGAGGAGCCCGTAGAGCAGTCCCGCCATGACGGTGACGAAGAACATCATCCAGGAGTACGACGGGGCGGCCGTGTAGAAGATCCCGAAGACGCATACGCATACCAGCGCGGCCGTGGGTACGGGGGCTCCGTGCAGCGGTACCGCGATCAGCAGTCCGGCGGCGATGCCGACGACCGTGCCGAGGACCCGGCGGAAGCCCCGGACCAGGGTCTCGCCGCGCGAGGCGGTGTTGACGAAGATCCACCAGGCGGTGCCGACGGCCCAGTACCAGCGGTCTTCGGAGAGCACCTGGCCGATGCCGAGCGCGAACGCGCAGGCTGCGGTGGCCTGGAAGGCCTGCCGGGTGGTGGGCCGGGCCAGCCCCGTGCCGGGCAGTCCGGGCGGCGCGGCCGGGGGCGGGGTGCGCCGCTCGATGGGCCAGAACAGGAAGCGGACGGCCCCGGCGGACAGCAGCGCCAGCCCGACGGCCGCGTACAGCTCGGGGAGCTGGGCGGGCCGCGCGTGCAGGAACTGGGTGACGAAGAACATCATGAATCCGAAGATCCCCAGGGCGTGTCCGCGCGGGCCGAAGCGGCGGGCGTAGACCCCGGCGAAGACCACCGCGAGGAAGGCCGCGTCGCGGGCGGGCGGGAACCCGTGCAGGGTGGTGGCCAGTGTCAGGACCGGGAAGCCGGCGACCGGCAGCAGGGCGGTGGTCACCCGCTGGGCGCGCACGGTCGAGTCGAGCACCGTGAAGAGCGCGAGCAGCGCCGCCAGTCCCCCGGTGATCGACGCGACGAGCGAGAGCCCGCACAGTTCGGCCACCGCCACGGCGAGCGCGACGCCGATGACGGCCCGCAACGAGTTCCTGAGCCTTGCACGCCCCGGATCCGGAGCCACGAACATCCTCTTCACGGCGGTGTGCCGCCCCCCTTGCGATGGAACCCGCCGGGCCGGTCTGCGCCCGGGGGTGGTGGGCGGCATACGGGCACGGCGAAGGCGCCGCGCTCCGGAGCGGCCTCGTTGCCGCGCCGGCGCCGCGCGGCGCCGTAAGTACATGGATACGACACAGATAACCACCCTGAGGGGCAATGGCTCAACCGAGCCCGGTCGGACTGGGCCATTGGTACAGCAAAGAGCCGCGATCTTCGGCCACAGGGGGCCAACGGGCCGACACGGGGACACGCCACTGCCCGCTTAAAGAAACGCCCAAGGCCTTCAACAACCCGTTGACGAGAGCCTGTCGCGACCCTAGGTTCCCTCAATGCGGAATGAATATTCCGGATTATGGAAGTCGCTGTTCGGGTCGGCTGTCCACGTCGTCGTCCCTCCCCAGCCCCACGGGCGCGGTCCCCCGCCGCCGCCCACCCACGGCGCCCCCGACCCAGAGAGACCCGGATGCCTACCACGCTCGATACGGGCAACACCGCATGGCTGATGGCGAGCACCGCCATGGTCCTGCTGATGACCCCCGGCCTCGCCTTCTTCTACGGCGGCATGGTCAAGACCAAACACGTGCTGGTGATGCTCAAGATGAGCTTCGTCTGCCTGGCCCTCGTCACCCTGCTGTGGTTGGCCATCGGCTACAGCCTGGCCTTCGGCAAGGACGTCGGCGGCCTGGGCCTGATCGGCTCGCCGGCGCACTGGATGATGCACGACGTGGGAATGACGAGCCTCTGGGGCTCCACCGGCATCCCCACCGTGATCTTCTCCGCCTTCCAGATGGCATTCGCCATCATCACCGTGGCACTGATCAGCGGATCCATAGCGGGACGCGCCACCATGCGCGGCTGGCTCTGGTTCGTGGTCGCCTGGACGCTGCTGGTGTACGTGCCGATGGCGCACTGGGTGTTCGCCCCGGACGGATGGGTCATCGCACACCTGGGAGCACTGGACTTCGCCGGCGGCCTCCCGGTCGAGATCAACTCCGGCGCGGCCGGCCTCGCCGTGGCGATCGTGGTGCGCAAGCGCAAGGACTTCGAGCGGGAGGCCATTCGCCCGCACAACCTGCCGCTGGTCGTGATCGGCCTCGCCCTGCTGTGGTTCGGCTGGTTCGGCTTCAACGCCGGCTCGGCCCTGCAGACCGGCGGCACCGCCCCGATGGCCTTCTTCAACACCCAGCTCGCCGCCGCGGGCGCGATGGTGGGCTGGCCGCTGATCGAGAAGTGGAAGCTCGGACACGTCGAGATGCTGGGCGTCGCCGGCGCGGCCGTGGCGGGCATGGTGGCGATCACCCCGTCCTGCGGCGAGATCTCCCCGGCCGGAGCGCTGGCGGTCGGCTTCATGGCCGGTGTGGTCTGCGCCTTCGCGATCAACTTCAAGTACAAGCTGCGCTACGACGACACCCTGGACGTGGTCGGGGTGCACGGCTTCGGCGGCATCGTGGGCACGCTCGCCATCGGCCTGTTCGCCACCAGCCAGATGAGCGGCAAGAAGGGCCTGTTCTACGGGGGCGGCGGCGACCTGCTCTGGCGGCAGGCCGTCGCGGTCCTCGCCTGCGCCCTGTTCTCCTTCTGCGCGACCTGGCTGATCGCCAAGGTGATCGAGAAGACCATCGGCTTCCGCGCCGACGAGGAGTACGAGCACGTCCCCGGCCAGGAGGAGGAGCAGGCCTACGACGACGAGACCATCGCCGAGATCCGCTCGCGCCTGATCCAGGCCCGGGTCCCGGTGGCGGTGGGCGCCGACCGGCAGGAGGCGGACTCCGCCGCTGCCGACCATCGGCTCCTCGCCGAACTGCGCGAGGTGCTGGAGCGACGGGAGAACGAGAAATGACTCCCGCTCTGGCTTCTGGCGCTCTGGCTGCCGGCACTCTGGATTCGGGCAACTCCGCCTGGCTGATGATGGCCTCCGCCATGGTGCTGCTGATGGCGCCGGGGGTGGCGTTCTTCTACGGCGGCATGGTGAAGACCAGCCAGGTCATCGCGATGCTCAAGATGTGTTTCCTGTGCCTGGTGGTCGTGACCATCATCTGGTTCTCGGTCGGCTACACCCTCGCGTTCGGCCCGGACGCCGGAGGGCGGGGGCTGATCGGCGGACTGGACCATCTGTTCATGACCGGTGTCGGCATGGACAGCACGACCGACGGCGTCCCCACCGTGATCTTCTCGGTCTTCCACATGTCGTTCGCCATCGTGACCGTCGCCCTGATCAGCGGTTCGGTCGCCGGGCGGGCGACGATGAAGGGCTGGATGGCCTTCGTCGGCGCCTGGACCCTGCTCGTCTACATTCCGATGGCGCACTGGGTGTTCTCGCCCGACGGCTGGGTCGCCAAGCAGGTCGGGGCGGTCGACTTCTCCGGCGGCACGGTCGTCGAACTGAGCTCCGGTGCGGCCGGACTCGCCCTGGCGCTCGTGGCGGGCAAGCGGCAGGACTTCGAACGCACGAAGATCCGTCCGCACAATCTTCCCCTGGTCGTGATCGGCCTCGCCCTGCTCTGGTTCGGCTGGTTCGGCTTCAACACCGGCTCGTCGCTGGGCACCCCGGGCGCGGCGGCGATGGGCGTGATGAACACCCAGCTGGCGGCCGGCGCCGCCATGGCCGGCTGGGCGGTGACCATCTACCTGCGCACCCGCAAGGTCGGGCTGCTCGACATGTCCATGGGTGCGGTCACCGGCATGGTCGCGACGACCCCGCTGGCCGGCGGCGTCAGCATGGCGTGGGCCGCGATCATCGGCTTCCTGGCCGGTTTGACCTGCGCGTTCGCGATCAGCTGGAAGTACCGCTTCGGCGTGGACGACACCCTGGACGTGGTCGGCATCCACGGCTGGGGAGGCCTGTTCGGCATGCTGATGGTCGGCCTCGCGGCGACCGGTGAGATGACCGGCAAGAAGGGCGTGTTCTACGGGGGCGGCTGGGACCTGCTGGGCAAGCAGCTGGTGGCCGTACTGGTGCTCGGCCTCTTCTCGTTCGGGATGACGGCGCTCATCGGCAAGGTCGTCGACCTCACCCTCGGTCTGCGCCAGCCGGGCGGCGCCGAGGAGCACGAGCAGGTCTACCAGAACGACTGGGACGACCAGTTCAAGGAGATCGTCGACGCCCTCCGCGGCGCCGACGAACCCACCGGCCGGTCCGGCGCGGAGACGAACGCGAGCGCCCTCCTGGATCAGGTCCGCCGCACGCTGGCCGACCGTCCCGACCGTCCCGAGCAGACCGGACAGCCCCGGCAGTGCGAGCACCGCAAGGACTGAACCGCCGGCCGTACGGCCCGTCGATCAACGGAGCCCCGCCCATGGAGGGTGGGGCTCCGTTGCGCGTGGCACCGGCGAAGCGAAGGCCAAGCGGAAGGGGAATCCCTCAGTCCAAAGGATTGACTGAATTTTCAGTTAAGGAGAGGATGCGGGCACATCGCCGTTCCCCACCCTCACAAGGGAGCCCCATGGCCCAGCCCGTTCCGTCCCGTCGAACCTTGCTCCAGGCCGGTGCGGCGGCTCTGCCCCTGATGGCGGCAGGCTCGCTCCTTTCCGCACCCGCCGCCCACGCGGCGGACACCGCCTCCGCGGCCGTGCTGCGGATGCCCGATGAGAGCGGCGCGCACACCCGTACCTTTATGGCCTGGCCGGCGCTGTCCTCGATCTGGGCCGGCCGGCTCGCGGGGGTGCGCCGGGACATCGCCGATGTCGCGTACGCGATCTCGCGCTTCGAGCCCGTCGTGATGCTCGCCCGCCCCGAACTGGCCGCCGATGCCAGGTACGCCTGTGGAAGCGGCGCCGTTCACCCCATCGACGTCGTCGAGATCGCCAACGACGACCTGTGGATACGTGACTTCGGCCCGACGTTCCTCGTGGGCCCCGGCGCCATCGCCGGTGTGGACACGAACTTCAACGGCTGGGGCAAGACCGGCACTTCGTACTACCAGCCCTTCGCGAACGACGCCGCGGCCGCCGCGACGCTTCTCACCCAGTACGGCGTCAACCGCGTCCAGGCCCCGTTCGTGGGCGAGGGCGGTTCCCTGGAGACCGACGGTCAGGGCACCCTGCTGGCCACCGTCAGCTCGCTCGTCAACGACAACCGGAACCCGGGCAAGACGCAGGCGCAGGTCGAGGAGTCGCTGAAGTCGGCGCTCGGGATCGACAAGGTCATCTGGGTCCCCGGCCTGGCGGGCCAGGACATCACGGACTGCCACATCGACTGCCTGGCCCGCTTCACCTCTCCCGGCCAGGTCATTCTGGACAAGCCCGGCCCCGATGCCGACAGCAAGTGGGTCGCCGTCTACGACGAGACCCGGCAGATCCTGCAGAGCGCCACCGACGCCCAGGGCCGCCCGCTGGCCATCACCGAGCTCCCCGGCCCCAACCGCCGCCGGATCCGCGGCAGGGGCAAGGACTTCCTCTCCAGCTACACCAACTACTACACCGTGAACGGGGCCGTCCTCGTTCCCCAGTTCGGCGACGCCTTCGCCGACGGCGTGGCCTACGCGATCCTGCAGGCCAAGTACCCCGGCCGCGACATCGTCCAGCTCAACATCGACAACATCGCCTCCGGAGGCGGCGGCATCCACTGCGCCACCCAGTCCCAGCCCGCCGTGCCCGCGACCGTCTGAGAACGGGACGGACGAGGGGAAGGAGGATGTCGCACCGTCTCTTCCAGTGGATCGCCGATCTCGCCCTGATCTCCGTGACGGGTCTGGCCGTCCTGCTCTTCTCCGAGTGGGACGACAGCTGGGGACTCGGCGACGCGCTGTTCGGCCCGGCGGGTCAGCTCGCCGCGGCCGGCTGCGCGGTGGTGGCGGTGCTGATCCGGCGCCGGCTGCCCGCGGTCGCGGTGGCGTGCGCCGCCGCACTGGTGGCGGCCGAGCCGGCGCTGAGCGGAGCCCTGGCCGTGGTCTCGTACACGGCCGGGCTGCGCTGGTCCGGCATCCGCAGCCGGATCGCGCTGCCGGCCGTCTGCCTGGCGGTCCCCGTGGCCGTCACCGGGGTGATCTCGGCCGGGGAGACGACGCCGGTGCTGGAGTACGAGGTCATGATCGTGCTCGTCTCCGGCATCGTGTGCGGGGTCCTGCCCGGTCTGGCCGGGGGGGGGGGGGGGGCGCGCGGGGGGGGGGGGGGGGGGCGCCCCGGCGGCGCCCCCCCCCCCCCCCGGGGCGCCCCCCCGGCCCCGGGCCCGCGCCCCGCCCCGCGGCC
>NZ_JBHYVM010000043.1:0-55117 GCF_042750105.1 Streptomyces sp. NPDC059443 | reverse complement strand
TATACCTCACTGGTTATTCTTGGTGCTCGTCCGCGGTTTGGTGTGGGGGGGCCGGCGCGGTGGGCGGGGGGGGGGGGCGGCCCCGCGCCCACGGCTGGTCCAGGCGCTCCGGGAGCGCAACGCCTACCTGGAACGGGCGCAGCGCTCGGCCGAGGAACAGGCCAGGTCCCGGGAGCGGTCCCGGATCGCCGGCGAGATGCACGACCTGCTCGGTCACCGGCTGAGTCTCATCGCCCTGCATTCCGGCGGGCTGGAACTGGCCAGCGCGGCCGACGATCCGGAGGTCCATCGCAGCGCGGTGCTGGTGCACAGCACCGTACGGCAGGCGATGCACGAGCTGCGCGGGGTCCTGGGGGTGCTGCGTGCCGAAGGTCCGGCGACGGGTGCGTCGGAGCCGCTGACCGCCGAGACGGGCACCCGGGCGGATGTCGCCGTCCTGGTCTCCCAGTCCCGGGCGGCCGGAGTCGCCGTGACGCTGGAGTGGACCGGCCGGGACCTGGCCGGCGCGGCCCCCGCCGCCCGGCGCGCGGTGCACCGGGTGATCCGCGAGGCGCTGACCAACGTCCACAAGCACGCCGCGGGGGCGGCCGTACGGGTGTCCGTCCGCAGCGGCTCCGGGCACGTACGGGTCGATGTCCGCAACGGCCCCGAGCCCGAAGGCCGTTCGGTGCGGCGGCTGCCCGGCGGCGGCCTCGGGCTGGTGGGCCTGGACGAACGGGTCCGCCTGCTCGGCGGCACGCTGCTGGCCGGCCCCACCCGCGACGGCGGCTACGCCGTCGTGGCGCGCATCCCCCTGGACGGCGGCCCGGCGGTCCCGCACCCGGCCGGGTCCGAGGGCCGGGAGGCGCTGACGGCAGCCGCGCGGACGTGGTTGAACCAGACCGCGACCGCCGCGGCCATGGGCCTCGGGGTCGTGAGCGCCGTCGCCCTGCAGTTCGTCACCCTCGCCTTCGTCCCCTACCCGCCGGAGGACGGGCCGCCGGAGCCCGAACGGAGCGGCGTCTCGCGCGAGGCCCCCGCACGCCACGGGGACACCGGGCCGCCCGTCTCCCTCCGACCGACACCACAGACCACGAGGTTCCTGCTGTGATACGCGTTCTCCTTGCCGACGACCAGGAGCTGGTCCGCGCCGGAATCAGACTGGTCCTCAAACACGCCGGCGACATCGAGGTGGTGGCGGAGGCCTCGAACGGGCACGAGGCGCTCCAGCTGGCCGTCGAGCACCAGGTCGACGTGGCCATGCTCGACATCCAGATGCCGGGCACCGACGGACTCGACGCGGCGGAGCGGATCGCCGCCCGGGCCCCTTCGGTACGCGTCCTCATGCTGACCACGTTCGGCGAGCACGCCTACGTGGAGCGGGCGTTGAGAGCGGGAGCGGCGGGGTTCCTGCTCAAGGACAGCACCCCTCAGGAGCTCATCCAGGCCGTCCGCACGGTCGCGGGCGGTGCGCCGGTCGTGTCCCCGCAGATCACCCGGCACCTCATCGACCAGTACCTCAGCGGCCCCGAGGGTCCGGCCGACCCGCGGATCGACCGGATCGCCGATCTCACCGACCGCGAACTGGAGGTGCTCGCCATGGTCGCCACCGGCGCCTCCAACGCGGAGATCGGCAAGCGACTGCACCTCGGAGAAGGCACGATCAAGGCGTACGTGAGCCGGATGCTGACCAAACTGAGCTGCGCCAACCGGGTCCAGGCGGCCGTCCTGGCCCACGACGCCGGGCTCAGCGTCCGGTAGGACTGCTGGACGGCCGTTCCGTGGCCCGGTGTTGACCGGCCGGCACCTCGACGGTGCCTTCCGGGCCCGGCGCCTGCCGCGGCGGCGGCGCCCCGGCGGCGCTCACGGCCAGGAACGCACCGGCTGCCCCGGCGACGACGGTCTTGGCCACCAGCGCGGTCCAGCGCATCAGTGCCTCCTCAGGTGTTCGGGTGTGGGGGTGGGGGCGGGTGTGGGGGTGGTCGCCGTCATCAGGCCGTGCCCGGTGACGTTCTGGATCTGCAGACCCGGGCGGGCGTTGACTTCGAGGATGAGCGGCCCGCGGTCGGCGTCGACGACGATGTCCGCGCCCAGGTAGCGAAGGCCGGTCGCGCTCGCGCACCGGCGGGCCGCGTCGAGCACCTGCGGCCAGTGCGGCACGGCCCTGCCGATCAGGGGTTCGCCCGTGTCGGGGTGGGTCTCGGTCGGCTCCTTGCCGACGAGGGCGTGGGTGATCCGGCCGGTGGCCAGGTCGACGGCGGCTCCGATGGCCTTCTGGTGCAGGTTGGCCCGGCCGCCGCTGAAGCGGGTGGGTAGGCGCAGCATCGCCAGTTGCGGCCGGTCGCCGTGGCAGATCACCCGGATGTCGGGGAGTCCCTGGTGGGAGAGGCGCTCCAGGTCCGGGTGGGCCCGGATCAGTGGTTCGAACATCGCCCAGTCGGTGGGGCGCGGGGAGAACTCCCCGTCCAGGATGCGGCGCAGCTGCTCGGCGACCACCGCCCGGGAGATCCTCTTGCCGGAGGAGGAGTGCCACTGCCTCCGCCGCCTGCCGAAGGCGAGCAGGATGCCGTTGCCGCCCAGGCTCTGGTTCGGTTTCAGCGCCCAGCAGTCGGGCAGGGCATCCCAGTCCAGTGCGGCGATCTCCCGGCGGGAGCGCAGCAGGGCCAGCGTGGGAGAGGTGGGCGCGCCGACGGACTCCAGCACCTCTTTGGTGGCGTACTTGTCGTTGACCAGCCGGATGGCGGCCGACGGATTGTGTTCGGAGATCCGGGCGTTGCGCAGGTTCATGCCCATCACCGGATCCCAGCCGCGGAACCGGTTCACGAGGCGACGTCCTGGGCCTTGGCGGCCGGTGCGAACCTGAAGAGCTCGCTCAGCCGCAGCCCGCGGTACGTTCCGACGATCGCCGTCCACACGGCGCAGACCAGCGCCAGCTGGAGCGGTACGGCTTCCGCGAGGTGGCGCACGTGCGGGGTGAGCAGGAGCAGCGCCACGAGTACGGCGGTGCCCATGGTCAGCGCCGCGCCGACGGCGGCGGACCGGATGCCGTCGAGGTCCCACTGCTCCCACAGCCGTTCGGTGATGATCGCGGTGACGACGACCGGGAGGGACATGCCCCAGGCGTCGGAGAGCCCGAAGCCTCCCAGGGTGAGCTGAGCGGCGATCAGCCCCGAGGTGACCACGGCGATCAGTACCCCGAGGCGCGCGACGCGCGGCAGGTGCAGCCGGCGCAGCAGGGGCTGCATCGAGAAGCCGAACGCGAACATCACCAGGGTCAGCGGCACGCCCAGGAGCAGGCCGGACTGTGCGTACGCGAGCGCCAGCAGGACCGGGCTGAAGGTGCCCAGCGTGTTCAGCCCGACGACCACGCGGAACAGGACGATCACGAGGGCCGCCAGGGGCAGCAGCGCCATCATCGACACGGGGTCGATCGCCGGGGCCTTGGTGAACAGGATCCGCAGGGCGGACGGCGCGGTGGCCGCGTCGGGCTGGGTGAGCAGTCGCTTCCCCACGGCCACGTGGAGTCCCTGGACGTCCTGGCGGCCGAGGAGTACGGGGGTCTCGCGCTTGGACCGGTTGTTGACGTTGGTCTTGGCCGTGAACGTCCGGCCGGCCAGGTGCATCGTGGAGTCGACTACGGGTCGTTCCTCGCGGCCGAGGGCCGAACCAACGGTGACCCGGGGAGCCTTGGCGAGATCGAAGCCGAGCTCCTTCGCCAGTTTCGTGTCCATCGAGGACGAGGACGCACCCGTGTCGATCATGGCGAGGACTTCGGCCGTCTTGCCGTTCGGTCCGCCGATGCGGATCATCTCCCGCTCCCCGATGACCTCCGACGAGCGCATCAGCGCACGGTCCGGGGTGCTGAGCACGCCGAGCAGGAGCAGTCCGAGGGCGGCTACGGCCGCGAGGACCTTGAAGAGCACCGGCGCCCTCCTGCGCCCGCCTCGGTGTTCGGGGGAAGGCGGCCGGTCGGCGCCGTCCACGCTTGCTTCGTCTTTTCGCAGGTCATACACATGGCCAGCTTCGAGGAACGGCAACGGCGCGCAGTAGTAACGATCGGCCCGGGAGGGGCAACGAAAGTTACGCGTACGTGGCTGCGCGCGCGGGGCGCTACGGCTACGGCTACGGGGCGCTCTCCGTCGGGACGCAGAGCACCGGGACCGGGGAGAGGTGCAGGAGTTTGTGCGGGGTGGAACCGAGGAGGGCGCCGCGGATCGGGCTGTCCCCCCAGCTGCCGACGATGATCACCCGGGCCCGGTGGCGTTCGGCGGCGTCGAGCAGGGCCTGGGCCGGTTTCTCGTCCACCACCTCGACCGTGGAGGGAACCCCCGCCTCGTCGGCGGCCTCCACCGCGCGGGAGAGGGCGCTGCGGCCCGCCTCGCGGACGGCTTCCCGGTGCGCGCGGTACTCCTCGCCGGTGGAGCCGGGGGCGGCCGCCCCGTAGACGAGGACGAGCGGCTCGCCGAAGGCGGTGGCCACCTCCAGCGCCACGCGCAGGGCGCGCTCCGCGCCGGGCGACTCGTCGTACCCGAGGACTACGGACATCGGGGCTCCTCTCGGGTTCCCGTCGGGGTGGGTGTCACGTGCTCAGGGCTTCTTGAAGCCGCGGACGAGTTCCGGGTCGGCGACCCCGCGCCGCTCCTGCCAGAAGCGGCCGTCGCGGATCCGCCAGAAGCACATGACCAGCACTCCCGTGACGGCGATCCCGATCCCGATGACCAGCGGCGGCCCCAGTCCGAACCAGGAGACCCCGCTCGCGGAGTTCTCCGGGTTCGACATGTTCGAGACCGACTTCACCAGCAGCCAGGCCAGCAGGCCGGCCCCGACCACCGGGCCGAGGCCGATCAGCAGGAAGTTGTGCGCGCTCTCCAGCAGGTGGCGGCGGTAGTAGACGGCGCAGGCCACGCCGGTGAGCGCGTAGTAGAAGGAAATGAGCAGGGAGAGGGCCGTCAGGGAGTCCAGGAGGGCGTTCTCGCTGATCTGGTTGACGACGAGGTACCAGGCGATGGCGATGACCGCCACCCACCAGGTGCTCACGTCCGGGGTGTGGAAGCGCGGGTGGATGTGCGAGAGGTGCGGCGGCAGCGCGTGCCGGCGGGCCATGGACAGGGCGGTACGGGAAGCGGGAATGATCGTGGTCTGGGTGGAGGCGAGGGCGGAGGTGCAGACGGCGAGCAGGACCATCCAGTCCCAGCCGCCCATGACCTCGTGCGCGAGGACGGCGAAGACGGCCTCCTCCTCGCCCGCGTTCTCGGAGAGGAACTTGGTGCCCGCGTAGGCGACGACCGCGTAGCCGACGGACAGGTAGGTCACCAGGAGCACCACGGTGGACCAGATGCCGGCCTTGCCCGGCGCGGTGGCGGAGTCCTCCACCTCCTCGGTGAGGTTGACCGCCGATTCCCAGCCCCAGTAGATGAAGACGCCGAGCAGCAGTCCGCCGGTCAGGGCGGTGCCACCGGCGCCGAAGGGGTTGAGCCAGTCCACCGAGGGTCTGATCCCGCCGAGGGTGCTGGTGCCCGCGTAGACCCGGTAGATGGCGACCACCGCGAAGACCAGCAGGAAGAAGACCTGGGCGAGGATCAGGACGTCCTGGAGCCGGGCGGACATCTCGGTACCGATGACGCAGACGGCCGTCATGGCCAGGATCACCACGACGGTCAGGCCCTGGCGGACCGCCTGGTTCGCCGCCCAGCCGTCGAGGCCGGCGGCGAGCAGTCCGAAGTGGACGGCCACGTCGGCGAGCGAACCGATGACGAGGACGCCGGTCATCGCGATGGCCCAGCCGCCGAGCCAGCCGGCCCAGGGGCCCATGGCCCGCGTCACCCACGAGAAGGTGGTTCCGCAGTCCTGGTCGACCTTGTTGAGGTAGTAGAAGGCGGCGGCGATCAGCAGCATCGGGACGAAGGAGGCCAGCATGACGCCGGGCGCGTAGATCCCGGCGAGGGCGACGATCGGACCGATGACCGCGGCCAGGGAGTAGGCGGGCGAGGTCGAGTTCAAACCGATGACGAGCGCGTCGAGGAATCCGATCGCGTTGGCCTGGAGCCTCGCGTCCGGGTCCGTTTCCGGGATCCCCGTGCCGCCGACGTGGTCTTCGTGGCCCATGTACGCATCGTCACGCAGACCACGTCGGCGCGCGAGGCGGGAGACACGCGACGGCGGGGCCGGACGTCAGGGGCCAGAGGTCAGGGGCTGGTGTTCCAGCCCGCGACGACCGGGAGGCCGTGCTCCGTGGACAGCACGCTGAAGGTGCCCGTGCGGAGCAGGAAGAGGCGGCCGTCCTCGGGCGGCAGACCGAGGTAGCGGGCGGTCAGCACGCGCAGCAGGTGTGCGTGGGCCACCAGGACGACATCGCCCCCGTCCGCGCGCAGCACCTCGGCCACCCGGGCCAGTACCCGGTCCGCGCGGGCGCCGACCTGGGCCGCGTTCTCGCCCGGGTGCTCGGCGTCGCCGGGCGGGACCCCGTCGGTCCACAGCGACCAGTCGGGGCGCTCGCGCAGGATCTCGGCGGTGGTCACGCCCTCGTAGCCGCCGTAGTCCCACTCGTACAGATCGGGGTCGGCGACGCCTCCGGGCAGCCCGGCGAGCTCGGCCGTGGCGGCGGCCCGGCGCAGCGGGCTGGTCAGCACCAGGGCCGGTCGGCGGTCCCGGAAGAAGGGGGCGAGCGAGATCGCCTCCTCCACGCCGTGGGCGGTCAGCGGGACGTCGGTGCGCCCCGTGTGCCGCCCGGTCACGCTCCACGCGGTCTCGCCGTGCCTCACCAGCAGTAGATCACTCACGCTCAGGACCCTAGTCCCTGCGGCCCGCCGGCGTCGAAGGACGGGGCGGACGGGACCGCGGGCCGTCACCCGGCGCCTCGATCGCGGCCGCGGCGGAAGCGGTCGAGCCCGTCGGCGAGTTCGACCACCGGGTCGGGGTAGTCGTAGCGGGCCCGTTCCGGTGCGGGCAGCCGCCACGGCTCGTGCACGCGCGGCGCGGGGAGTCCCGCGAGCTCGGGGACCCAGCGGTGCACGTAGCCGCCGCCGGGGTCGTAACGCAGGCCCTGGCGGACCGGGTTGAGGACGCGGTTGGGGCGGGAGTCGGTGCCCGTGCCCGCCACCCACTGCCAGTTCAGCTGGTTGTTGGCGAGGTCCCCGTCGACGAGCAGGTCCATGAAGTGGCGGGCGCCGACGCGCCAGTCCACGTACAGGGTCTTGGCGAGGAAGCTCGCCGTCAGGAGCCGGCCGCGGTTGTGCATCCAGCCCTCGTGGGCCAGTTGGCGCATGGCCGCGTCGACCACCGGGTAGCCGGTCCGGCCCTCCTTCCAGGCCTGGATCTCCTCCTCGGCGGCGGGGCCGGTGCGCCAGCCGTCCCCGCGCGCACGGTAGTCCCGGGCGGCCGCCCCCGGCCGGGCGGCGAGCACCTGGTGGTGGAAGTCGCGCCAGCACAGCTGCCGTACGAAGGCCTCCGCGCCGGGGCCGCCGGCGGCGCGGGCCCGGTGGACGGCCTCGGTGGGCGAGAGCGTGCCGAAGTGCAGGTGCGGGGAGAGCCGGGAGGTGGCGTCGCCGGCCAGGTCGTCGTGGGTCTCCGGGTAGCGGTCGAGGCCGGAGCGCAGCCAGTGGGCGAGCAGCCGGCGGGCCTCGCCCTCGCCGCCGCGGGCCAGTCCCGGTGAGGTGCCGGTGACGGCGGCGCGCTCGGGCAGCGGATCGGAGCGGACGGCGTCGGGGACCCGGACGGTACCGCGGGGCGCGGGGGCGCCGGCGCGCAGGGGCTGCTCCGCCCAGCGGCGGTGGTACGGGGTGAAGACGGCGAAGTGGTCCGACCCGGCGGGAAGGACGGCCCCCGGGGCCACGGCGGTGATCACGGAGTCGTGGACGTGGAGCCGCCGGCCCTCGGCTTCGAGGGCGGCGCGCAGCCGGTCTTCGCGGGCGTGCGCGTACGCGCTGACCCCGCCCGCCATGTGCACCTCGTCGGCGTCGGCCTCCCGTACGAGGGAGACGGTCTGGGCGACGGCGTCACCCGAGCGGACGACGAGGCGGCCGCCGCGGGCGCGCAGCCCGGAATCGAGGTCGGCGAGGCAGTCGGCGAGGAAGGCGAGCCGGTTGGGCGGGGCGGTGATCGCGGGGTCGCGGACGAAGAACGGGACCACCTGCCCCGAGGAGGACAGGGCGGCGCGCAGCGGTGGATGGTCGTGCAACCGCAGGTCGGAGGTGTAGAGGACCACCGCAAGGTTCATGGGGTTCGCTCCGGGTGGGGTCGGGTGGGGCGGGGCGGGGCTGGGTGGTGGGACTGTCACGAGGTACTTCGGCACGGACCTCCCTCCGGATGCGCCGCCGCTGCCGCCGCCAGGCTTTCGGGTGGCGCGTTGGTACAGTCGCGGCATGGCGGTGGACGAGCTCGACACACGGATCCTGCGCCTGCTGATCGAGCAGCCGCGCACCAGCATCCGCGAGTACGCCCGGATCCTGGGAGTCGCGCGCGGCACCCTCCAGGCCCGGCTCGACCGGCTGGAGCGCACCGGGGTGATCACCGGAACCGGGCCCTTCCTGTCCCCCGCCGCGCTCGGACATCCGGTCCTGGCCTTCGTGCACATCGAGGTCACCCAGGGGCACCTGGACGAGGTCGGCGACGCGCTGGCCTCCGTACCCGAGATCATCGAGGCCTTCTCCATCACCGGCGGCGGGGACCTGCTGACCCGGGTGGCCGCCCGGGACAACGAGCATCTGGAGGACGTGATCCAGCGGCTGATCCGCCTTCCCGGCGTGGTCCGCACCCGGACCGAGGTGGCCCTGCGCGAGCGGGTCCCGCACCGGCTGCTGCCGCTGGTCGAGTCCGTGGGCCGGTCCGCGAGCAAATCCTGACAAGATGGTCGGGACAGGTACAGGACCGTACAGGTACAGGCAGGACGGGCACACCGCATGATCTCCGTCATATTCGATCTCGACGGCACCCTCGTGGACAGCGAGCCGAACTACTACGAGTCCGGGCGCCGCACCCTGGAGCGGCACGGAGTCCCCGGTTTCACCTGGGAGGACCACTCCCCCTACATCGGCATCGGCACGCTGGAGACCCTGAAGATCCTCCGGGACCGGTACGAGATCCAGGCCCCGGTGGAGCAGCTGCTCGCCGAGCAGAACGCCGCGTACCTGGAGCTCGCCCGCACGCACACCGAGGCCTATCCGCAGATGCGCGCGTTCGTGGAGCGGCTGCACGCCGACGGCGTCCCGATGGCGGTGGCCTCCGGCTCCTCGCGCGAGGCGATCGACGCGGTCCTGGCCGGTACCGGGCTGGACGCGCTGCTGACCACGGTGGTCTCCGCCGAGGAGGTGGCGCAGGGCAAGCCCGCCCCGGACGTGTTCCTGGAGGCGGCGCGGCGCCTGGGTGCGGAGCCCGCCGACTGCGTGGTCGTCGAGGACGCGGCGCCGGGCGCCCTGGCCGCCCGGGCGGCGGGCATGCACTGCGTGGCGATCCCGTACGTGGCGGCCACCGCCGGCGACCCGGCCTTCGCGGGGGCCGGACTGCTCTTTCCCTCCGGACAGCGGGAATTCAGCGCGGACACCGCCTACGCCTGGGTCAGCGACCGACAGGCCGCCTGAGCTTCTGGCGGCCGAAGGCTCGGACCGCCTGAGCCTCTGGCGCCTTGGGGGCGGCGCTGTCACCATGCCGGGGTGACCGCCACCCTGCTGCCTCAGGGCGCCGAGCGCGGACCGCGCCGGTGGCCCCTGGTGGGGAACCTCCCCGCCTTCGCCCGCGATCCGCTGGCCTTCTTCGAGTCGCTGCGCGACGAGTACGGCGACTGGGTGCCCTGGGCGCTCGGCCCTCAGCACAATGTGCTGGTCTCGCGGCCCGAGCACGTCGGCGAGCTGCTGGGCGCCGTCGAATCCACCTTCAAACCCACCGAACTGGGCTGGGCCTTCCGCCAGTTGCTCGGCAACGGGGTGGTCGTCGCCACCGGCGACGACTGGCGGCGCAAGCGGGCACTGGTCCAGCCGTCCGTGCGGCCGCGCCAAGTGCGCTCGTACGCGGCCACGATGGTGGAGTGCGCCGACGCACTGGCCTCCGGCTGGCGCGAGGGCGAACGGATCGACGTGCACAAGGAGATGGCCGGACTCACCCAACGGATCGCGGTGCGCACCCTGTTCGGGAGCGACGCCGCCGGACGGGAGGAACCGATCAGTGCGGCCATGGCCACGGCGCAGCGGGAACTGAGCGCGGAATTCAGGGGGTTGACCCTGTTCCTGCCGCCGTGGGTCCAGACCCCGGGCCGCCGCCGGATGCGGGCGGCGGTGGCCGTCCTCGACCGGGAGATCGAGCACGTCATACGGGAACACGAGGCGGCCTCGGCGGCCGGCGAGGAACGGGACGACCTGCTGAGCCGCCTGCTCGCCGCCCGGGACGAGAACGGAGCCCCGCTCTCGCGCACGGAGCTGCGCGACGAGTCGATCACCCTCTACATCGGCGGCCACGAGACCACCTCGACCACCCTGACCTGGGCCTGGCAGCTCCTGTCGGGGGCGCCCGAGGCCCGCGAGCGCCTGACGGAGGAACTCGACCGGGTGCTCGGCGGCCGCCTCCCCACCTACGAGGACTACGCGCGGCTGCCCTGGACCCAGCAGGTGGTCAAGGAGGCGCTGCGGATCTATCCGCCGATCTGGCTGATCTCCGCGGTGGCCACGGAGGGCGCGAAGCTCGGCGGGCGGCCCGTCCCGGCCGGGCTGTCGGTGTGGGTGAGCCCGTGGTCGATGCACCGGGACGCGCGCTGGTTCCCGGAGCCGGAGGCGTTCCGCCCCGAGCGCTGGGACGCGAACGCCCCGCACCCGGTCCCGGAACACGCCTGGTTCCCCTTCGGCGGCGGCCCCCGCGCCTGCCTGGGCGCCCGCTTCGCCCTGGTCGAGGCCGCCCTCGTCCTGGCCGTCCTGGCCCAGCGCTTCCACCTGGACAGCGGTCCCACCCGCGCCAAGGTCCTCCCGGGCCTCACCCTCCAGCCGGTCGGCGCGGTCCCGGCGACCCTGCGCGCGAGCCGGGCGTAACGGAAGCCGGCGGCCGGCGGCCGGAGCTCGGAGCTCGGAGCTCGCGGGAAGATCCCGTCGCCGCGCCCGGTTGGTAGAACCGTGAACGATTTCTTGGAGCGGGACGCGGCAGCGGTAGCGGCAGCCGTGGACGTGGTGGTGGTCGGTGCGGGGCAGGCGGGGCTGTCCAGCGCCTATCACCTGGCGCGGGCGGGCATCGGGCACGTGGTCCTGGACCATGCGCCCCGTCCGGGCGGCGCCTGGCAGTTCCGCTGGCCCTCGCTCACCTACGGCAGGGTCCACGGGATGCACGCGCTGCCGGGGATGGAGCTCACCGGGGCCGATCCGCTGCGGCCGTCCTCCGAGGTGATCTCCGAGTACTTCGCCGCGTACGAGGAGCGCTTCGGGCTCCAGGTGCGCCGACCGGTCGACGTCACGGCCGTACGCGACGGGGCGCGGCGGCGGCTGCTCGTGGAGACCGGGTCCGGCGCCTGGTCGGCGCGGGCGCTGATCAACGCCACCGGGACCTGGGACCGGCCGTTCTGGCCGCGCTACCCGGGGCAGGAGACCTTCCGCGGCCGTCAGCTGCACACGGCGAACTATCCCGGGCCGGGCGAGTTCGCCGGAGCCCGGGTCATCGTGGTGGGCGGCGGCACCTCGGCCGTGCAGCACCTGCTGGAGATCGCGGAGGTGGCGGCGGAGACCACCTGGGTCACCCGGCGGCCCCCGGTGTTCCGCGACGGGAACTTCGGCGAGGCCGAGGGCCGCGCGGCGGTGGCCCTGGTGGAGGACCGGGTCGGTCGGGGGCTGCCTCCGCAGAGCGTGGTCAGCGTGACCGGCCTGCCGCTGAACGAGGCGGTCCGCGGCGGCCTGGCCTCGGGGGTGCTGGAGCGCCGCCCGATGTTCGACCACCTCACGGCCCGGGGGGCCGCCTGGGCCGACGGGCGGCGGGTGGACGCGGACGTGATCCTGTGGGCCACCGGCTTCCGCGCGGCCATCGACCACCTGGCCCCGCTGCGACTGCGCGAACCGGGCGGCGGCATCCGGCTCGACGGCACGCGCGCGGTCCGCGACGAGCGGATCCACCTCGTCGGCTACGGGCCTTCGGCGTCGACCATCGGCGCCAACCGGGCCGGCGGCTCCGCGGTCCGCGAGATCCACCGGCTGCTCGCGCGCACCCCGGCCGAAGTCCGCTAGCGGCCCTCGCGCCGTCAGGTCTTCTTCGAGGCCGACCGGAGCCGGTTGAACTCGGCCACGTGACGCTTGTGCTCCTCGTACGTCTTCGAGAAGCGGGTGTCGCCCGCCTTCACGGTGACGAAGTACAGCCACTCCCCCGGGGGCGGCGCGACCGCGGCCGCCATGGCGTCCAGGCCGGGGCTGTCGATCGGTGTGGGTGGCAGGCCCTGGCGCTCGTACGTGTTGAAGGGGCTGTCGATCTTCGTCTCGCTCGTCTTGGTGTCCACCGTGGCACGGTTCAGGGCGTAGTTGATGGTGGAGTCCATCTGGAGCGGCATCGACTTCGCCAGCCGGTTGTGCACCACCCGGGCGACCTTGCCCATGTCCCCGCGGGTGGCGGCCTCCGCCTCGATGATGCTGGCAAGGGTGGCCGTCTGGTACGGGGTCATCCCGTGGGCCTTGCCGCCGTCCGCGACGGCCTTGGTGGCGAGCTTCTTGTTCGCCGTCTCGACCATGTACGTGAGCAGCGTGGCCGGGGTGGATTCGGACGTCACCGGATAGGTGGCCGGGAAGAGGTACCCCTCCGGATTGCCCTTGGCCTCCGGGGGCAGGGGCAGCGCGGTCTTCGCGGCGGCCGCCTGGGCGGAGCCTGCCGGGAGCTTGAGCTCGCGGTCGATGGCGGCGTAGACCTGCGGGGCCCGCCAGCCCTCGGGGATCAGCAACTGGCGCGGCTTCTGGGGCGCTTCCTCGCCGGGCAGCAACGGGATCAGTGCGGCTGTCCCGAGTCCCACGAGCGAGCCGAGGAAGAGCGCCAGCCGACCCCGGCGGGTCAGCCGGGAACGGCGCGGTGGTGGCGGCCGGTTCTCTTGACGCATGCGGAAACGCTAACCCGCGAAGCGTCATATTTATGACATCTTGCCCGTGTTCCAGTCATACGATCACACATTTACCGGGGCCGGTTCGGTCCCGCGCAGGGTGTCCGGCTTGAGCGCACCCGGCTTGAGCCCGTCCGAGGTGAGGGCCTCCGGCGTGAGCGCGGTCTCCCGGTCCCGCCGGACCAGCGCCGCGTACCGGCCGTCGGCCGCCAGCAGTTCCTCATGGGTCCCCCGCTCCGCGATCCGCCCCGCGTCGAGCACCACGATCTGGTCGGCGTCGCGGACGGTGGAGAGGCGGTGGGCGATGGTGATGGTGGTGCGGCCCTGCGAGAGATTGTCGATGGCGCGCTGCACGGCGTGCTCGGTGCGGGTGTCCAGGGCGCTCGTGGCCTCGTCGAGGATCAGCACCGGCGGGTCGCGCAGGATGGTGCGGGCGATCGCGAGGCGCTGCTTCTCACCGCCGGAGAACCGGTACCCGCGTTCTCCGACCAAGGTGTCGTACCCGTCGGGCAGGGACTCGATGTGCTCGTGGATCTGGGCCGCGCGGGCAGCCTCGGCTATCTCCTCGTCGGTGGCGTCCGGCTTGGCGAAGCGCAGGTTGTCGGCGACGGAGGCGTGGAAGAGGTAGGTCTCCTGGGAGACCACGCCGATGGAGCGGGCCAGCGAGTCGAAGTCAAGATCGCGCACATCCACCCCGTCGAGGGCGACACGGCCGCCGGTGACGTCGTAGAGCCGGGGCACGAGATAGCTCAGCGTGCTCTTGCCGGATCCGGTGGGGCCGACCACGGCGAGGGAGCCTCCGGCCGGGACGGTGATATCGATGCCCGTCAGCGTCGGGCCGCTCTTGGCGTCGTACGCGAAGTGGACGTCCTCCAGCCGGACCTCGCCCTTGGCACGGTCGAGGCGGACGGGGTCCTCGCGCTCGGTGATGTCCACCGGCAGGTCGAGGTACTCGAAGATGCGGGCGAACAGCGCGAGGGAGGTCTGTATCTGGACACCGGTCGACAGCAGGCTCACGGCGGGCCGGAACAGGCCCTGCTGGAGGGTGACGAAGGCGACGAGGGTGCCGACCGAGAGCGAGGGCGCACCGGTCTGCAGGGCTATGCCGGCCGCCCAGTAGATGAGCGCGGGCATGGCGGCCATGACGATGCCGATGGTGGACATCCGCCAGCGCCCGGCCATGCTGGAGCGCACTTCGAGGTCGACGAGCTTCTCGGACTCCTCGGCGAAGGAGGTGGTGAGCGAGTCGGCGCGGCCCATCGTGCGGCCGAGCAGGATGCCGCTCACCGACAGGGACTCGGTGACCGTCGCGGCCATCGTGGCCATCTGCTTCTGGCGCTGCGCGGTGATCTTCTTGCGCTCGCTGCCGACGCGGCGGCTGATCCACACGAAGACGGGCAGCAGGAACAGCGAGACGAGCGTGAGCCGCCAGTCGAGCGCGAGCATCGCGACGACGGAGGCTATGACGGCCGTGGCGTTCGAGACGAGGGAGGTCGCCGTGGAGGTGACCGTGGCCTGCATGCCACCGATGTCATTGGCGATGCGGGACTGCACCTCGCCGGTGCGGGTGCGGGTGAAGAAGGCCAGTGGCATCCGCTGGAGCTGCGCGTAGACGGCGGTGCGCAGATCGTGCATGACGCGCTGGCCGACGGTCGTGGATATGAGGGTCTGCAGGACGCCGAAGATGCTGGTCACGACGGCGGTGGCGATCATGCCGAGGGCGAGCAGGCTGAGCAGCCCGATGCGGCCCTGCGGGATCGCGACGTCGAGGATCGCCTTGAGCAGGAACGGCGAGGCCACGCCGACCAACGAGGAGGCGCCGACGAGTACGGCGACGATGCCGAGGCGGCCGCGGTAGGGCCGGAACAGGCCGGCGATGCGGCGCAGCTCGCGCGGCCGCTCGGCCGGGGTGGGACCGCTGGGGTCGAGGGATTCTTTCGAGGGCGTCCACTCGGGTTCCTTGGGGCGCATGGGCCTCCTTCATGACAGCTGACCAGACTCGAATGAGCATAGCTCATTGTTACCTATACTCACAATGAATCTGGTCCTGATACTGTTCCCATTATGAGGACCGCACCATGAGCACCGCTTCCGAGACCGACAGCACCGACGGCATCCTGGCGGAGCAGCTCCTGCGCCTGACCCGGCGGCTCCACCGCATCCAGAAACGCCATCTGGAGCCGCTCGGCATCACCCCGGCGCAGTCCCGGCTGCTGCGCACGGTCGCCCATCTCTCCACCGCGCAGCCGCCCCGGATGGCGGACCTCGCCGCCCGCCTGGAGGTCGTGCCCCGCGCCGTGACCACGCTGGTGGACGGCCTGGAGGCCGCCGACTGCGTGCGCCGCGCGCCCGACCCGGCGAACCGCCGCGTCATACGGATCGAGCTCACCGACACCGGCCGCGCCACGCTGCGCCGGCTGCGCAACGCGCGAACCGACGCCGCAGAGGAGATCCTGGCTCCATTGACCGCCGGTCAGCGCGAAGTGCTCGGCGGTCTGCTGAACGCGCTGGCGGACGCCCCGCCGGAGCTGCACTGCTGACCAGGTGGCGGGCCGGCCGGGAGAAAGCCGCGACTGCTCCGAACGAGTGAGCCGAGCGAGTTGAGGGGTTGCGCATGCCGCTGCTGGAACCGAAGCCGGGGGCCCTGCGGCCGCGGAGCGTCACCGCCCCCGCCCCCGACCGGGTGCCCGACCGGCGGGCGACGGGGACCCCCGAGACCCTGCGCCGCGAGCTGACCGAGCTGCTGGGCGCCGACAAGGTCCTCTGGAAGATCTCCGACCTGGTCCGCTACGCCTCGGACGCCTCCCCGTACCGGTTCGTGCCCCAGGTCGTGGTGGTCGCCGAGGACATCGACGACGTCTCCACCGTCCTGTCCTACGCCCACGGCAAGCAGCGCGAGGTCGTCTTCCGCGCCGCCGGCACCTCGCTCAACGGCCAGGCCCAGGGCGAGGACATCCTGGTCGACGTGCGCCGCCACTGGGCCGGGGTCGAGGTGCTCGAAGAAGGCCGCCGCGCCCGGATCCAGCCGGGCACCACCGTGCTGCGGGCCAATGCCGCCCTCGCCCGCCACGGCCGGATCCTCGGCCCCGACCCGGCCAGCGCCATCGCGTGCACCCTCGGCGGGGTCGTCGCGAACAACGCCTCCGGCATGACGGCGGGGACCACGAGGAACTCGTACCGCACCCTGTCCTCCCTCACCTTCGTCCTGCCGAGCGGCACCGTGGTCGACACCGCCGGTCCGCTCGCCGACGAGGAGCTCGCCCACGCCGAGCCGGCCCTGTGCCACGGGCTGATGGAGATCAAGAAGGAGATCGAGGCCGATCCGGAGCTCGTCGCCCGCATCCGGGCCAAGTACGAGATCAAGAACACCACCGGCTACCGGCTCGACGCCTATCTCGACGGCTCCACGCCGGTGGAGATCCTGCGCGGGCTGATGGTCGGCTCCGAAGGCACCCTGGGCTTCATCTCCGAGGTCGTCTTCGACACCCTGCCGCTGGACCGCGAGCTCACCAGCGCCCTGCTGTTCTTCCCCTCGCTGCCCGCCGCGGCCGCGGCCGTGCCGCTCTTCAACGAGGCCGGCGCCCTGGCCGTCGAGCTCATGGACGGCAACACCCTGCGCGCCTCGGTGGCCGTGGAGGGCGTGCCCGCGGACTGGGCCCGGCTGCCCAAGGACACCACCGCCCTGCTCGTGGAGTTCCGCGCCCCGGACGAAGCCGGCCGCGCGGAGTACGAGCGGCGCGCCGCCGGGGTGCTGGCCCGGCTGGACCTGGTCGCGCCGGTGGCCTCGGCGACCAATGCCTTCACCCGCGACGCGAAGACCATCTCCGGCTACTGGAAGGCCCGCAAGGCCTTCGTCACCGCCGTCGGCGGGGCCCGTGCCTCCGGCACCACCCTGATCACCGAGGACTTCGCGGTCCCCCCGTCCCGGCTGGCCGAGGCCTGCGAGGCGCTGCTCGAACTCCAGGCGGAGCACGGCTTCGACGCCGCCGTCGCCGGTCACGCCGCCCACGGCAACCTCCACTTCCTCCTCGCCTTCGACGCCGCCAAACCGGCCGACGTCGAGCGGTACGCCGCCTTCATGGACGCCTTCTGCCGGCTCACCGTGGAACGCTTCGACGGCTCACTGAAGGCCGAGCACTCCACCGGCCGCAACATGGCCCCCTTCCTGGAGCTGGAATGGGGACCCCGGGCCACGGAACTGATGTGGCGCACCAAGCGGGTGATCGACCCCGACCTGGTGCTCGCCCCGCGGATCCTCCTCGACCGCGACCCGAAGGCACACCTGCGCGGGCTGAAGACGATCCCGCAGGTGGAGGCCGTGGCGGACCCCTGCATCGAGTGCGGGTTCTGCGAACCGACCTGCCCCAGCGAGGACCTGACGACCACTCCGCGCCAGCGGATCGTGCTGCGCCGGGAGATGATGCGCCAGCAGCCCGGCTCCCCCGTCCTCGGCGGACTGCTCGACGCCTACGGCTACGACGCCGTGGACACCTGCGCCGGCGACTCCACCTGCAAACTCGCCTGCCCCGTGGGCATCGACACCGGCGCCCTGATGAAGGACTTCCGCCACCGCCGCCACAGCCCGCGCGAGGAGCGCACCGCCGCGCTGGCCGCCCAGAGGTTCCGGACGGTCGAGGCCGCCGCCCGGCTGGCCGTGGCCGCCGCCGACAAGATCACCGACACCGTCGGGGACCGGGTGCTGGAGGCCGTGACGGGGCTCGCGCGCAGAGCCGTACGGCCCGACCTGGTCCCGGAGTGGCTGCCGCAGATCCCCGGCGCCGCCGCCCGGAAACTGCCCGCTACCCGGCGGGTCGGCGCCGCCGCCGTGTACTACCCGGCCTGCGTCAACCGGATCTTCGGCGGCCCCGAAGGCCGCCCCGGCCCCTCCCTCCCGGAGGCCGTCGTGGCGGTCTCGGAGCGTGCCGGAAGGCCGGTGTGGATCCCCCGGGACGTGACGGGCACCTGCTGCGCGACGATCTGGCACTCCAAGGGGTACGAGGCCGGCAACCGGGTGATGGCCAACCGGATCGTGGAGGCCGCCTGGGGCTGGACGGCCGGTGGCCGGCTGCCGCTCGTGGTCGACGCGTCCTCCTGCACCCTGGGCATCTCGCACGAGGTGGTCCTGTACCTCACGGACGACAACCGGGCGCTCCACGCGGAGCTGCGGATCGTCGACTCCATCGTCTGGGCGGCCGAGGAGCTGCTCCCGCACCTGGAGATCCGGCGCACGATCGGGTCCGCGGTGCTCCACCCCACCTGTTCGATGCGGCACTTGGACGACGAGGCGCAGCTGCGGGCGGTGGCCGAGGCCTGCGCGGACGAGGTGGTCGTCCCGTACGACGCGGGGTGCTGCGCCTTCGCGGGCGACCGCGGGATGCTGCACCCCGAGCTGACGGAGTCGGCGACGGCGCGCGAGGCGGCCGAGGTGACGGCGCGGGAGTTCGACGCGCACCTGTCGGCGAACCGGATGTGCGAGGTGGGCATGGACCGGGCCACCGGCCGGAGCTACTACTCGGCCCTGCTGGAATTGGAGCGCGCCACTCGCCCTTGAGCGCTTGAGCCTTTGAGCCTCTGAGGCCTTGAGGCCGAAACCCTCACCGCCGGAAGCTTTGGCCAACGGAAAATCGATTGCCCCGACCCGGTCCGGAACGCGAACCTTGCACGGTTTGGAACTCTCGACCAGTCATGGGGCGTCATGCAGATCAGCGATCTTCCGTATCCGGACCCAGGGGTACCCGATGCTCGCTCCGGCCCCCGGTTCCTCTGGTGGCTGGGGCGCGGCCAACTCGGCGGACAGGCCAAAAGCCTGAGCTGGGGAATGCTCCACTTCTGCGGCATCGCCGGGCTGCCGTACGCGGTGGGCCTGGGTGTCGACGCCGTCGTCGACCGTGACGGCGCCCGGCTGCTGTGGGTCGGCGGCCTGATCGCCCTGCTCGGCGTCGCGATCGCGCTCGGCGACTCCATGCTGCACCGGACCGCCGTCACCAACTGGATCACCGCCGCCGCGCGGGTCCAGCAGCTGCTGGCGCGCAAGACCGCCGAGCTGGGCGCCGCCCTGACCCGGCGGGTCGCGGCGGGCGAGGTGGTGGCGGTGTCCACGGGCGACGTGGAGAAGATCGGCTGGTTCGTCGAGGCGGTCTCCCGCTTCCTCGCCGCCGCTCTCACCCTCCTCATCGGCTGCGTGGCGCTGCTCTTCTACGCCCCCGCCATCGGTGTGGTGGTCGCCATCGGCATGCCGGTGCTCGCCCTGGCCGTCCTGCCGCTGCTGCCGCGCGCCACCCAGCGCGCCGACGTGCAGCGGGAGAAGGCGGGCAAGGCCACCGAGCTGGCCTCCGACACCGTGGCGGGCCTGCGCGTGCTGCGCGGCATCGGCGGCGAGGAACTGTTCCTCAGCCGCTACCGCGAGGCCTCGCAGGAGGTCCGCAGGGCGGCCGTGCGCAGTGCCCGGATGTGGGCCCTGATCTCCGCGGTCCAGGTGCTGCTGCCGGGGATCCTGCTGATCACGGTCGTCTGGTACGGGTCCGCGCTCGTGCTGGACGGCCGGCTCGCGGTCGGCGAACTCGTCGCGGCCTTCAGCGCGGTGGCGACCATGCTGTATCCGCTACGGCACTTCGAGGAGATCGCGATGGCGTACTCCTTCTCGCGCCCCTCCGCCAAGCGGGCCGCCCGGGTGCTGTCGCTGACCCGGACGGAAGCCGAGGCCGAGGCCGGGACGGCCCCGCGCCCTCCCGCCCCCGGTGGTGACCTGTACGACCCGGAGACCGGGCTGCTGGCCCCGGCGGGCCGGTTCACCGCCGTGGTCTGCGGGGACCCCGACCTAGCGGGCCGGCTGGCCGAACGCCTCGGGGGCCACCCGATGGAGGACGGCTGCGGTCCCTCCGTCCTGCTGGGCGGGGTCGCGCTGGACGAGCTCGCGCTGGACACCGCGCGCACGCTGGTCCTCGTACAGGACAAGGATCCGGTGCTGCTGTCCGGAACGCTGCGCGAACTGTTCGACGTACCGGCTTCCGGGACGGTCGAGCCGCGCGCGGCGCTGGCGGCGGCCCAGTGCGCGGACGTGCTGGACGCGCTGCTGCAGTCCGCCCCGGACGGGGTGGACGACCCGATGGACGCCCGGATCACCGAGCGCGGCCGGTCCCTGTCCGGCGGGCAGCGCCAGCGGCTCGCGCTGGCGCGGTCGCTGGTCACCGATCCGGAGGTGCTGGTGCTGGACGAGCCGACCTCGGCGGTCGACTCGCACACCGAGGCTCGGATCGCGGACGGGATCGCTGAGCTGCGCGCGGGGCGCACGACGGTGGTACTGGCCTCCTCGCCGCTGCTGCTGGACCACGCCGACCGGGTCGTCCTGATCCACGAGGGCGCGGTGGCGGCGAGCGGCACGCACCGCGAACTGCTGCACGGCGAACCGCGCTACCGCGCGGTCGTCACCCGCGAGACCGAGGACGAACAGCGGCTCTCGCAGCGGAAGGCCGGACGGCCGGACGCCGTACTCACAGAGATCGAGGAATCCGCATGATCGGCGTGGCGCCGCCGCAATACGATCCGGCGGCCCCCGAAACGGCCGCGACCCTGCCCGTGGGCACGTCGGCGACCGTACGGGGCTACGTGCGCGGCCTGTTCCGCCGCCACAGGCGGGCCTTCGTGGTCCTGGTGGCGGTCAACACGGTCGCGGTGATCGCCTCCATGGTGGGCCCGTACCTCCTGGGCCAGGTCGTGGACCAGCTCACGGAAGGGGCGCGCGAACTGCACCTGGGGCGCGTCGGGCTGCTGTTCACGCTGGCCCTGGTCGTCCAGACCCTGTTCGTCCGGATGGTCCGGCTGCGCGGGGCGATGCTCGGCGAGGAGATGCTGGCCGATCTGCGCGAGGACTTCCTCGTCCGCTCGGTGGGTCTGCCGCCGGGCGTGCTGGAGCGCGCCGGAACCGGTGACCTGCTGTCGCGGATCACCACCGACATCGACCGGCTGGCCAACGCGATGCGCGAGGCCGTGCCCCAGCTCGCCATCGGCGTGGTGTGGGCGGGGCTGCTCTACGGGGCGCTCGCCGTGACCGCACCGCCGCTGGCGCTGGCCGCGCTGGTGTCGCTGCCCGTGCTGGTGATCGGCTGCCGCTGGTACTTCAAGCGGGCGCCCCGGGCCTACCGTTCGGAGGCGGCCGGGTACGCGGCGGTCGCGGCCGTGCTCACCGAGACGGTGGACGCGGGCCGCACCATCGAGGCGCACCGCCTCGGCGCGCGCCGGATCGAGCTGTCGGAGCGGCGGATCAAGGAGTGGACGGCCTGGGAGCGGTACACGCTGTTCCTACGGACGGTCCTCTTCCCCGTCATCAACGTCACGTACGTGACGATCCTCGGCGCGGTGCTGATGATCGGCGGGTACTGCGTGATCCAGGGCTGGATGTCGGTGGGGCAGCTGACCACGGGCGCGCTGCTCGCGCAGATGATGGTGGACCCGATCGGCCTGATCCTGCGCTGGTACGACGAGTTGCAGATCGCTCAGGTCTCGCTGGCCCGGCTGGTGGGCGTACGGGAGATCGAGCCGGACGCGGGCGACGCGGCCGTCTCCCCGGACGGCCGGGACGTCCGGGCGGACGAGGTCCACTTCGGCTACCGCGAGGGCGTCGACGTCCTGCACCAGGTGTCGATGTCGGTGCCGCCGGGCACCCGGATGGCCCTGGTCGGGCCCTCGGGCGCGGGCAAGTCCACGCTGGGCCGGCTGCTCGCGGGCATCTACGCGCCCCGGACCGGCGAGATCACCCTCGGCGGGGCGCGGCTGTCGCGGATGCAGGCGGAGCGGGTGCGCGAGCACGTGGCCCTGGTCAACCAGGAGCACCACGTGTTCGTGGGCTCGCTGCGCGACAACCTGCGCCTGGCGCGCACCGGGGCCGCCGACACCGAGCTGTGGGAGGCCCTCGGCTCGGTGGACGCGGACGGGTGGGCGCGGGCGCTGGACGCCGGTCTGGACACCGAGGTCGGTTCGGGCGGCACGGCGCTGACCCCGGCACAGGCGCAGCAGATCGCGCTGGCCCGGCTGGTGCTGGCCGACCCGCACACGCTGGTGCTGGACGAGGCGACCTCGCTGCTGGACCCGCGCGCGGCCCGGCACTTGGAACGCTCGCTGGCCCGGGTGCTGGACGGCCGCACGGTGATCGCGATCGCCCACCGGCTGCACACCGCGCACGACGCGGACGTGATCGCGGTGGTCGAGGGCGGCCGGATCAGCGAGCTCGGCTCGCACGACGCCCTGGTCGAGGCCGACGGGGCGTACGCGGCCCTGTGGCGCTCCTGGCACGGCTGAGCCGGCTGCGGGCAGCCGGCCACTGAACGCCCCTGACGGCCTCGACCGTCAGGGGCGTTCGGCTCCCGCGAGCAGTTTGAGCAGAAGTTCCTCGTCACGGGGAGGGAGTTCGGACACGAAGCGGGCCAGGACCGCCTCGCGGTCCGTTCCGCCGTCCAGGAGCGAGCGCATCTGTTCGGCCGTGTGCGTGGCCTCGTCGCCGACGGGGCGGTACGCGAATCCGCGCCCCGCGCGCCCCCGGGTGAGCAGGCCCTTCTCGTAGAGACGGGTGAGGATCGTCAACACCGTGGTGTGCGCCAGGTCCCCGGGCAGCCGGTCGTTGACCTGGGCCACCGTCAGAGGGCCGGGCGCGGACCACAGGACGCCCAGCACGCTGCTCTCCAACTCGCCCGCCGCCCGGCGGGGCTTGCCCCGCGCCCGTCGGTCAGCCGCCCCGGTTCCCGTTCCGGCCCCGCTCACGCCACCCACCTCGCCGTCGGGTGCCCGATACGTCATCGGACTTTCGCACCACAACCCGGCAATCTACCTGTTCTCGCAAAGTCTGAGCACGTTTTCCGGCGCTTTCCCAGCAGGTCACCCCATGAACTACTACACGTTGTAGTGTTTCGCCGCACCACCGGCATCCAGGGGAAGCAGGTCCACGTGGCGCTCCACGACCGATCCGACGGCAACGCGTCGGACACCGGGGCCGGCACCGTCGTGATCATCTCCGCCTCCGTCGGGGCGGGTCATGACGGAGCCGCCGCCGAGCTGACGCGCCGGCTCACCCTCGCGGGTGTCGGCGTCACCCGCCACGACTTCCTGGACCTGCTGCCTCCGCCCGTCGGACGGCTGCTCAACGCCTCGTACCACCGGATGCTCGAACACGCCCCCTGGATGTTCGAGCGCATCTACGCCGCCACCGACCGCCCCGGTGGCGGACGGCCGGCCGCCACCGCCCTGCGCGCCGCCGAGGCCCGCACACTGGCCGCCCTGCCGCCCGGCACCCGCGCGGTCGTCTCCACGTACCCGCTCGCCAGTCAGGTGCTCGGCGCCCTGCGGCGGGACGGGCGCCTGAGCGTGCCGACGTTCACCTACCTCACCGATTTCTCGGTCCATCCGACCTGGGTGGCCGACGGGATCGACGTCCATCTCGCCGCACACCCCGTGCCCGCCGAGCAGGCGAGGAGGGCGGGAGCGGCCCGGGTCCGGACCACCTTCCCCGTCGTCGCGCCGGAGTTCGCCCCCGCGTCCGGCGGCGACCGGGCCACCGCGCGGGCGCGGTTCGGCCTGCCCGCCACCGAACCCCTCGCGTTGCTGGTCGCCGGCTCCTGGGGCGTCGGCGACGTCGCGCGCACGGCTTCGGAGATACGCGCCGGCGGCGTGGCCACGCCCGTGGTCGTCTGCGGCCGTAACGAACGGCTCGCCCGGAGACTGCGCCTGGCCGGTGTGGAGCACGTGCTCACCTGGGTGGCGGACATGCCCTCCCTGATGCGCGCCGCCGATGTGCTGGTGCAGAACGCGGGCGGGCTCACCTCCCTGGAAGCCTTCGCCAGCGGTCTGCCCGTGATCTCCTACAACTGCATACCGGGGCACGGGCGGACCAACGCCGCCGCGCTGGAGGAGGCCGGGTTGGCCCCCTGGGTCCGGCGGGCGGAAGATCTCTCCGCGGCCCTGTCCCGGGTGCTGCTCGGGGCGGAGGGAACGGCCCGACGAGCCGCCGGGCTCGCCCTGTTCGACACCCCGCCGGACTCCGGCCCGGACGCGGCCGTACGCTCCGTCCTCACCCCGGCGCCCCGCGCTACGCGCGACGGGGCAGGGTCCGGGTCCGGGGATCACCGGCCGACCGGCATCCGGCGGGCGCGCGGTGGATCCCCGCGGCGCAGGGCCGCCGCGGCCGCGCTGACCGTGGCCGTCGTCGCCGGGGTCGCGCTCACCGCGCCCGAGAGCACGGAGGCAGCCGTCGCCCACAGCAGCTGGACGCTGCTGCACGTCGTTCACCGCTGACCGCCTGCCGGCCTGGCGGCCTGGCGGCCTGGCGGCCTGCCCTGCGAACCACAGCCGCACGGGCCGCACCAGCCGTTTCCGCAACCCCAAGGAACCCGCATGACCACATCCGCATCCGCGCTCCGCACCGCCGCCCGCCTGGCCTGCCTCACGGCCCCGGCCCTGGCCGTCGCCCAGTGCGCACCCGCCCTCGTCGCCCTGAACCCGGTGCGAAACCGCCTCGTGCCCGGACTCTCGGGACTCGGCCGGCCCGATCACGTGGCCCTGACCTTCGACGACGGCCCCGATCCACTGTCCACGCCGTTCTTCCTGCGCGCCCTCGACGAACGGGGCATCCGCGCCACGTTCTTCGTGCTCGGCTCCATGAGCCGCCGGGCCCCCGGGCTGCTGCGGGAGATGGCGGACGCCGGGCACGAGATAGCGATGCACGGCTGGCTCCACCGCCCCCTGCCCTTGCGGGGCCCGCGCGCCACCCTCGACGACCTGCGCAGGGCCCGTGACTGCATCGGGGACATCACCGGCCGGGCCCCCGAGCTGTTCCGGCCGCCCTACGGGGCCATGAGCGGCTCGGCACACCTGGCCGCCCGGCGGCTCGGACTCTCGACGGTGCTGTGGAGCGCGTGGGGCAGGGACTGGAGCCGCCGGGCCACCCCCGAGTCGGTGCACCGGACCGTCACGGACCAGCTGCGCGGCGGGGGGACCATCCTGCTCCACGACAGCGACGTCACCTCGGCGCCGGGCTCCTGGCGGGCCACCCTGGGCGCGCTGCCGATGATCCTCGACACCTGCGCGCAGCGCGGACTGGAGGTGGGACCACTGCGAGCCCACCGGTTCGGGCCGCCTGCGCAGCCGGTCTCCCCCGACCCCCGCAGACTCCGGACCGGCCCTTCGCGGGAAGGGCTGGACGGCTAGAAGAAGCCGAGGGCAGAGGCTCCGCCGACTCCGCCGAGGAGCATGAACACCGGCATGAGGACCTTGAGCTCCACCCAGCTGCCGGCGCGGAAGCGCATCATCTTCGGCGGGCCGAGCGGGTACCAGCGCTTGCCCGCGATGGGGATGGGCCACAGGACCGGGCAACCGGAGACGGTCAGGGCGTCGCCGATGTCGTGGACCAGGGCGCCGAGCACGATCGGCAGGCCGAGCCACAGGTACTCCTGGCCGGGGCCGGTGAAGAGCCAGCCGGAGCCGTTGCCGGGCTGGTCGAGCACCCCGGCCAGTATCCAGGCGCCGGTGGCGCCGAGCAGCCAGACCAGGACGTCGCTGGACATCCGGGCGGCCCGCCACAGAAGGCCTTCGACGGCGAGGACCAGGTGGACGAAGAGGAGGAAGAGCACGCCCCAGCGGTCGGCGGTGACGGCGAGCGCGGAGGAGCCGGCGCCTATCAGGACGGCCCAGACCCAGGTGTGGGTCAGGGTGCGGTGGCCGCCGGTGCGGCGGGCGTCGCGCGGGGCCCGGGTGGCTTTGTAGACCGCGTAGGAGATCTTGTCGACCACCTCGCACAGGCCCCGGGAGAGCGGGCCGAAGGCGCGGGAGATCGTCGCCGACTTGTGGTCGAGGTCGGGGGCCAGGGCGGCTCCGGCGCAGATGAGGGCTCCGACGACGAGGACGGGCCAGGGCATCGGGTGCCCGGCGGCGGCTGCCGCCGCGCCCACCCCCAGCCAGGCCGCTGCCCCCGACAGTGAGTGCGCCGGACCCATCATGGTCGTTCCCCGCCCCGTTTGTGTGCTGGTCGGGCCCTGTTGACGGTGTCGCTCGGGCCTTGTCGACGGCACAGCGTACCGTCGATGATCTTCCTTCCGTCCGCCGGTTCCCTCATCCGGGGGGAAGCCAGGCAAGATGGGGGGTGTGACCCTCATTGATCAGCTCCCGCCGAACGCCGACCCCGATGCCCTCTTCGAGGCTTTCTCCTCGTGGGCGGAGGACCAGGGCATCACCCTGTACCCGGCTCAGGAGGAGGCGCTGATGGAGGTGGTCACCGGCGCGAACGTGATCCTTTCCACACCGACCGGCTCCGGCAAGAGCCTGGTCGCGGCGGGCGCCCATTTCACGGCGCTGGCCCAGGACAAGGTCACCTTCTACACCGCTCCGATCAAGGCCCTGGTCTCGGAGAAGTTCTTCGACCTGTGCAAGCTCTTCGGCACCGAGAACGTCGGCATGCTGACCGGCGACGCCTCGGTGAACTCGGACGCCCCGGTGATCTGCTGTACCGCCGAGGTGCTGGCCTCGATCGCCCTGCGGGACGGCAAGTACGCCGACATCGGCCAGGTCGTGATGGACGAGTTCCACTTCTACGCGGAGCAGGACCGCGGCTGGGCCTGGCAGATCCCGATCCTGGAGCTGCCGCAGGCGCAGTTCGTCCTGATGTCCGCGACGCTCGGCGACATGAAGCGCTTCGAGGAGGACCTGACCCGGCGCACGGGCCGGCCCACCTCGATGGTCCGCTCCGCGACCCGGCCCGTCCCGCTGTCGTACGAGTACGTCACGACGCCGATCACCGACACCATCACCGAGCTGCTGGAGACCCGGCAGGCGCCGGTCTACATCGTGCACTTCACCCAGGCCCAGGCGGTCGAGCGGGCGCAGTCGCTGATGAGCATCAACATGTGCACCCGCGAGGAGAAGGACAAGATCGCCGATCTGATCGGCAACTTCCGCTTCACCACCAAGTTCGGCCAGAACCTCTCCCGTTACGTCCGCCACGGCATCGGGGTGCACCACGCGGGCATGCTGCCCAAGTACCGCCGCCTGGTGGAGAAGCTGGCCCAGGCCGGTCTGCTGAAGGTCATCTGCGGTACCGACACCCTCGGCGTCGGCGTCAACGTCCCCATCCGCACGGTGCTGTTCACCGCGCTGACGAAGTACGACGGCACCCGGGTCCGCACGCTGCGCGCCCGCGAGTTCCACCAGATCGCCGGCCGCGCCGGCCGGGCCGGCTTCGACACGGCGGGCTACGTGGTGGCCCAGGCGCCCGAGCACGTCATCGAGAACGAGAAGGCCCTGGCGAAGGCGGGCGACGACCCGAAGAAGCGCCGCAAGGTGGTCCGGAAGAAGGCCCCCGAGGGCTTCGTCGCCTGGTCGGACACGACCTTCGAGAAGCTCATCGCCGCGGACCCGGAGCCGCTGACCTCGCGCTTCAAGGTCACCAACATCATGCTCCTGTCGGTCATCGCCCGGCCCGGGGACGCCTTCCAGGCGATGCGCCACCTGCTGGAGGACAACCACGAGCCGCGCAAGGCCCAGCTGCGGCACATCCGCCGGGCCATCGCCATCTACCGCTCGCTGCTCGACGGCGGGGTGGTCGAGAAGCTCGACACCCCCGACGCCGAGGGCCGCTCGATCCGGCTGACCGTCGACCTCCAGCAGGACTTCGCGCTCAACCAGCCGCTGTCCACCTTCGCGCTTGCCTCCTTCGACCTGCTGGACCCGGAGTCCCCCTCCTACGCGCTGGACATGGTCTCGGTCGTCGAGTCCACGCTGGACGATCCCCGCCAGATCCTCGCCGCCCAGCAGAACAAGGAACGCGGCATGGCCGTGGGCGCGATGAAGGCCGACGGGGTCGAGTACGAGGAGCGCATGGAGCGGCTCCAGGAGATCACCTATCCCAAGCCCCTCGAAGAGCTGCTCCTGCACGCCTACGGCGTGTATAGCAAGAGCCACCCGTGGGTCCGCGACCACCCGGTCTCCCCGAAGTCGATCATCCGCGACATGTACGAACGCGCGATGACCTTCACCGAGTTCACCTCGTACTACGAACTGGCCCGCACCGAGGGCATCGTGCTGCGCTATCTGGCGAGCGCGTACAAGGCGCTGGACCACACCATCCCCGACGACCTCAAGTCCGAGGACCTCCAGGACCTGATCGCCTGGCTCGGCGAGCTGGTCCGCCAGGTCGACTCCAGCCTGCTCGACGAGTGGGAGCAGCTGGCGAACCCGGAGGTGGAGACGGCGGAGCAGGCCCAGGAGAAGGCCGACCAGGTCAAGCCGGTCACGGCGAACTCCCGCGCCTTCCGCGTCCTGGTCCGCAACGCCATGTTCCGCCGGGTAGAGCTGGCCGCCCTGGACCACGTCAACGTGCTGGGCGAGCTGGACGGCGAGTCCGGCTGGGACGCCGACGCCTGGGGCGAGGCCCTGGACGGCTACTGGGACGAGTACGACGACCTCGGCACCGGCCCCGACGCCCGCGGCCCCAAGCTGCTCCAGATCGAGGAGGACCCGGCGCACGGCCTGTGGCGCGTCCGCCAGACCTTCGCCGACCCCAACGGGGACCATGGCTGGGGCATCAGCGCCGAGGTCGACCTCGCGGCGTCCGACGAGGAGGGCCGGGCCGTCATCCGCGTCACCTCGGTCGGCGAGCTCGGCCAGCTCTGACCTCCCCCGGGCTCCGTCCGGGGGGACCCGCAACCGCAACCGAACCGGCGCCACCACGGGCGCCGGCCCCGACAGTGGAGATCCTCTGATGACGAACCCCGCCGAGAGGCTGGTCGATCTGCTCGACCTGGAGCAGATCGAGGTCAACATCTTCCGGGGCGCGAGCCCCCAGGAGTCCCTCCAGCGCGTGTTCGGCGGCCAGGTCGCCGGGCAGGCGCTGGTGGCGGCCGGCCGCACCACCGAGGTGGACCGGCCGGTCCACTCCCTCCACTCGTACTTCCTGCGCCCCGGCATCCCCGGGGTGCCGATCGTGTACCAGGTGGAGCGGGTGCGCGACGGGCGCTCCTTCACCACCCGCCGGGTCACCGCGGTCCAGCAGGGCAAGACCATCTTCAATCTGACCGCCTCCTTCCATCACCCGGAGGAGGGCAGCATCGAGCACCAGCTGCCTCCCCGCCATTTCCCCCATCCCGACACGCTCCCGAAGGTCGTGGACGAGATCCGCGATCACCTGGGCGCGCTGCCGGAGGCGCTGGAGCGGATGGCCCGCCGCCAGCCCTTCGACATCCGGTACGTGGACCGGCTCCGCTGGACCCCCGAGGAGCTCAAGGACGCCGATCCGCGCAGCGCGGTGTGGATGCGCGCCGTCGGCCCGCTGGGCGACGACCCGCTCGTGCACACCTGCGCCCTCACCTACGCCAGTGACATGACCCTCCTCGACGCCGTGCGCATCCCCGTGGAACCCCTGTGGGGCATGCGCGGTTTCGACATGGCCTCGCTCGACCACGCCATGTGGTTCCACCGGCCGTTCCGGGCGGACGAGTGGTTCCTGTACGACCAGGAGTCACCCATCGCGCACGGCGGCCGGGGCCTGGCCCGCGGCCGGATCTACGACCTCGAAAGCCGGCTGCTCGTCTCGGTGGTCCAGGAAGGCCTCTTCCGCCCGTACGGCTCCAAGGCCTCCAAGCAGCCGCCTGTGTCGCCGCAGTAATCCGTCCCCTCCCCGAAGAACTGAGTGCACCCATGCCCACCCCGGCCCTCCCCTGCCCCTGCGGGCTGCCCGCCGCCTACCCGGAGTGCTGCGGCCGCTTCCACTCCGGCGAGCGGCAGGCGCCCACCGCCGAACTGCTGATGCGCTCCCGCTTCAGCGCCTTCGCCGTCGGTGACACCGCCTACCTGCTGCGCTCCTGGCATCCCTCGACCCGGCCGGACAGCCTCGACCTGGATCCCGGGCAGCGCTGGGAGCGGCTGGAGATCCTGGCCACCGAGCGCGGCGGAATGTTCGAGACGGAGGGCTCGGTGGAGTTCCGGGCGCACTACCGCGAGGGCCGGCACACCGGCTCACTGCACGAGCACAGCAGCTTCTCCCGCGAGGCCGGAGCCTGGGTCTACGTCGGCCCCCTCTCCCCCGTCGACTTCGACTGACCCCGGGCTCCGGTCAGCGCGAAGTCGAGGCTGGTGCGGTACCAGTGGATCTCGTCCGAAGCCTCCGCCACCAGCAGCCGGGCCGCCACGGCGGCGGCCGCCGGGAGCTGCGGGTGCCCATAGGGCGCGGGCGGGGCGAGCGCAGCGAGCAGGATCCGCTCGGCCGGGTCGGGTACCGTCTCGCGCACATCCGAGTCCGGGAGTACGGAAGCCAGTACGGCCGCCCTCTCCCAGGGGTCGGCGGTCCGTCTCAGCAGCAGCCCGACGTGCCGCTCCCGCCACTTCCGGGGCCGCAGGTCGGCCTTGGCCGCCATCAGCTCCCGGTCCGCCGGCGGGGCGCTGCCGCGCAGCATCCCGGGCTTGGCCGCCGCGAAGTCCCGTAGCTCCGCGGCCAGATAGAGCCAGACCACCGCCCGGTACCGGTTGATCCGGTATCCCACCGGGGTAACGTGCCCGCAGCGCGCGAGCCGGGTGAACCTGCTCGGGCCGACTCCCAGGGCGGCGGCCGTGGCCTCCGCTCCCGCCACCGTCTCGACGCGCTCGCGCAGCGTGTCCGGCAGCCCCTCGACCGACCGGACCCGGCCGAGCTCGGTCCGGGTGAAGCGGGCGGCCCCGCCGGGTCCCGGCGGACCGGCGCGCACGATGCCCAGCTGGACGGCGCGGGCGAACTCGCTCCGGCTCAGCCCCAGCTCCTCCGCGGCCTGCCCGCCGCCCACGAGTCCCTCGACCGCTTCCCCGCGCACGAGGGTCCCCGGCGTCCGCGCCGTCACCGACGTCTGCGTATTCGTCTTCGTCATCACGCTCTCCCCACCACAAGCGATTACCGTGTGTGAAGACCGTAACTCAGCGCGACGACACCCCGCGGGGGCTGTGGATATCCCGAAAAGACCAGGCCAGGCAGGTCAGGCAGGTCAGGCAGGTCAGGCAGGTCAGCCCCCGGTGATCCGCCGCTCCGCGACGCCCAGGTGCTCGCCCACCCGGTTCACCAGCAGCGTCATCTCGTACGCGACGTGCCCGATGTCGGCCTCGGCGGCGCTCAGGACGCACAGGCAGCTGCCCGCTCCCGCCGCCATCACGAAGAGGACCCCCTCGTCGTACTCGACCATCGTCTGGCGCACCTCACCCGCCCGGAAGTGCCGCCCCGAGCCCTTCGCCAGGCTCTGCAACCCCGCCGCGACGGCGGCCAGATGCTCCGCGTCCTCCCGCGCGAGGCCCGCGCTCGCCCCCGTCACCAGGCCGTCGTTGGAGAGCACCACCGCGTGCCGGACCTGCTGGACCCGGCGGGTCAAATCGTCCAGCAACCAGTCAAGTTGCTTGTCCAGAGCCATATTCAGTCCCTCCCCGTCGAGGGGGGGGGGCCCGGCGCGCCCCCCCCCCCCCCCGCCCGGCCCCCCCCCCCCCGCCCCCCCCGCGTACTCGTGCCGCCAGCCTTCCCCACCAGCTGCTTTCCGGCAAGGAGGATGGACCCATGGTGAAGAAGATGACTCAAGAGGAATGGCGGGCGTTCGTCTCCCATTCCACCCGCACCGGAAAACTGTCCACCGTCCGCGCGGACGGAAGCCCCCACATCGCTCCCATCTGGTTCGTTCTCGACGGAGATTCCTTCGTGTTCAACACCGGAAAGGACACCGTCAAGGGGCGCAATCTGGCCCGCGACGGCCGGGTCGCGCTCTGTGTGGACGACGACCGGCCTCCGTACTCCTACGTCGTCCTCCAGGGCCGCGCCGAAATCAGCGAGGACCTGGACGAAATGCTCCCCTGGGCGTCCCGGATCGGCGCCCGGTACATGGGAGAGGACCAGGGCGAGGCCTTCGGCCGCCGCAACGCCGTTCCCGGTGAACTCCTCGTCCGCGTCGGCATCGAGAAGGTCATCACCGTGCGCGGGGTGACCGACTGACACACGCGTCCGCAGGCCGGTCCGCTTCACACCGAATCGGCCTGCGGCTCCACCGAGTCCAGTAGCCGGGCCGTGTGCACCCGCCCCGCGTACTCCACCAGCCGGATGAGCACTTCCTTCCCCGAATCCCTGTCCCGCGCGTCGCACAGCACCACCGGTGTCCCCCGATCCAGATCCAGCGCCCGCGCCACCTCGTTCGAGGCGTACCGCCGCGCGTTCGTGAAGCAGTTGACGGCGACCACGAACGGGATCCGCCGGTGCTCGAAGTAGTCCACCGCCGGGAAGCAGTCCTCCAGCCTCCGCGTGTCGGCGAGCACCACCGCTCCCAGCGCGCCCTGCGACAGCTCGTCCCACAGGAACCAGAACCGGTCCTGTCCCGGCGTCCCGAACAGGTACAGCGAGAGCCCCGACCGGATGGTGATCCGCCCGAAGTCCATGGCCACGGTCGTGGTCGTCTTCTGGTCGACCCCGCCCGTGTCGTCGACCAGTTCCCCCGCCTCGCTGAGCAGTTCCTCCGTCCGCAGCGGCCGGATCTCGCTGACCGAACCGACCAGGGTGGTCTTGCCCACGCCGAAGCCGCCCGCCACGAGTATCTTCAGCGCGAGCGCGGCCAGCTCGCCGTCCTCGGTTCCGGCGCCCGGGTCGCCCGCGGTCCCGGTCCCGTTGTCGTGCAGTCCCATCACAGCGCTCGCAATCCCTCGATGACTTCACGCAGAATCCGCTCGTCCGGCAGCTGTGCCGGCGGCACCGGCCGGCTGACCTTGACGTGTCCGGCCTCCAGCAGGTCCCCGAGCAGCACCCGCACCACGCCCACGGGGAGGTCCGCGTCCGCCGCGAGCTCCGCCACCGACTGGGTCTCGTCCCGGCACAGGCCGAGCAGCGCCCGGTGTTCGGGCTCCAGCAGCGACTCGGCCGCCTCGTCCGTCCCCGCCGGGTCCACGACGACCAGGGCGATCAGGTCGAACCGGACCCCGTGCGGTCCCGGCTTCGTACGCCCGCCGGTCATGGCGTACGGACGGACGAGCGGGCCCGCGTCGGCGTCGTACCACTGGCCGTTCATGCTCCGGACCGCCGTCTTCAACCGGCGGCCGGCGGGCGCGCCGAGAACCGCGGCGGGGTGTACAGGTGCTCGCCGACCCGCTTCACCAGCCGGGCCATCTCGTAGGCGATCAGCCCCATGTCGGCGCCCGCCCCGCTGAGCACGGCCAGGCAGGAGCCGTCGCCGGCGGCCGCGACGAAGAGGAAACCCTCGTCCATCTCCACCATCGTCTGGCGCACGCCCCCGGCGTGGAAGTGCCGGCCCGCGCCCTTGGCCAGGCTGTGGAAGCCGGAGGCCACGGCCGCCAGGTGTTCGGCGTCCTCCCGGCTGAGCGCGCTGGAGGCGCCCACCGCCAGGCCGTCGTTGGACAGGACCACCGCGTGCCGGACCTCGCGGACCCGGACCACGAGCTCGTCCAGCAGCCAGTCCAGTTCGCCTGACCTGCGGATGCCTTCGAGGTCGATTCTCTGATGTTCGATCATCACCGTGCTCCTTCGCCTTCGCCTTCGCTGCCTGCGTGAGGGGAGTTCTCGTGGATGCCCGCCCCGGTACTCGCCCGCGTGCCGCGCACCCAGCCGTCCCGGTACGCCGCCATCCGGTCGCGCGCCTGCTCCGGGCTGCGCCCGGGAGGGTCCTCGGCGCCGCGCGCTCCGGCCGGAGCCTTGGCGGCGGGGGCCTCGCGCAGCTGCGGGACGAGGCTGGCCTGGCGGACCCGGCGCGGCAGTTCGGTCACCGTGGCCCCGGCCGGGCCCGGGGGGACGGCCGGGGCGGGCGAGGCCGCCGCGGTCACCGGGGCGGGCGTACGGGGAACCCCGCCACCGGAGCCGAGCGTGCGCAGCGGGGCCACCGGGGCGGGACGCGGCTCCTCCCTCAGGGGGCTCCGGTCCGGGACCGGGATCCCGCGCACGTCGTCCCGTACGACGCTCACCGCCTGGGACGGCTCCGGGGCCCGCCCGGGGGCCGGCTCCGGGGTCAAGGGCGAGGCCGGGGCTGCGGCCCGGGCCGGTTCCGGCTCGGGAAAGCGGTCCCGCGGCCGGTCGGCGGGGGGCGGGGCGGCGGCCGTGAGGGCCCCCTGGAGCAGGGAGTTCGGGAGCAGCACCACGGCTGTGGTGCCCCCGTACGGCGACGTGCGCAGGTGCACCTTCACACCGTGGCGGGCCGAGAGGCGGCTGACCACGAAGAGCCCGAGCCGGTCGCTGTCGAAGAGGTCGAGCGCCTCGGACTGCTCGATGCGCCGGTTGGCCTCCTGGAGGGCCTCGCGGCCCATGCCGAGCCCCCGGTCCTCGACCTCCAGGACGTAACCGGCGCCGACCGGCTCGCCGCTGACCCGGACCTTGGTGTGGGGCGGGGAGAACTGGGTCGCGTTCTCGATGAGTTCGGCGAGCAGGTGGGTGAGGTCGGCCACGGCCCCGCCGATGACGGCCGCCTCGGCGAGCTGGCGGACCTCGACGCGCGGGTAGTCCTCGATCTCGGAGACCGCGGCCCGTACGACGTTGGTCAGCGGGATCGGCATCCTCCAGGCACGCCCCGGGGCCGCACCCGACAGGATGATCAGACTTTCCGCGTGCCGTCGCATCCGGGTGGTGAGGTGGTCCAGGCGGAAGAGGTCGCCGAGCTCGTTCGGGTCGTCGGCGCGCCGTTCCATCGAGTCGAGCAGGGTGAGCTGCTTGTGCACCAGGACCTGGCTGCGCCGGGCGAGGTTGACGAAAACCCCGCTCACGCCGCTGGCCAGTTCGGCGCGTTCGACGGCGGCGCTGAGCGCGGCCCGGTGGACGGTGGCCAGCGCCTCGCCGACCTGGGCGATCTCGTCCTCGGCGGCCGGGCCCGGCGGGGTTTCGGCGGCCACGTCGATGTCCTGGCCGGCCCGCAACCGGTCCATGGCCTGCGGGAGTTTGCGGTGGGCGATCTCCAGGGCGGTGTTGCGCAGTGAGACCAGCTCGACGACGAGGGCCCGGCCGATGCGGACCGAGATGACGAGCGAGGCGGCCACGGCGGCCAGGCCCAGCACCACGGCGACTCCGGCGGGGGCGATCACGCCCGCGCCGACCGGGTCGCCGCGGTCCGCGGAGGCCGCGTGGGCGGCGTTCTCGATCTCCCGCATGGAGGCGGAGACGGAGGTGTACGCGGCCTCCCAGCCGGCGGGTACGGGCGCGGCCCCGGGCGCGGCCCCGGCGCGGGTGTCCTTGGCGGAGCTGTCCTTGGCGGAGCCGTCCTTGGCCGGGCTGCCCGCCGGACCGGCCAGCGCCTGGTCCTCGGCGCCGGTGAGATCGGCGTAGACGGCGCTCTTGGCCACGGACTGCCAGGCGCCCTGCTGGGCCGCGGGCAGGTCCCGGGCGGCGGCGTCCGTCAGGGCCCGGCGGGTCTCGACCGCGCCGGTAAGCCGTCGAAGCGTTTCGCCGCCGCGCGGCCCCGGCACGGTCAGCAGCGCGTCCTCCCGCGACAGCTGCTCCCCCGCTCGCGCGAACTCCAGCAGGACCCGGGCGTCGGAACCGAGTTCCGCGTCCCGGCCGCCGCCGGAGAGGGCTCCGCCGACCTCCAGAGCCGAGTCGATCAAGCCGGTGTACGTCTCGTAGGCGGCGTCCGGGGTCGCACGGCGCGCGGCGATCTCCTTGCGCACGGGGCCGAGCGCGTCGGCGGCGGCGACGAAGGCGCGCAGCCGGACCACGATGTCGCTCCGGTACTCGCCGGAGTCGGCCACGGTATTGCGGTCGCCGAGCCGCAGTGCCCGTACGGCGGCGTCGGTGCGGCTCGCCTGCTGGTCCAGGGCGCCCGGCTGGCCGGGGGTCTGGGCCGCCGCGGCCTGACCGGCGGTGGGGTCGGCCAGCAGGCGGACGGCGGCGCGGCGTTCGGCCTGCAACTCGGTGACGGCCGCCGCGACCGGCGCCCTGAGCTCCCGGTCGACCTGCTGGGCGCGGCTGAGGCGGCCGATGTCCTGGGCCGCGTCCACGGTGGCGAAGCCCCAGAGGGCGAGCAGCGAGACCACCGGCACCATCAGCAGCGAGACGATCTTCGCGCGGACGGTGGCGGGGCGCAGCCGCAGTCGCGGACCGCCGGCGCCCGCGCCGCCACTGCCGCTGCCCTTGCCCGTACCGCCACCGCCACCTCCACCGCCGCCGCCGGGCATGACCGGGAACGGGGCGCCGCCCCCGAGGTCCGCCGGCTCCTCGGCGGGCGGTCCGGCGTGAGCCCGGCGGCCCGTCCCCTTACCGCGGTCGGCCGCAGGCGCGGGTGGCCGCGGCGCCGCTGCTTCCGGTGATCTGCGGGGTCTGCGCATGGGCTCCTCGTTCCGGGCGGTGCGGGCGTACGTGACGGTGGCGGGGCGATGGCTGCGGCGAGGCGGCGGCCGGTGCGACTGGCATGACCGGTGTGACGGGCGTGCCCGGTATGACCGTCGACTCAAAGGGCCGAAGCGGGCGCGCCCCGCTCGCCGAGGCGCCGGTCGGCGGAAGCCGCGGCGGAGGCCATCCGCTCGTCGGCGGTCGGGGACAGCGCGACGAACGCGGAGGTGATGAAGAGGTAGGAGCCGAGGCCGACGGCGAGCGGGAAGATGAACTGCATGGCGGTGGCCCCCGGCAGCGCCTCGTCCGAGGGGACGACGTTGACGGCGACGGCGAACATGCCGGTGTAGTGCATGCTGCTGACGGCGGCGCCCATGACGAGCGAGGCGACGGCGACGGCCGCCGGGGACTTGATGTTGAGCGCGGCCCACAGGGCCGCGGTGGCGGCGACGACGGCGATGGCGACGGAGAGTCCGACCGTCAGCGGCGCGTAGGAGACCGTGCCGTGCAGGCGCAGGGCCGCCATGCCGAGGTAGTGCATGCTCGCGACGCCGAGGCCGGTGGTGAGGCCGCCGAGGACGAGGGACCGGCCCCGGTCCTTGCCGTAGCCGACGGCGAAGACTCCGGCTCCGACGACGACCATGGCGACGAGGAGGCTGAGGATGGTCAGCGGCACGTTGTAGTGGATCTCGGTTCCGGTGACGTGGAAGCCGAGCATCGCGACGAAGTGCATCGTCCAGATGCCGGTCCCGATGGCGGAGGCCGCCGTGAGGAGCCAGTTGCGGCGGGAGGCTCCGGTCGTCGCGTCGAGCGCGCGGACGGTGCAGCGCAGCCCGAGGGCAGCGCCGATCGAAGCCATCACGTATGACAGCGCGGGGGTAAGCCAGCCATAGGCGGCGTGGTCCAGGTGTCCCATGGCCACGGGACGCTAGTCCGGGTGAGGGCGCGAACAAGGGGCGCATTTCGAAAGCCACTGGAACTGCTGGAATATGACAGAGCTACGTTCATCTTCGATCACACCACGTGCCACCTTGCACACGTTCCGCAGGCATGTGCCAACGCCCGGGTGGGGGCATCAGGTGGGGGATCATGGGCACATGAGCGAAGACCGCACGCAGGAGCGCGCACAGGACCAGCACCACGTCCAGGAGTTCTTCGGCGCACGCGCGGCCGGCTGGGACCGCAAGTTCCCCGAGGACGGGCCCGCCTTCACGACCGCCGTGGCCGAGTTCGGGCTGCGGCCCGGGGACCGGGTGCTCGACGCGGGCTGCGGCACCGGGCGGGCGATGACCGCGCTGCGCGCGGCCGTCGGCCCCTCGGGAACCGTGCTCGGCGCCGACGTCACCCCGCAGATGCTGAGCGCCGCGCGGGAAGCCGGCCGGGACGCCGAAGGCACGCTGCTGCTCGCGGACGTGGCACGGCTGCCGCTGCGCGACGAGGTGCTGGACGCCGTGTTCGCCGCCGGCCTCATCGCCCACCTGCCGGAGCCCGCGGCCAACCTGCGCGAACTCGCCCGCGTGGTCCGCCCCGGCGGACGGCTCGCACTGTTCCACCCGATCGGGCGAGCCGCGCTCGCGGCGCGCCACGGCCGCGAGCTGACCCCGGACGACCTGCGGGCCGAGCAGAACCTCGGCCCGCTGCTGGCCGGTTCGGGCTGGCGGCTGACCTCGTACGCCGACGAGGACACCCGCTTCCTCGCGCTGGCGGTCCGCACGGGGTCCGCGGAGGCAGGTCCGGGTCAGGCCGGAGGCTGAGCCTCCGCTCCGGCCGGGCGGCGTGGATGCGGTACGGGGCACCCGCCCGATCCGGGCACGGGGAACGTGCCGAGCTCGCCCACGTCATAGCCCCCGGGGTAACTCTTGATCTCCGGATTCTGGCGGGCGTAATGCGGTGCTTCGCGCGGGGGCAGCAACCGCACCGCGCGCCCGCGCAGCCGCAGCGCGCCCCGGACCAGCCGGCGGACACCGGGGTGCGGAGTCTCGTAGCGGAAGGCGCTGAGCAGCGGCTCGTCGAGGAGGGCGAGACTGCCCCGGCGGACGGCGGGCGCGAGGCGCGCCGGATACCAGGAGGCCATCAGCTCGATGGTGGCGTCGGCGACCTTCCGGCCGCCCTCGTCCCAGCCGAAGTGGGCGTCCTCGTAGGCGTTCAGAGTCGTTTCGAACTCCTCGTAGGAGCCCGGGACGTCCGTGATGCCGAGGTGGCGGCCGAGGGTGGCGTAGTAGTTCGCGCAGGCGCGCCGCTCGTGGTGGGTCAGCGGGCGCCAGCCGTAGGCGTCGAGCCAGCGGGCGGGGATCACCACGAACGTGCACAGGACGTAGCGCATGTCCTCGTTGGTGATGTCGAAGCTGCGGTGCATCTGGTTGACGCGCCGGATCGCGGTGCGCGCGGTGTCGGACTCGAAGCCGTGCTCGACGACGGCGTCGAGGAGCAGCGCGGTGTCGTCGTAGCGCTTCTGGGAGCGCTCGGTGAACTCGGCGGTGTCCGCGAGGAGCCCGCCGATGCTCGGGACGGCGTAGGTGCGGAAGAGGGCGAGTTCCAGGGCGCGGGTGAAGTCCCAGGGGAACTCGTAGGTGGCGGTGAGCCGGTAGATGGCCAGGAAGTCCTTGTCCGGATCGAGCCGGAGGATCTCCCTCAGCCGGTCGTAACGCTGCACCGGGTTCCCTTTCTGTGGCGGGTGGCCAACTCTACGTGCAGGTGGCGGGCTTGGAAATCGCCTCCCGCGAGCTCTCGACGCGGCGGTTACCCGCTGGTTAGGGTGCGCCGACAAGAGAGCTACCGGGAGGCCACGTGTCCGACGAGGACGAGGGCGGTTCGCTGTACGTGCTGACCGCCGTACTGCTGACCCCCGCGCAGTTCCCGAGCATCCTGGGTGACGACTTCCCCGAGGCGTGCTCGTTGCTGGGTGTGCCCTCGGCGGCGGCCGGATACGGGCTGGTGCTCGGGCAGGACGAGGAGGGCGCGCGGTGGACGGTCGTGGTGGACGACGTCTCACTCGTGGCCATGGCCATCGCCTCGTGGGACTGCGGGATGGAGTACGACCTGTCCCCCGACGAACGCTCCATCGTGGTCTCCCTGGCCGGCTGGCCGCTGGAACTGTCGGTGGCCGCCGCGGGAATACCGGAACCGCACGATCCGCAGCAGGGCGCGGACGGCACGGGGCGGGTGCCGCTCACACCGCCGTCGGCCGAGGCCTGGGGGGCGGCGCAGCGGCGGATGGGCGCCGACCAGATCGCCCGGCAGTGGGCGGAGTGGAGCGAGCGCGTGGCCTCGGACGGCGGGGCGGCCGCGGCCTCGCACCCGGGGCTGGCGCGGGCGCTGAAGGAGGCGCTGGGGTACACGCAGAGCCCGCCTCCGCCGGGCCGGGTCCGGTCTTCCTTCGCGGACGAGGAGACCCGGACGCTGCGGGTGGACGGGCCCGGGTGGTCGCTGGTGGCCCGCACCGGCGGGGCGGCCTTCGTCCTGCTGGACGAGGAGCCGGGCGAGGTCCTGTCGGTGCCCCACCAGGGGGGCGCGGAACTCCCGGAGCTGTCGGAGCTGCTGGCGGCGCTGGACCGCGTCGCGGTACGGCCGGTCTGAGCGGCCCCAGGCCGGGGCCAGGCCGGGCAGGCGTCGGTACGACCATGCCCGGCTCGGCCCGGCTCGGCTTAGCTCTGCTCAGACGCGATCGAGCGGGACGTGCGGGGTCGGCGGGAGCGTGATCTCGATGGTGTCGCCGGGGCGGATGGTGCCGCCCCGGTGGACCACGCCCATGATTCCGGCCTTGCGGAGCAGATTGCCCTCGTCGTCCCGGCTCACCACCTGCTTGAGCAGCCCGTGCTGGAAGGCGTCGATCTGCAGGCACGGATTGCGCAGGCCTGTCACCTCGACCACCGCGTCCGGGCCCAGGCGCAGCAGCGTCCCGGTCGGCAGGCCGAGGAGGTCTATGCCCTCCGTGGTGACGTTCTCCCCGAGCTGGCCCGGAGCGACCTCGTACCCCGCTTCGGCCACCTCCTCGAACAGCTCCCGGTGGATCAGGTGCACCTGTCGGAGATTCGGCTGCGTCGGGTCCTGGGCCACGCGGGAACGGTGCTTGACCGTGATCCCCGCGTGGACGTCGCCTTCGACCCCGAGCCCTTCGAGGAGCGTGATGCTCTCGCGCGTGGGCTTGGTGAACGAATAGACACCGTTGCTGCTGACCGCCGCGACCTGTGCCGCCCGCCCCGTGCTCATGGACCCCCCTTATGCCGCCTTCAGCGGCCGATCTGCTTCCTGGATATACCCCGCAGCCTACGACGCTGGGAGGAGTCCAGCAGGAGGTAGGCGGCCGTCGGCACACCGATCAGGACCAGCAGTCCCGCCCAGAACCCGACCACCCAGAACAGCACGATGGCTGCCGCGACTCCGGCAACCGCGACCTTTCCGCTCGTGGACATCTGCGGACACCTCTTTCTCCGTCGGCCACTACCCCACTCAACGCGCACCCCCGCTCCCGCGTTCCCGAACGCGTACCCCCCGTCGCCGCCAGGACCCGGCCAAGGGACCCGGGCGGCGGAAAGCGCCGGGAGCCGCGCACGGATCGATGTCCGTGCACGGCTCCCGGGTCACTCGTTGTCACGGCTCCTGACGCCGCGGCGTCAGGCCGACGCCCTCACCGCCGTCTCGGCCAGCTCCCGAAGGCGCCGGACGGCGTCGCCGAGATCGAAGCCGGGTCGGAACATTTAAGTACCGCAGTACGGAACCGGGACGGACGGGACGGCGCACCGGAGTGGCGTGCCAATCCAAGGAGTTCACCGAAGCGGAATGGGACCAGAGGTCTCGACCCGCGCTGCTGTTGCTGCCGCAAGGGCGCGAAGGCTGACCCGCCGGACGAACCCGAGGGGCACGGCGCAACGGAAGCGGAAGCTCCGCAACAGCCGGCTGAGGCTGCTGCGGGCGCTGGGTCGGGCGGCGGCCAACGGCCCTCGTAGGCACGCGGACGGCGGGGAGTGGTCGGCGTACTGGCCGACGTACCGCTTGTCGGGGCGGCGGGGCGGGACGACGATGGGGACGCTCCGGGCACCAGGGCACCGCGGCGGCACGGGAGGGCGACATGGACGATCCTTCGGTGGCTCTGCCCGGCGGGGCCGATCCCGTCCGGCGGGCGCGGGAACTTCGACGGGCCCACGCCGCGTTCACCCGGGACGGGCGGGTCGAGGCTCCGGTCCGGGCGGTCATCGCGCGGTCCTGGCGCCGCTGCGCCCGCGCCAGGGTCAGCCCGGAGTGCACGCCCCGGGTGGAGCTGGCCGGGTCGGAACTGCTGGCGTACCGGGAGCAGCATCCGCTGGCCCGGGTGCTGCCGCTGTTCCGGGACCTCGTGGGAGCCTTCGCCGCGCACGGGGAGCACCTGCTGGCGGTGTGCGACGCGGGGGGCGGCCTGCTCTGGGTGGAGGGCGCGTCCGCCACGATGCGGCGGGCCGAGGGCCTCGGCTTCGTGCCGGGGGCCCGATGGTCGGAGACGGAGATGGGTACGAACGCGCCCGGCACGGCGGTGGCGGTCGGGGAACCGGTCCAGGTCTTCGGCGCCGAGCACTTCAGCCGCCGGGTGCATCCGTGGACGTGCGCGGCGGCTCCGGTCCGCGACCCCCGCACGGGCCGGCTGCTCGGCGCCGTGGACGTGACCGGCGGCGACTGGCTGGCCCACCCGCATTCCCTCGCCTTCGTACGGGCGGTCGCGCGCGCGGCGGAGGCCCAACTCGCGCTGCTGGATCCTCCGCTCCCGAGGGCCGCCGGGGACTCCCTCACCGCGCTCGGCCGGGACGAGGCGCTGCTGGTCGGCGGCGGCCGCGAGGTCCGGCTCGGGCGGCGGCACAGCGAGATCATGGCCCTGCTCGCGCACCATCCCGAGGGTCTGTCGGGGGACGAGCTCGCGATCGCCCTGTACGAGGACGAGTCGGTGTCCCCGGTGACCCTGCGTGCCGAGATGTCGCGGCTGCGTGGTCTGCTGGGTCCCCGGGCCCCGCTCTCCCGCCCCTACCGCACGGCCGCGCCGCTGGAGGCCGATTTCACCGCCGTCACCCGCCACCTGGCCTCGGGGGCGGTCTCGGCGGCGCTGGCCCGCTACCCGGGCCCGCTGCTCCCCGTGTCCACCGCGCCGGGCATCGTCCGGCTGAGGCGCCGCATCGAGGACCAGGCGCGGGCCGCCGTGATCGCACGGGCCGACGCGGGGCTGCTGACCGACTGGGTGTGCAGTCCGTGGGGAGCGGACGACCCGGAGGTGTGGCGGGCCCTGGCGGCGGCGCTGCCGACTGCCGGCCGGACGGCCGCGCTGGCCCGCGTACGGGCCCTGGACGCGGAACTCGGGCCGGAGCTCGGCCCGGAGCTCGGCCCGGAACTCGCGTCTTCCCACAGGGGGTTACCGCGCGGCCGTGCAACGTACCCGCAACCTGTCCGCCCCTAGCCTCACCGCGAGCGCCGTCCGACGGAGGCCGGCGCCCGGCAAGGGGAGGACCACCATGGCCCGTTACGCTGCGCCCGGTACCGAAGGGGCGCTCATGTCGTACGCGTCCCGCTACGGCCACTTCATCGGCGGTGAGTACGTAGAGCCGGCCCTCGGCCGCTACTTCCCCAACCCCTCCCCCGTGACCGGCGAGACCTTCACCGAGGTCGCGCGCGGCACGGCCGAGGACGTGGAGCGCGCGCTGGACGCGGCGCACGCCGCCGCGCCCGCGTGGGGACGTACCTCGATCGCCGAACGCTCCACGCTGCTGCTGCGCATTGCGGACCGGATGGAACAGAACCTGGAGGCCCTCGCGGTCGCGGAGACCTGGGAGAACGGCAAGCCCGTCCGCGAGACCCTGGCCGCCGACATGCCGCTGGCCATCGACCAGTTCCGCTACTTCGCGGGGGCGCTGCGCGCCCAGGAGGGCGCGCTGAGCCAGCTCGACGAGGACACGGTGGCCTACCACTTCCACGAACCGCTGGGCGTGATCGCGCAGATCATCCCGTGGAACTTCCCGATCCTGATGGCGGTCTGGAAGCTGGCCCCGGCGCTCGCCGCCGGGAACACGGTGGTGCTGAAGCCGGCCGAGCAGACCCCGGTGTCCGTGCACTACTGGATGAGCCTGGTCGCCGACCTGCTGCCGCCGGGCGTGGTGAACATCGTCAACGGTTTCGGCGAGGAGGCCGGCAAGCCGCTGGCCTCCAGCCCGCGCGTGGCGAAGGTGGCCTTCACCGGGGAGACTTCCACCGGGCGGCTGATCATGCAGTACGCGGCGGAGCACCTCAAGCCGGTCACGCTGGAGCTGGGCGGCAAGAGCCCCAACCTCTTCTTCGACGACATCTGGACCACGGACGACGACCTGCGCGACAAGGCCCTGGAGGGCTTCACCATGTTCGCCCTCAACCAGGGCGAGGTGTGCACCAGCCCGTCGCGCGCGCTCATCGAGCGCGGCCGCTACGGCGACTTCCTCGACGCGGCCGTGGCCCGTACGGAACTGATCGTGCCGGGCCACCCGTTGGACACGGACACGATGATCGGCGCACAGGCCTCGGAGGAGCAGCTGAGGAAGGTCCTGTCGTACGTGGAGATCGGCCAGCAGGAGGGCGCGAAGATCCTGACGGGCGGTCAGCGCATCGAGCACGGCGGCGAACTGGCGGGGGGCTTCTACGTCCAGCCGACCATCTTCGAGGGCGACAACCGCATGCGGATCTTCCAGGAGGAGATCTTCGGCCCGGTCGTCTCGGTGACCTCGTTCCAGGACTTCGACGACGCCGTGCGCATCGCGAACGACACGTCGTACGGCCTGGGCGCGGGCGTGTGGACCCGCGACATCAACACGGCCTACCGGGCGGGCCGCGCCATCCAGGCGGGCCGCGTCTGGACGAACTGCTACCACGCCTACCCCGCCCACGCGGCCTTCGGCGGCTACAAGCAGTCCGGCATCGGCCGGGAGACCCACAAGATGATGCTGGAGCACTACCAGCAGACGAAGAATCTTCTGGTGTCCTACTCACCGAAGAAGCTGGGCTTCTTCTAGCCCACACGCAAGAAGGCGCCTGACCTGGGCTTTTGCCCAGCAGGCGCCTTCTTTATTCACTGGAGTGCTCCGTTCGCGGCAGCGCTGGAAAATGTACCGCTTCTCCCAGTTCCTCCCACCCGTCTCCCACCTCTGACCAGCTGTTCCGGGCCATACACGGGCCAGATTCTGGATCAGTCCGTAGTAGCGGCGTCCGCGCTCCGACGGCTCCACTCCTGCATCGACTCCTCGATGAGGCGGTTGGAATGCTCCTGCAGGCAGTCCAGAAACGTGGCGTAGTACTGGAACAGGACCTGGATGCTCTGGCCGGCCCGGCGGGCGCATTCGGCCGGATCCACGCCGGAGTGCAGCCAGAACGAGATGCCTGCGTGGCGAAGGTCGTAGGGCCTCTTGGCGAGGAGCGACGACTACTCATGGCCTGCGAGGGCCTTCGCACATGCCCGCGCCCACGTGGTGCCGCAGGCGGACGCATCAACGTAGTTGCCAGCCGCGTTACGGAAGAGACGGCCATCCAACGTCACACCGAAACGGTCGATGTGTTCCCTCAGCGCCGGCGACGTGATCACGAACGGGAGCTCCTACTGCTCGGCCGGCCTGCCCGCAGTCCGCAAGAGCGACAACGTCCGTGTCATGGTGACCGCCGGGCACTGCTTCAACGACGGAGAGCGCATCTACACCGGAGCGGGCCCGACACCCTCGTTCGGCCACTTCTACGACGGCCTGAACATCCAGACCGGAAACTACGTCGGTACCGTCTCCGGCATCGCCACCAACTGGGACGCCGAAATGCTCATCGGCGCCGACAACAACGCCGACGTAAGCGAGTCCACCGGCTACGCACCGGTGAGCTACGCCTACTCGCACAACGGTGACCCTGATGTGTGCCAGAACGGTGCAGCGTCCTTCTTCATGCAGCAAGGCACCGTCTGCGGCATCCGGGTCATCAACGATGACATCACCTACTCCATGGACAACGGCTGGACCGCGAGGGGGGTTCAGGGCACCCGGCTTCCGAACGCCCAATGGACCGTCGCCCACGGCGATAGCGGCACCATGGTCTTCACCAAGACCGGTTCCACGCGCCAGGCCCGAGGGGTCGTCTCAGCCCTCTCCAGCCCGTACCAGACCTATGCCGGCAACTACGTCTACTGGACCGAGGCCACGGACATCTTCAACCAGTTCGGACTGAAGCTGAACCCGACAACGCAACTCGGCAGTGAGGGCGGGTGGCGATCCTAAAGGAGGCCATCCGCCCTCACTCGCTGCTGTCCCCGCAGGAACCGGGGGCAAGCCTGATGCGTCACACCGGCATGAATCCACGCTCACTTCGCGCGCGGGCAACCCTGACGGCCCTGCTCGGCGCTTTCACGCTCGGCGGCTGCGGGCAAGCCGACCAAGCCGGCATCCCAGAGTCGGGGCCCTCCTCAACCTCCCAGCCCATCACGAGAGCGACCACCATCAGCTCGGACGGCCGGACCCTCACGACGGTCATCCCAGTGGGGGGATGCCAAAGGGGCAAGCTCTCAGGTACCGAGACCGACACCACGGTCTCCCTGACCCTGACGCTCACGACAGAGGAAAAGAAGGGGGAAGCCTGTACAGCGAACATCAGGCTGGCCCCGGTGAGCTTCACGCTCAAGAAACCGCTGGATGCCCGTAAGGTCGTCGACCGAGCGACAGGCAACCCGCTCCCCATCACACAACCGTAGAGGTTCGACCCCCTACGACAAGACGACTACGACTTCAAGGTCAGTAATCGAAGTCGGGACGGGGGAGGACGATCGTGCCAGCCCAGACCTGGCCTGCTCGGGCATTCAACCCCGTCAGACCGCTGGAGCGGCCGATTTCCGGGAACCTATCCGAGGACGGCGGCGGCGCGCTCGGCGAAGGTGGTGGTGGCGAGGCCGGGATGTTTCCGGCTGAGGGTTGTAGCGAGGCCGGACAGGCGTCCGTGCAGGCCGTACGTCTCGTCGGCGATGCCGGGCCGGCCTACGAGGTGTTCGCGCGCGTGGACGGTGTTCTGCAGGGCGAGCCAGGCGCGGCCAGTGGCGGAATCGACAGCCTCGGGGCAGTATCAGAGCCCGGGCCGGAAAGGCGACCATAGCGGTCATGGGACACCCCGAACTCATGAGCCGGACCAGGGCCTGCGCGACTGCGGGCCTCTTCAACCTGAACGAGCAGAAGGCGCTCGGCGACCTCGCCAAGTACGTCAACGGGAAGCAGGACTCGGCCGTCAAGGCCCTCCATGACGTCGACCACGTGAACGTCTCCTACGCCGACCCCATCCCGACCTTCTCCGGTCACGGCACCTGCGACAACGACGAGTGGGTCAAGGCCATCGTTGCGGGGCCCAACGGGAACGGAGACTTCCACAACAAGGACTTCCCCGACGCCGTGGAGACCAAGCCGACCTTCTGCCTGTGGGACGTCGCGGGCGGCGCATGCCTGAGCCGGGAGTCCTTCCACCCGAACAGCTCCGGAACCTCGGGCTACGCGAAGGTCATGGAACAGCAGCTGCGCGACATCGGATACGGCGCGATCTGATGGCCAATCCCCCTGAGGGTCATAGCAATACCCGAAGGACCGGGCGATACCTGCTCTTCGGGTGTGCGCTCGTCCTTCTCTCACTCGCCGCCGTGTTCCTCTGGCAGTTCTTCCAGCACGTCGGTCCGCAGTTCGCCACCTCCGACCCCGCGCCTAAGCGGGAGACCCTCACCCCCGCCGAAGAGCAGAGCGCCGAACCCCGTAGAGCGGCCATGGAAGCTCTGGCCAAGGACCTTCAGGACGAGCCAAAACTGACCGAGGACCAGCTCCGAGGCCGCACGAGAACCGCTCTCACCTTGACTTCGTCGGCGCAGGTCGACATCAAGGTTGCAAGTGGCGGACGTCCCGCCAGAATCGGGCTGAGCGAAGGCCGAGTCTGTATCAATGCCACCATCTATCCGGGGGAGGCCGGCGCCACGGTCGAAGGGCACAACCCTGACGGCTCTTGCCTCCCACGCGACTGAGGAACCGTACGTTTTGATGGTCCAGGCATGACGCCAGGGCCTCTTGGCAGCCCGGGGGTACACACCAACCCGAGCAATGCCAGGAGGCCCTGTTGTCGCTGCTCCGCGCAGTTCAGGCCTGCGTGACCCCGCCTACGAATGCGGCCCAGGAGCCGAGCGTCACCGCCAGTTCGATGCCAGCGTTTACCTTCGAGTCCCGGTTGTGGACGGCGTCGGCGCAGGCTGCGACCTCGACGCGGTTGTCACCCTCGCTACCGCTGTCCAACGGTTGATGACCTACATCCAGGCCTGCCCGATGCCGGTACGGGCTTCCGGTATGAGGCGGGCTGCTCAACGGACTGCGCCTCGTGCTCGTCGAGGCGACGGCCGAAGAAGGAGACGGCCCGATCGAGGACTCAGCCGTCAGCCGTCCGTGGGCGGCGCGTCGTGGTAGGGGTTGCGCGGTTGGCCTATGGGCTTCAGGCCACCGACCTCCATGGTCGGGACGGGGTTCTCGGCAGCGACTTCGTCGCCCCGCCAGACGCCCGTGACCTCGACCCAGGTGTCCTTGTCGGGCGCCTTCACGCCGCGCATCTCCACGCGCAGGGTCCGCACGTCCGCCGCGCAGCAGCTGAGCTTGAGGCGGTTGAGGTACCAGGTGTCCGGGCTCTTGCCGGCGGAGACGAATCCGAGCAGCCGGACCGTGCGGTCGCGCAGGGTCTTCGGCGCGTGCACGGAGCGCCCGATGAACTCCTCCATGGCCATGGGTGTGGTCGGCGCGTCCGCCAGGTCCTCGTAGGCGGCCTGCTCGACGCCGGCCGCGGCCCCGTCCCGCGAGGCCGTGTACGAGCCCAGCGCCGGCGGGGCGACGAACATCAGGGTGAGGGCGGGCACGGCGAGGAGCCAGGCGATGCGCGTGGCTCCCCCGTGCCCGTGGTCGTCGTGCCCTTCTGTGTGCTCGTCGTGCCCTTCAGCGTGCTCGTCCAGCGGCTGCCGCACCCGGCGCACCAGCTCGACTGCCAGCCCCGCGAGGCCCAGGGCGACCAACAGGAATCCTGACGCGACGAGGTACGGCCGCAGCCCTTCCTTCACGTACCGGAGGTACACGTCGCTGCGCACGGTGGTGTGCAGCAGGCCCGTGCCGGTCAGCGCCAGCAGGACGGGCGGACCGAGTCCGCTCAGCAGGCCCGGCTGTGCCACGCGGGAGGGGGGTCGTCCAGTCACAGGAGTACGCCTCCGACGAGTACGCAGCACAGGATCGCCACGACGAACGTGCCGGTGCAGAACCGCACCGCGAACGCCCGCCCGAACGCCCCCGACTGGAGGGCGATCAGCTTCATGTCGACCATCGGGCCCACCACCATGAAGGCGAGGCGGGCGGTGGGCGAGAAGCCGGTGAACGAGGACGCGACGAACGCGTCCGCCTCCGAGCACACCGACAGGAGGACCGCGAGCGCCGCCGCCACCAGGACGCCCAGCCATGGAGAACCGGAGAACGCTTGCAGGACGGACGGCGGTACGAGGACGTTGAAGGTCGCCGCGGCCATGGCGCCGACCACCAGGAACCCGCCCGCCTGCAGGAAGTCGTGCTCCAGCCCGCGCCGAAAGGCCTCCATCCGGCCCGCGCCGGGTGCGTGATCCGCATGCCCCGTCGGCAGCCGCAGCCACTCCTCGCGCCCCCACCGGATCCACAGCCAGCCCATGACGACCGAGGTGACGAGCGAGGCAACGAGCCGCGCGACCACCATCTCGGGCTTGCCGGGGAACGCGATCGCCGTCGCGACCAACACCACCGGGTTGACGGCGGGCGCGGCGAGCAGGAACGTCAGGGCCGCCGCGGGAGCCACGCCCCGGCGCATCAGACTGCCCGCGACCGGCACCGAGGCGCACTCGCACCCCGGCAGCACCACTCCGGCCACACCGGCCACCGGAACGGCGAGGACGGGGTTGCGGGGCAGGATCTTGGAGAAGATCCGGGCGGGGACGAACGCGCCGATGGCCGCCGAGACGACGGTGCCGAGAAGCAGGAACGGTACTCCCTGCACGACGATGGCCATCAGCACCGTGCGCCACGTCTCGAACGCCGCAAGCCCGAACAGCCGCTCCAGCCACGGTCCGGCGAGCACCGCGACCACCACGGCTCCGACGAGGGCCGAGCGGACCGTGCCGGTCGTCGCCCGGCGCCGTCGGCCCGCGTCGTCCTCGCCGCCATGCGGGTCGAAAGGACGTGGTGGCGCAATCGCCGCACTCCCCGAGCCCTCAACCACGCTGCGTCCCTCGCTCTTCATCCGTCGAGGCGCGGCGGACCGCGCCCAGCCCGACCGGAGGTGGCCCCGCGCGAGCGGGGACACAATAGCCGACGACAATCATATTCAGCTCTCGCCCAGCGGCTCGATCAGGACAGGAGGGCCGTCTCCCGGTCGTTTCCGGAGGGCCCGACGAGGGCCGTGACACGGCCGGCGCGGGCTGTCAGGCTGACCCCCGGTCGTCCGCCGCACCCAACCTGGAGTCCCCTTTGGAACCGACGTGGCGCTTGATGCACGGCCCCCACCTTGTCGGCGATCTGCATCAGTACACGGTCGACATGCCCTGGTTCATCTGCCGATTCGTCCCCGGACCTGGCTGGCCGGCGGTCCGAGAGCTTTATGCGGCCTTCGCCCAGTGGCAGGACCGGCGCGAACCAGACCCTGAAGGCATCGGGTTCCTTGAATTCGCGGGCCCGATCTCCGACCTCGGCCTGGAACTTGAGGCACCGGACGGAATTCGCATGCCGGTCTTCCGGCGCGCCGCCGTATGGATCCGCGACGATATTGCGCGCGTACGCTGCTAAAGATGTGCACCGGCCCTGGCCCCTCCCGGCCAGAGCCAGCGAGCGCCGCGTGATGGATCTGCTCCTGCCCCGCTCTCTATCCGGTGACCTGGACGGTGACGGTGTACGTCTGCTGGTCGGGCGCACAGGGTTTGGCCTCGCCGCAGCTGGTGCGCCCGGAGGTCAGCTCGGCGGTGCCGGGCGCGCCGGTGGTGAAGGTGGTGCTGACGGTTCCGCAACCGCCGCCCGGGCGGCAGGAGGGGGAGGGGCCGGACGAGGGGGCGCCGGCCGGCCGGACCGTCTGGGGGGCGGAGCTGCTGGCGCCCGACCAGTAGGTGCTGTGCAGGTCGATCCGGATCGTGGTGCCGGGGCCGACCTTCACCGTGGTGTGGTTCGCCTGCTCGTCCAGGACGACCACGGCCGGGCCGGCGGGCGAGCCGGTCGCGGCGGGCGAGCCGGCGGTCGCGGTCACGGTGGTCGGATCGGTCGAGGCGCAGCCGGCCAGCCCGAGGAGGGCGAGTGCGAGGACGGCGGTTCTCTTCATGGACATGATGGGTGTCTCCTTGTGCTGCTGCGCGTACGTCGCGACCGGTGCGACCGGTGCGGATCTGACGTACGCGGGCCCCGGGCGGATCCGCCCGGCCCGGGAACGACGGCGCCGGGGCGGCCCGTAGGCCCGCCCCGGCGCTGGTCAGGCGTGCTGCGTCAGGAGACGGTCACGTCGTCGTAGTAGGTGTAGGTCGCGTCACCCGCGTAGTTGTCGTCCTGGCTGGTCAGGGTGAGGGTGTAGCTGTGGCCGGCGGTCAGGGCGCCGGACGCGTTCTGCCAGCCGCGGCCCGTGGTGCAGGTCTTGGCCAGGACCGTGGTGGTGGTGCCGGTGGTGTTGTCCTTCAGCGTGGCGGTCGCCCAGTCGTAGGTGACGGTGTCCGGGCAGGTCACGTTGTAGGCGAAGGAGACCTTGGTCGAGCCGGTGGGCGCGGTGAAGGTCTGGCTGACCGAGGAGGTCGTGCTCGGGCTGGTCGAGCCGAGCTGCGCACCGTAGCTGCCGGTGTGCGCGGCGGCGGCGACGGCGGAGGCCGAGCCGGTGGCGGTCCAGCTGCTCAGGTCGCCGGTCTCGAAGCCGCCGTTGGCGACGCCGCCGCCGGTGACGACACCGTTCTCGGTCCAGGTGAAGGTGGTGCTGCCCGAGGCGCCGGTGGTGTCGGTCGCGGTGACCGTGACCGAGGAGGTGCCCGCGGTGGTCGGGGTGCCGGAGATCAGGCCGGTGGAGCTGATCGACAGGCCGGCCGGCAGGCCGGTGGCCGAGTAGGTCAGGGTCTGACCGGCGGCCGAGTCCGAGCCGTTGATCTGCAGGCTGGCCGCGGTGCCGACGGTGCCGGTCTGGTTGCCCGGAGCGGTCACCGTGACGGTGTTGCCGTGGGTGAGGATCGCGTGGGTGATCGCGCAGGAGTTGGTGTCGTTGGACCAGCTGGCCTGCTCGGCGAAGGTGCCGGAAGTGCCCAGCGTGATGTTGGCGGCGCCGCCGGTGGTGCCGGGCCTCAGCCAGGCGCACTCGTCGGAGTTCTCCTGGCCGTTGTACGAGCTGCCGGCCACGTGGTTGGTCCAGCCACCCGCCGGGTTCTGGTCCGACATCATCTCCTGCCACTCGTGGCCGAGCGTCATGGTGTAGCCGTCGAGGGTGCCGGGGGAGTTGATGAAGCCGACGCCGCAGCTCGCGCCCTGGTCGATGTTGTACGGCTGGTTGGAGAAGGCGATGTCGCCGTAGGGCGAGGCCGCCGCCCCGCCGGTCAGCGTGGTGTCGCCGTTCCAGTCGTGCCAGGCGCAGTAACCGGTGGTCGGGTTCTTGTAGTCATCCGGGTTGGTGCCGTGGGGCGACAGGATCACGTAGTAGGCGTCGCGGTTCGACGCGGCCGTGGTGTTGCCGAAGTGGGCAGCCGCGTTGACGGCCTCCACGCCGAGCTGATGTCCCGTCGCACCGGCCGGAGAGGCGGCCGAGTTGTCGTACCAGACGCCGGCGAGCACGCCGCCCGACTGGTACGGGATGAAGTTGGCGTTCGAGGGGCAGCTGGTCGCGCCGGTGGCCACGTTCGGGCCGTCGCACCACTGGGTCAGGTCCGCGGACCAGGTCTCGCCGCCGGTGCCGATGCCCTTGAACATCTGCTGCGTGGCGCCCGCGGCGCCGGCCGAGTCGCCCGAGAACTTCGCGTTCCCGTTGCTGTCGGTGCTCTGGGTGCCCCACTGGCTGCCGTAGAAGACCAGGTAGACCTTGGAGTGGCCGCTCTGGACACCGATGCCGTCGACGCCGCCGCCGTACGAGAGCGTCTGCTGGCCGGTGGCCGCCGCCTGCGTCTGGTGCGCGATCCGCCAGCGCTTCATGGCCTCGTACTGCTGCACGCCCGGGATCGCGCCGTGCCGGTACGCGTGCTGGTACTGCGGGGCGTACGGGTTGAACTCGTTCGAGATGCCGGATCCCGATCCCGACCCGGTCGGGTCGGTGTGGGCCTGGGCCGGCGCCGCGACGCCGACCAGACCGGCGGCGGCGATCGCCAGTGTGGCGAGCCCGCTGAGGGCGGTGAACCGCGCCCGGCGGATGGTGGGGGGTATACCCATGGTTGGGGGTGCCTCTCTCATGCCGACCACCCGCGCGCCTCGTGGGCGTCGGGTAGTCGCTTGCGTGGACGGGGCCGCCGGTCATTTCGCACGATGCCGGGAATGCTGCCAAGCAGCTGCGGCATGACGAAATACCAGGTGGGGAAGGCCCGTTGGCGGCCGAGCCGAAGCAAAGCAGAGTTGATGAACACCGGTCAACAGATGGAGTTAATGAGAAGTTAAAAGGACGTTTCCGCAGGCGACAGGTACGGACCAGGGCGAAATCCACGCGCGTAGCGGCACAACGAATAGCGCGGAGATACAGCCTTTGACTGTTTGGCCAGGATTCCCTGACGGCCCCTCACTCGGCCCTGCCCTGACCACGGTCGGCCGCTGGGCTTCTGACGGCCCCCCATGCCGACCGTCAGTGATCCGTATGGACTTGGCCGGTCGCCGTCAAGGTCCTGTCATGGGGTGACCACGCGTGCCAGGACGCGGGGATAGCTTCGGTGTCGTGCCCCGGACCGCCTCCCCGCGTCCGGGGCCCCACCTGCCACTCGTGGTTCCTCTGGGAGGGCCCCATGTGTTTGTTCCAGTACGAAGACGACCCCGAGCCCGAAGAACGGGTCCCGGCCGGGACCCCGCCCCTGTACGTGCCGGCCCGGCCGGGAACCGCGCAGGTGGTGGTGCGCCTGTTCCGCACCCCGCTGGGTGCACGTACCGCCGTCGGCTTCACCACCGCGGAGCGGCTGGCCGCCACCCTCGGCGTGGAGCAGCCGTGGATCCGGCTCTCGGAGACCGCGCTCCGCGCGATGGCCGAACCGCTCGGAGCGTCGCTCATGACCGTCGACCCGACCTTCACCGCTCCGGCGGTCAAGGCGGCAACGGCCACCGGTCCGGTCACGGCTCCTGCCCCGCAGGCACCCGAAACCGCCGCCCGGACCGTCTGAAGGGGATCACGCCATGAGCATCACCGTCCTCCCGGAGACTCCGGCCGACGCCGACGCCGACGACCTGTCCATCTGGCCCGCGTCCACCGGCCGCCTCCCGCACGGCGGCCTGTCCGTCGGCGGGGTACCCCTGGCAGAGATCGCGGAGCGATTCGAGACCCCGGTCTACGTCCTGGACGAGGGCGAGGTGCGCGGACGCTGCCGCACCTTCCGGGCCGCCTTCCCCGAAGCCGACGTGCTCTACGCCGCCAAGGCGTTCCTCTCCCGTGCCATGGTGCGCTGGGTACACGAGGAGGGCCTCGGCCTCGACGTGTGCTCCGCCGGGGAGTTGGAGCTCGCCGTGACCGCGGGCTTCGCGCCCGAGCGGATCGTGCTGCACGGCAACGCCAAGTCGCCCCGGGACATCGAGGCCGCGCTGCGGCTCGGGGTCGGACGGATCGTCATCGACGGTCCGTCCGAGATCGCCCGGATCGCGGCCGCCGTCGGCCCCGAGGGGCGCCAGAAGGTCATGGTGCGGGTGGTGCCGGGAGTCTCTGCGGGCGGCCACGACAAGATCCGCACCGGTACCGACGACCAGAAGTTCGGCCTGTCCCTCGCCGACGGGGGCGCGCAGCACGCCATCGCACGGATCCTGGCCCAGCCTCAGCTCGAACTGACCGGCCTGCACTGCCACATCGGCTCGCAGGTCAGCGAGGTGAAGCCGTACGTCGTGGCCTTGCGCCGGATGGTCGGGCTGATGGCCCGGATCCGCGACGCGCACGGCGTCGTCCTGCCCGAGCTGGACATGGGCGGCGGCCACGGCATCGCCTACCGGCCGGGCGAGCCCGCCCTCGACCTCATCGCCCTGGCCCGCCGGCTGCGCTCGGAGCTCGTCGAAGGTTGCGCCGCCGCCCGGCTGGCTGTCCCCCGGCTCCTCATCGAGCCCGGCCGGGCGGTCGTGGGACCGGCCGGAGTCGCTGTGTACCGGGTCCTCGCCGTCAAGCACACCGGCGGTAAGGTGTTCGTCGCCGTCGACGGCGGGATGAGCGACAACCCCAGGCCCGCGCTGTACGGGGTGCGCTACGCGCCCCGCCTCATCGGCCGCCGCTCCACGGCCTGCCCCCGTACGACGACCGTCGTCGGCCGGCACTGCGAGGCCGGGGACATCCTCGCGGACGGTGTGGAACTGCCGGGTGACATCCACCCCGGCGACCTGCTCGCCGTACCCGTGGCGGGCGCCTACCAGCTGTCCATGGCCTCCGGCTACAACCTCGTCGGCCGCCCCGCGGTCGTCGCGGTCCACGAGGGCACGGCCCGGCTGCTCGTACGGCGCGAGACGCTGGAGGACTTCCGCAGCCGGGACATCGGCGGTTAGGCCGCCTCTTCCGGATCTTGCCTGGCCCGCGCCGCCCGGCACCGCACCTCGCCGCACTGCCGGGGCTCCCGCCGGACCTTCGCCCCAACGCGGGGGGGGGGGGGGGGCGGAGGGCGACTCTCACCCGGG
>NZ_JBHYVM010000042.1:0-73437 GCF_042750105.1 Streptomyces sp. NPDC059443 | reverse complement strand
CGCGTGGGCTCGTTTTTGTGTCCAAGAGACAGCGCTGGGGAGGGCCACCCGGCGCTTCGCGCCGGGGCCTGCCCCTTCGGGGCAGGTAGAACCCTCCGCTTCGCTTCGGGTTCCTAGGCGCTGCGCGCCTAGGACTGAAAGGCCTCGCTGCGCTCGGCCGGGGCCCTACGGGCCCGGCTCTCCGCTTCGCTCCGGACTGGCTCTGGCTCCGCTGCGCTCCACCAGAGCAGGCAGGCTTTGCCGGTCTCAGAGCTCCCGCGCTCCGCGCGGGAGGTGACCCCGTTTCACGGGATCCGGCCCGTTGGGCGAGCCCGCCCGTCTAGGTGGGGTGCTGCCTCTTCACTCGCCCGGCCTTCGGCTTCACTCCCGTGCCGCGGTCTCTCTAGCTGACGCCCTGGGCGTTCAAAACGGCTGTCAGATACCGCATCGAAGCCGGGGCACACCCGATCAACACCACAGCATCAGCATCTCGGCACTCGGCCACCTGCCAGCCGTGCTGCACCAACCGGGAATCCGTACGGCCTCTCGACCGGACCCGAACCAGCTCCCACCTCGCTGCGGGAAGTGGACTTCGATGAAGGTCCCTGAACTCCGTCGGCGAGGCATGAAGCGTGGAACCCATAGCCCAGAGGAAGACCAACGCCTCATCCCGGCAGTACGGTCGGTCACCAAGGACACAGGCAACAAAACCCACCTCCGCCCCTGCCGTGAAACTCCGAGCCTTCCTCCTGGCCCTGCGCCTCTCATGACCCCACGTCAGCAGACCGCCAGAAACGAGCTCCAGCAAGAAACCCAGCACGCGCCACCCCCGTCGGCCTCCACCCTCCAACTGCAATCCAAACAGGCGCAACCAAAGACCACACTCCTCCCCAAGGAGGAGCGCAGACACGGTCCTCTACGCGCACAACACAGGAGGAGAGGCGGGCGTCTCCGCCTGAAGACTCCCCCTGCTGCGGATGGTTCATTCTTCTATCCAGATAGATTTAGGAATCCGGTCCAAGTGCCGCACCAGCTGGACACCTGTGGTCTGGGTGCCGCAGGTACCTGGGCATCAGCCCCGCCCGGTACCCAGTCTGCTGAACGCCCAGCACAGCACCTCCTGGTCAGGGTGGTCGCGGCCTGTCCGTTCGAGCGCGGTCAGAGTGTGGGCTGTTAGCCGGGCCCAGTTACGGAAGTTGCCGTGAGCCGCGTGGCGGTCGGCGAAAGCGATGTCCGCGGGATCGGTCTGTGCCCAGACTGGGTGGTAGAGCGGGATGACCTGCTGAACTTCCCCCAGGGTGAGCTTGGTGACGTGCTGCCAGATGAAGATGCGAGAGGAGAGCATCGGCTCCTTCCGCAACACCGCGTGTGCTCCCTCGCCGCCGGCGAAGACAATGGCGATCTGCGAGTACGGGTGATCCCAGATGTACCGGAAGTATTCGAACGTCTCTCGATTAAGCCACTGGGCTTCGTCCACGACCAGCGTACGCGGCTGCGCAGTCAGCGAGTCCAGAAGCAGCCGATCGAACTCGGACGGGTGACGCGGAGGTTCACCCGGCAGACCGAGCGCGACAAAGAGCTCATGCCGCACCGCGCGAGCGGTGGGACGGGCCCGGAAGGCGATCCGGCAGACGTTCACGGCGAGGGTCTTGCCCACGTCAGCCGGGCCATGGAGGCACATCATCGCCCTGGCATCGATCCTGTCCGTGATGTTCTCCCGGGCTGCCAGGAGCGCCCGGGTCGTGACGACCGCGGCGTCCGCGAGCCGGGTGTAGTGGTCCGTCTCCCGCGGCGGCAGCTGACTCGTCATCGCTTCTCGTCTCGGGTGGCGGGGCGCAGGGAGGCTGGGGTGTTCCAGTCGTCGGGCGGTGGGGCGGGCGGGATGAGGTCGGGCAGCGCCAGGGCGGCCATGTCGCTGCCGCCGGCCGTCGTGAATTCCTGGTCTGCTTCGGCCGCTGTGACGGCGCCCAGGCGCTGCGCGGGCGTGGGAGCGGTGGCCGGGGCGAAGCGCTGCCGACGCAGGACCTCCGCCTTCTTGGCCTCCTCGCGCAGGCAGCGGGCCCGCACGGTGCGAGTGCGGCGCAGCTCGTCGAGCTGTTCCGGGGTGGCGGCGTCCGCAAGGTGGGCGGTGCCCAGGTGGCGGCCGGCCGGGTCACAGACCTCGATCTCGTGATCATGGTGAGGCATGTGCCGGATCCGAACGCCGCGCCCAGCCTGCCCGGCCATCCACGCGCCCAAGTAGTCCCGGCCCCGCCAGCGCACCCCGTGGCTCCCCGGCCTCTGCCTTCACCGGCCGCGACGGGCACGTCGAGCAGTTGCTGACGGATCTGGCCCCTGCCGCCGGGGGTGCGGGTGGGCAGCGCGTGGTTCTGGTGAGCGCGGTGTCGGGGCTGGCGGGCATCGGCAAGACCGAGCTCGCCGTCCAGACCGCCACCCAGGCCCTCACCCGGCCGGGCTGGTTCCCCGGCGGGGTGCTGTTCACCGACCTCGCCGACTATGACCCCCCGAACGCCGCCTCTCCCCGGAACGGGCCCTGGAAGGGCTCCTGCGCGCCCTGGGCATGCCCGGCAAGCACATCCCCAACAGCCTGGAGGAACGGCAACGGCTGTACCGCAGCGTGCTGGCCACCTACGCCCGCGAGGGTCGGCGCGTCCTAGTGGTCGTCACCAACGCCTCCACTACCGGCCAGGCCGGCCCGCTGCTGCCCACGGACGGCATCACAACGACCCTGGTCACCTCCCGTCACGCCCTCGACGGCCTCGACGCCCGCCTCCACGACCTCGACACCCCCTCGACGAAGCCGCCTCCGTCGCCGTACTCGACCAGGCGCTGCGCCATGCCCGCGGCACCGAGGACACCCGCTTCACCGACGATGCCGAAGCGGCCACTGTGATCGTCCGGCTGTGCGCGTGCCTCCCGCTCGCGCTGCGCATCGCCGCGGCGGTCCTGGCCGCCGCCCCCACCCGACCCGCCGCGTCCTTGGCCGCCGCGCTGCAGGCCGGACACAGCCGGCTGGACAAACTCGCCGGCCCCGACCGTGCCGTACGCGCCGCCTTCGATTTGTCCTACCGGCACCTCACCCCCGAAGAGGCCCGGGTTTTTCGGCTGCTACCTCTGAACCCCGGCCCCGACCTCTCCACCGACGCCACCGCGCACCTCGCCGACACCGGCCCCGACCAGGCAGAGGAACTCCTGCAGCACCTCGCCGAAGCCCACCTGATCGAACCCGCAGCGGCCTGGGGCCGCTGGCGCCTGCACGACCTGGTCCGCCTCTACGCCGACGAACACGGCCACACCCACGCCACCTCCGACCAACGCGACACCGCCCACATCCGCCTGTTCACCTACTACCTTGAAACTGCCCAAGCCGCCACGACCCACTTGGACACCCTCCCTGGTGTCCGCGCGCCCGACTTCCCGGACCGTGCCTCCGCGCTCCGATGGCTGGACGCCGAACACACCAACCTGATCACTATCGGGACCGCCGCACCGGCCCTCGGCCACCCCACCACCACGACCTCCCTCACCTATGCCCTCGCCCAGTACCTCGACTACCGCCGCTACTTCGACGACTTAATCACCCTCACCACCGACACCCTGTCCATCTACCGGGGCCTCGGTGACCTCCACGGCGAGGGCACGACGCTGAACTACCTCGGCCTCGCTCTGCGGCAGGTGCGGCGGTTCGAGGAAGCCATCACCACCCACACACAGGCCGCCAACCTCTACCGCAACCTCGGAGACCATGACCGCGAGCGCACCACGAGGACGCTCCTGGATTTTGCGCGCAAGAGCCTCTGACTAGGGCGAGCTGAGTGGGCTTCGCCCGCTGAATGCCACGCGATACCCGCCAGACAGAGCCCCCTACACGTCAGGGTGCGGGGGGTCTCTGGTTCTACGGCCGGGGTTAGGCTTCGGCGCCGATGGCCTTGCGGGCTGCCTTCTTGGCGGCATCTACGCGCCGCTGCACCTTGATGAGCTCCGCCTCGATGGCCTCGGCCTGGTCCAGGACTGCGGCAGGGTCCTCCTGGACCAACTGCTCGATGCGCTTGGGCGCGAGCACCTTGTAGGCGTCCGTGAAGGCCAGTCGGCGGCCGCAGTTACCGCCCGGCGGCGGTGGAGCGGTCTTGGGCGGCCAGGACGTCGTCCGCGTAGCGGCCGGCCCAGGCGCCCATCGCGCGGATCGGGGTCAGGAGGGCGGCGCCCGCCTCCGTCAGGGTGTAGTCCACGCGCGGCGGGGCTTCCGCATAAACCTGGCGCTCCACCAGGCCGTTGAACTCCAGTCGCCGCAATGCCTCGTTCAGCACCTTCGGGCTGATTCCCCCGATCCGTGCCAGCAGATCCCGCGGCCGCATCGGGCCGCCCTCGCCGAGGATGAAGACGATCACGCTGTCCCAGCGGTTCGCGAGGACCTCGAAGGCGACCCGCGCCCGGCAGTCCGCCGCGAAGTCGTCACCTTCCAGCTCCGGTTCGATGTCAGGTTCCATGACCTCAATCCTGCCCTCCCGATGCACACCGTGTGGTGTGTATCGGGGTGCGTAGCTTCAAGACCGGGAACACCACCCCACCAATCCACGGACTTGGAGGCGCAGTCATGCGTATAGGAATTCTCGGCACCGGCTCATTGGCCACCGCGCTCGGCGGCGCCTGGGTACGGGCGGGCCACGCCGTGCACATCGGCGGCCGGGACACCGCCGCGGCCGCCCGCACCGCCCAGCTGATCGGCGCCGCCGGCCACGGCACACTCGCCGAGGCCGCCGCCCACGGCGAAGCCGTTCTAGCCGCCGTACCCGCCGACGTAGCGGCCGACGTGGTCGGACCACTCGACCTCACCGGGCGGGTCCTGCTCGACTGCACCGTCCCGATGGCGAGGGGGGAAGCCGGCCCCGTCCTGACCGACCACGGCGCCCACCGGCTGGCCGAGGCCGCCCCCGGCGCCCACCTCGTCAAGGTGTTCGGCCTCGTCCACGAGAGCATCTGGACCATGGACAAACCCTCCTTCGAGGGCGCCCCACTCGCCGTGCCCTTCTGCACCGACTCCCCCGAAGCCGTACGAGTCACCACCGCGCTCATCACCGGCATGGGCTGCACTCCGCTCCCCTGCGGCGGCCTCGACCGGGCAACGCTCCTCGAAGCCACCGCCGTCCTCGCCATCGGCGTGTGGTGGCAGGGCGGCGAGACCCGCTTCGCCTTCCCCACCCCCGCCCTCGCCCCAGGGGCCACCGACGACTAGTCACCTGGACGAGCACAAGCCAACGGGCGCTGGGGCACGCGTAGACCTGTGCTCCCCCAGAGAACCGCCCACAAGCCTGCGGACTAACAGAGCAGGGCAGGCAGTTGTTAGACGACGCTCTGCGTGGTGATGAAGAGGGGTGACGGCGACACTCCCGTTGCACACGAGCTGTACTCGTGTCTGGGGCCGGGCTGTTTCTTCGTGTGCGACGACACCGTGGACAGGAACGAGGTCGTCGAGGTGCGACGAACGGCTACCAGAGCCATCGGTCGAGGAATTCCGCCCAGATGAAGCCGTTGTACCCGTCGAACGCGGGCGGGTCGATCTGCTTGAGCTCGGCCGCGAGTTGGCTGAGCTCGGCGAGTGCCCCGTCCTCATCCTCGTCGGGGTCGTTGAGGATCTCGGACTGGCTTACGTGCCGGCCGTAGTGGTGCAGACATTGGAGCCACAGGGCGATGGAGGAGTTGGCGAACCAGGCTTCGCCGTCCGGCAGGACGTAGTAGACCGTGCCGGTCACGGGCTCGACTCCGAACGTCCACAGCAGGTCGGGGACCAGGTCTCCGTGGCGGTTCTCGGTCAGTTGGTACAGCCGCTTACCGTCTCGGGTCAGCAGTCGTGGGGCCGTCTCCGTCTGGAACGCCGCTGCCTCGATGAGGTTGTCCGTGATGGGGATGCCGATGCTCACCAGCAGGGCTGTCTGGTCTTCGGGGACCTGCCAGCCCGCGACGCAGGCGGCGTCGGCCCGCGTGACGTTCTCTTCACCCGCCCATTCGACCAGATCGTCATAGGTCAGCAATGTGAAGATCCTTCCGATGGCGTGAGCGGTCACCGCGACTCTACTGACCAGGACCGACACCTGATCCGCACCCCTTCGACCGGATACGTGGCAGGTGCACGTGAGTTCGTCCTGAGCAACATGATCGTTTGGTGTTTGGGCAGGCTCTCGGTACTTCGTCGTGCTCGGAGCCGAGCACATCGTGCTCTGCGGAGGCTGCCAGGGTGCTGATCGTCGACAACGACGTCCTGCTGGTGGAACGGCAGTTGCGGCAAGGCCGGCTGAGCTGTCCGTCATGCGGGGCGGTCCTGGCGCCGTGGGGGGCATGGCAGGCCCCGGGAGATCCGGGGCGATCTGGGGGCCCGGTTGTTACTGCGGCCGCGCCGTACTCGTTGCCCGGGCTGCAAGGTCACGCACGTGCTGCTGGCGGAGGCGTTTTGGCCGCGGCGGGCGGATGCGGCCGAGGTGATCGGGGCCGGGCTGGAGATAGCGGCGTTGGGTATGGGGCACCGCCGGGTCGCTGCTGTCCTTGGCCTGGCGGAGGGCACGGTCCGTGGCTGGTTGCGGGTGTTCGCCGGGCGGGCGGAGGACGTTCGTCGGCACTTCACCGTCGCTCTCGTCGCGCTCGCGGACGATCCGCTGGCAGGGGCTTCTCCTTCGGTGAAGCCCGTACGCGGGTGGCTGCGTTTGTCTATCGTCGGGTGGCATGGGGACTGTAGGGGATACCGGGTTCGGGCGCGGGGTGCCGTACGCGGGTATGCCGCCGGTGTTCGACGACCGGACCCTCGACGCGTGCGTGGTGGTGCCGGGCGTCATGGGCAGCGTCCTTGAGGACGCCGCGACGGGCCGCGCCCTGTGGGGTTCCGACCTCGCGACACTCACCAACCCGTTGACCGGCGAGGGACTCCTCGGCGCCCTGCACGCGAACGCGCAGGAGCAGGCCGCCGATGCCGGCACCGCCCGGCGGGTGCCGCTGGCCCGTATCCGGGCGACCGGGCTTCTGGCCAAGCCGTGGTGGCTGCCCGTCTTCGAAGGCCTCGACCCCTACGGCAAGGTGGTCGAAGCCCTGCAAAAGGTCGCGCTGGAGCCGGAGGCGGTGGCGTCGTTCCCCTACGACTGGCGGCTCGCGGTCTCCTACAACGGCGCCCTGCTGGCCCGCGCGGCCCGCGCGCACCTGACGCGGTGGCGGGAGCGGGTGTCGGCCGTACCCGGGTGGCGGGCGGCGGGCGGGCCGCGGCCGCGGCTGCTGTTCGTGGCGCACTCGATGGGCGGGCTGGTGGTACGGGCCGCACTTGAGCAGGACCCGGAACTCGCTGCCGACACCCGGGCCGTGGTCACCGTCGGGACGCCGTTCCTCGGCTCGGCGAAGGCCGTCCTCGCGCTCAACCTCCTGAACGCCGAGGCCGGGCCGAAGTGGCTGCTGCGGCGGGTACAGGCGATGGCGGCGACCCTCCCCGGCGTCCACGACCTGCTGCCCGGCTACCGCTGCCTGGACCTGGGCCTGGACGTCGAGCGCCTCACCCCGGGCGATGTCGCCCGGTTCGGCGGCAACCAGGACCTGGCCGCACGCTCGCTGGGAGAGCACGCGCGCCACCGCGAAAGCGGGTTCGTGCTGCCGGGGCACAGGGCGGTCGTCGGCGAGGCCCAGACGACCGTGCAGACCCTGGAAGAGCAGCGGCGCGCGGGGCCGGCGGTCGCCGTGGGCCGCGGGCACGCCTTCGACGTGGGCGACGAGGGCGACCTCGTCCGCGACCCGGCCACCGGCATCCCTGCCCGCCACGACGCCTCCGGCGACGGCACCGTCCACATTCCCTCCGCCCAGGCCGGCACCGGCGCGGTCACCTACGTGTTCGGCCAGCACGGCACGCTCATGCGCCACGACGAAGTCCTGCGCCAGATCCGCCGCATCGCCCTGGAACGCCCCCAAGGCCCCCACCTCAGCGGTAACGGCACCGGTGCCGGGCCGGGGCTGGAAACCCCCCACCTCGGCGGGACCGTTGGCACCCCGCTCACCCTCACGGTCACCGGCCTCGACACCCCGGCCGGCGTGAACCTGAGCGTCCGCTCGGCCACCACCGGCCGCCCCGGCCACCCCCTCACCCTCCGCTGCAACCCGGACCGTACCGACGGGGCCCTGTCGGCCCGGTTCACCGCGGAGGCTCCCGACCTGTACCGGGTGACCTTGGACACCGGCGGCCACGTGCCGATCACCCAGCTCGTCCTCGTCACCACGCCCGACGCCTGAGGCCACCCGCTCATGACCACACTCCACGCAGCGGACGGCCCCCCGCCCCGCCCCATGCCTGCCGATGGCACCGGCCACCGCACAGCCGGACCGCCTCCCGAGGGCGGCGGGGTCGAGCTGTTCCCGGTCAACTTCACCGCCTATCAGCACCACGAGGATCTGGACACCGACCGGCACGTACAGGCGATCGCCGACCTGCTCGCCCCCTACGGCGTCCGCATCACCCCATGGACCGTGGCGGCGGAGGAACGGGACCGGCAGATGGTCGAGAAGCGGCTCGGCGCCTGGAAGCAGCCCACCGTACCCGGCGGCAACACGGTGCTCTACTGGGTCGGCCACGGCAGCGCCGACCACCTCGCCCACCACCACACCCACACCCCCATCGACGACGGTGTCTCCCCGGAAGAAGTCGCCCATGCCATAGGCAGCCGCCAAGTCCACCCCGACAACGAGGACAGTTGGGCGATCGTCGTCGTCGACGCCTGTTTCTCCCAGGACTTCGCCCGCGAGGTGCATCGCATCCTCCTCGGCAGGAAGTACCGCGATGCCGGCCGCTACTTGCTGCTGTCCACCGCCGCCAGGGGCTACGCCGAACTCGGCGCCTTCACCGACGCCCTCCGCCATGTCCTGACCGTCACCTTCCGCGGACGGTCCACCATCCATCTCGCCGAGCTCGGCTTCGAACTCTCCGACAACCTCCACGGCTTCCGCGGCGACAGAACTGACCGCCGCGACCAGCTCGTTCGTACACTGCCCGACGTGGCCGCCGCCGTCTCCGCGCCCTTGGACCAGCTCGCCGAACTCCAGGCCGTCATCGACCAACTGCCTACCGACGAGCAGCGCCACTTCCTCTCGAAGGCATCTGGCGCCGAACTCGGCGAGCTCGCCTGGTACTTCCACGGCCGCGTCAAGGAGCGCGACCAGATCCTCCACTGGCTGACCACCGCCACTCGCGGCGCCCTCGTCGTCACCGGCCCCGCCGGCTCCGGCAAGTCAGCCCTCCTCGGCCACATCCTCCTCCACACCAACACCCGCCTGCGCGATCTCCTGATCCGCCACGGCCACCTCCAATCCCTACCCGCCGAAGTTCCCTGTCCGGACGACCCGTTCGACCTCGTCATCCACCTCTCCGGCCTCACCCTCGCCCGGACCCTCCAACTCGCCGCCCAGGCAGCGGACCTGCCCGACCTTGCCCTGCAAGCGGCCGACGGCCAACCCTCCGCCGACCTCGCCGCTCGGCTCCTCGAACGACTCCGCGACCGGCACGAACCGCTGACCCTGCTCTTCGACGCACTCGACGAAGCCGAACAACCCCTCGTCATCGCCGACCAGCTCCTGCGCCCCCTCGCCGCCCTCCCGACGGTCCGCCTGATCATCGGCACTCGCCGCTCCACCCGTGAAGGCCCCGACCACCCCGCCACCGACGACACGAACCTCCTCGGCACCCTCCGCCCCCGCCCCAACGCCCCGCATGGCCCGGCCACAGGCGGATCGCCGGACGTGGAGGTGTCCCGGGACCAGGACGCCATCGCCGGATACCTCCGCGCCAAACTCCACGCAGCCAAGCACCGAGGTACCCTGCACGCCGACTACAGCCTCATCGACGAGGCCGTCCGCCGCCTCGTCACCGACCACCAGCAGGACGGCTCCGAGCCGCAGCAGTTCCTCTACGCCCGCCTCGCCGCCCACGAACTCCTCAACGATCCCCACCTGATCACCGACCCCGCCCCCCTCATCGGACGCACCCACCGTCAACTCTTCACCCGCGCCCTGGAGCGTCTCCACCGCGCCAGCTCCCACTACGGACCTCTCCTGAAGGCCCTCGGCCTCACCCAGGGCCGCGGCCTGCCAGACCAGGACGGGATCTGGACCTGCATCGCCGACGCCGTCGCGCCCGACACCGCCGCCACCGGCGGCAGCATCTCCGGTCTGCTCCGCGACGCCGCCCCCTACCTCGCCCTCGATCACGAGCACGGGCAGAGCGTCTACCGCCTCGCTCACCGCACCTTCACCGAACACTTCACCACCGGCCCCGACACCGATCAGGCCCACTCCAACATCACCGCCGCCCTGGCCCGCCACGCCCGCCACGCCCGCCAGGGTCAGGACACACCCGGCGTTACGTCGCAGCCCCCGGACATCAGCCCCTACATCCGCCACCACCTCGCCGCCCACGCCCGCCTCGGCCACAGGGCCGGGGCCCTGAACACCCTCGCCGACCACCCCGACGTCCTCGACACACTCGATCTCACCAGTGTCACCACCAGCGTCCTCCACCACAGCCTCACCCCGAACGACCTCCCACCCGCCATCGCCGGAACCGTCCTCCACCAGCACGACGCCCGCCACACCGTCCCCGGACGGCAGACCGGCACCGCCATCGAATGGCGCCGCTGGTGGCGGCGACTCGGCACCATCTACGTCCAAGGCACCCCGCCCCCCGCCGAAATCCATCCCCGCAACCCCGGCCCATGGCCTCCCGTCCTGATCGCCGGGTCAGTCCAACCACGCCAACTCCACCTGCAACTCGCCGGCCACACCGACGGCGGGGTGTGGTCGATGACGGTGTTCACCGCTCCCGACGGCACCCCCCGCCTCGCCACCGCTGGCAGCGACAAGACGGTGCGGATCTGGAACCCGGCCACCGGCACCCAGGTGGGCGAGCCCCTCACCGGCCACACCAGCTGGGTGTGGGCAGTAGCGGTGTTCACCGCTCCCGACGGCACCCCCCGTCTGGCCACCGCTGGCAGCGACAAGACGGTGCGGATCTGGAACCCGGCCACCGGCACCCAAGAAGGCGAGCCTCTCACCGGCCACTTCAGCACGGTGATGTCGATGGCGGTGTTCACCGCTCCCGACGGCACCCCCCGCCTCGCCACAGGCGACAACGACGGGACGGTGCGGATCTGGAACCCCGCCTGTCTTGGACGGGGTTTACCGGCCCCGGGGGAACAGCAGGAGGTGGCCCCATCTCTCGAACGGGCAGCCGACATGTCATCCGGGCCCCTGACGGCCTCTTCTCGCTGGCTACGCTTGTGCGCGGGCTACCTACCGGCCCGGCAGTCGAACGCTTGGCGGAGCCACTTCTCACCGTTCTGGTGGGGCCGCCGGACTCCGTCGCAGACGCCCGCCACCGGCACCCAAGAAGGCGAGCACCTCACCGGCCACACCAATGCGGTGGTGTCGATGGCGGTGTTCACCGCTCCCGACGGCACCCCCCGCCTCGCCACCACCAGCACCGACAAGACGGTGCGGATCTGGAACCCGACCACCGGCACCCAAGAAGGCGAACTCCTCACCGGCCACACCCACGAGCTGGGAGTAGTAATGGCGTTCACCGCTCCCGACGGCACCCCCCGCCTCGCCACCGGAGGTAGAGACGCGGCGGTGCGGATCTGGAACCCGGCCACCGGCACCCAAGAAGGCGAGCCTCTCACCGGCCACACCCACGAGCTGGAAGCGGGGGCGGTGTTCACCGCTCCCGACGGCACCCCCCGCCTCGCCACTACCGGCCTCGACGAGACGGTGCGGATCTGGAACCCAGCCACCGGCACCCAAGAAGGCGAGCCTCTCACCGGATCCACCGGCATGGTGAGGGCGCTGGCGGTGTTCACCGCACCTGACGGCACCCCCCGCCTCGCCGCTGCCGGCCACGACAGGACGGTGCGGATCTGGAACCCGGCCACCAGCACCCAGCAAGGCGAGCACCCCACCGGCGAGGTGAGCGCAGTAGTGGCGTTCACCTCCGCCGACGGCACCCCCCGCCTCGCCACCACCGGCCACGACAAGACGGTGCGGATCTGGAACCCGACCACCGGCACTCCGGTGAGCATTGGCCACGCCAACCGGGCAAGCGCAGTAGTGGCGTTCACCTCCGCCGACGGCACGCCCCGCCTCGCCATCACCGGCTACGACAAGACGGTGCGGATCTGGAACCCCGCCACCGGCACCCAAGAAGGCGAACACCTCACCGGACACACCAACCAAGTGCAGGCGGTGGTGGTGTTCACCGCACCTGACGGCACCCCCCGCCTCGCCACCACCGGCCAGGACAGGACGGTACGGATCTGGAACCCAGCCACCGGCACCCAGGTGGGTGAGCACCTCACCGGCCACACCGGCGGGGTGTGGTCGATGGCGGTGTTCACCGCTCCCGACGGCACCCCCCGCCTCGCCACCACCGGCCACGACAAGACGGTGCGGATATTGGACCCCGCCACCGGCACCCAAGAAGGCGAGCACCTCACCGGCCACACCGACCAAGTGCAGGCGCTGGCGGCGTTCACCGCACCTGACGGCACCCCCCGACTCGCCACCACCGGCTACGACAAGACGGTGCGGATACTGGACCCCGCCACCGGCACCCAGGACGGCGGACCTCTTACCGGCCACACCAACTGGGTGGACGCGATAGTGGCGTTCACCGCATCTGACGGCACCCCCCGCCTCGCCACCGCCGGCTACGACAAGACGGTGCGGATCTGGAACCCGCGCACACGGACATGCCACGCCCTTCCTCTGGCAGACGAAGTTCATGCGCTGACGGAACACCACGGCCTGCTCGTCGCAGGCACCCTATCGGGCTACTTCACCATCGACATTTCGTCCGTACCCGACGACACAGCTTGATCGCCAGGACAGTACCTAAAGGTCATCGGGAGCCGGGACTGCAGGCACCTCCTTCAGTGCACCGTCGCCGGGGGCGGAATGGCTCGGGGGCCTCTTGCAGGCGCTCCTGCGGTCCTGTGTCATGGAGGCGTTGGGCGGGCGGAGGGGAGATCTCTCGGCTCGTGCAGGTCGGCACCCGCCCGGTCAGGAAGCGTGACCGGTTCCTGGATGCTGCGGCTCAGCGACGGTGTGCGACAGGTTCAGTGGACCGTGTGGGCTTCGTTCGGAGGGGGTCGGCTCCATGACCGAGAGAATCGTCTTCTTGATACCAGGGACGGTGCCCCCTCCCCGAGGGGGCATCCTGCGGGAGCTCCGGGCAGAATTCCCCCAGGTCGGCGAGGTGCTCGCGCGGATCGGGCATGTTGCGCGGGAGTTAGGTCTGCCCGATGTGGTGGCCAGGTTGGTCGGGTCCGACGGGCCGGCTGCTTCCCGTCCTGATCCGGACGTGCAGTACTTGGAGATCTTCGCGGTCGGTATCGCCGTGCACGAGGCGCTGGTTGCCGCAGGGGTGGCCCCCTTCGCGATCGTGGGCCAGAGCGTGGGGGAACTGTGGGCGTTGGCTGCCGCGGGACGGCTGTCTGTTGAGGACGCCGCTCGCCTGGCGGTGGCCCGCTCAAGGGCGTTGACGCGGCAGGGGTGGGACGGTGCGATGCTCGCGGTGGGCGCCAGCGGCCGCGAGGCCGCTCATCTGGCCGGGCTGATCGGCCATCCGGACCTCGTACTGGCCTGTGAGAACGCCCCGCGGCAGAGCGTACTCAGCGGCCCGGCACAGGAGATCGCTGAGGCCGCCAGGCTGGCCGAAGTCCTCGGCTGGCCGCACAGTCGGCTGGATTTCCCTCATTACACCCACACTCCTGCGGTGACGCCCGCAGCGCGGGCGCTAAGAGAGCAGGCTCCCCGCGTGCCGTACGGGCCGGGGCGCTGGCGTGTGTGGTCCACCCAGCTGGGGCGTGAAGCCGGCGACTGGGACCCGGTGGAGATGGTGGCCTCGTCGCTGACCATGCCCGTGCGACTACTGGACGTCGTACGGGACCTGCACGCAGCCGGGGCCGAGGTATTCGTCGAATGCGGTGAGCGCCTGCTGGTCGGGCGTCTGGTCCAGGCCACCGTCCCGGCGGTCCACGTCTACACCCCCCTCGCCGAACCCGGGGGCCCAGTCCATGCCATTGGGGCGCTGGCAGCCGGCAAGGCCGGCTCGCTGCGCCCCGCGCCCCGGATCGGGGCGGCGCCGTCCTCACCGACCGTCTCGGCCCGTGCCCTTCCCGGCACGGGCGCGGGCACGGGCACGCGCACGGCAGGGAACTTCTCCCCGCCCGCCGTTACCCAGCCCCCGTCGGCGTCGTCCATCCCGCAGAGCCTGCCGCCCCCGACCCCGGCCTCAGCCCAGGCTGCGGCCCCGGTCCCGGCTCCAGCTCTGGCCCCCGCCCCGGCTGTGGCCCAGGTCCTGACCGCGGTTCCTCCCCCGGCTACAGCCACTGTGGCAGCCGGGACGCCATCGGCTCTCGGCTATGCGGATGTCCTGCGCGAGCTCCAGGTGCTTTACGGCGAGTTCCTGGGGTATCCGCCCGAGCTGCTGGGCGAGGACGACAGTCTGGAGGCGGACCTCGGGGTGGAATCCCTCAAGCAGGTCACGCTGCTCGCGCGGGTCGCCGAGCGGTTCGACGTCGCCGAACTGCGGGGCAACGCCTCGCTGCTGGACCATGGCACCCTGCGGCGGATCGCCGAAACCGTGGTGAGCGGCGGGTCTGCGCCCGGAGCGGGACGGTGATGGCGGCCTTACCGCCTGCCGGTGACCTCAGTGGGCGTATCGCGCTGGTCACGGGTGGCAGCCGGAGCCTGGGCGCGGAGATCGTCCGCACGCTGGCCCGCAGAGGCGCCCATGTCATCGTCAACTACTTCCATTCCGTGGAGCAGGCCGGCCTGCTCCAGGCCGAGCTGGAGCAGGCCGGGTACAGCTGCGAGTTCCTGCGGGCATCGGTCGCCAAGACCACAGAGATCGACAGAATGTTCGACGCGGTCGCCGAGCGGCACCGCGGCCTGGACATCCTGGTGAACAATGCGGCTGCCGGAGCCTTCCTTCCGCTCCTCGACATCGACGACACGTACTGGGAGCGGGCGTGGCGTACCAACGTCATGGGCGCCTACCACTGTTCACGCCGCGCTGCCGACCTGATGTCGGGGCGGGCCGGAGCGAGCATCCTGTGCCTGTCCAGCCTCGGGTCGGCGCTCCCCATCACGGGGTACGGCGCCACCGGTGTTTCCAAGGCGGGCTTGGAGGCTCTGGTCCGCTATCTGGCCGTGGAACTGGCACCGCGCGGAATCCGCGTCAACACGCTGTCGCTCGCTACGGTCACCAGCGAAATCCACGAGTCGTTCAGCGATCCGGGTGCCTTCGAGCGGCAGGCGCCGACCGCCATACCGCTGGGGCGCAATGTTTCCATGGCCGAGGCGGCCGAGCTCGTCGGTCTGTTCGTGAGCGATGCCACCGGCTACATCACCGGTCAGACGATCACGGCCGACGGAGGACTTGAGATCGCCGCCCTCCGGCGGTTCGCGGCGGAGTCCAGGTTTTCGGCGCAGGCCCGCCGATCGGGGCCGGCCGACACCACGGACCGACCGGGCGCCCGCCGCCCCGAAGAACCGGCCCTCGGCGACGTCGATGCCCGGAGCGTGGCCCCAGCCCCAGGTAACGTCGGTGCTCGGAGCGAGGTCCCGGCCCCCGGGACCGTCCCCGGTCCAGCCCGGTCCGCGACCAAGAGCCCCGCGGCGCCGGGCGGAGTGCCCATCGCCGTCGTGGGCATCGGTGTGACTCTTCCCGGATCGAACAGCCCCCAGGAGTTCTGGCAGCGGTTGTGCGAGGGAACACCGCTGTTCTCCGAGCCGAGCACCTTCCGCATCGACGACTTCTGGTCCCCCGACCCTGACACGTCAGACCGCCTCTACGCGCGGCGCGCGGGCTACCACCACGGGTTCGTTCCCGACCCTCGGATGGTTCCCGATGACCACTGGGATCCGGGGCGGACGGATCTGCCACAGGCGGTGGGCTGGATGCGGCACTGTGCTGTTCAGGCTCTGGACAACGTGACACGGTCCGACGGTGACCGCTGGCTCGCGGTGGCCACGGGAGTTCAGGACCTGATCGGAACGGGACGCCAGAGCGCCGTACTGGGGCAGGAGTACCAGGAGCTGCTGCGCCGGCACCTTGCGGACGTCCAGGGTGGGGAGTGGCTGGCCGAGCTCGCGGCGCACGCCATCTCCACGCGCTACGACGGCGACGGCAGCGATCCGCTGCTCGCGCTGCCACAAGCGTCCTTGAACGCCGCACTCGCGGGACTGGTCCCCGACGACACCCGGACTCTCGTACTGGACGCCGCCTGCGCCAGCGGCCTCTACGCGCTGGATACCGCTGTCAAATCCCTGCGCGACGGCTCGTGCGACGCGGCGCTGGTCGGAGGCAGCTCGGTGGTCGAACCCCTGGGCCTCGCGCTGTTCTCCAAGGCCCAGGGGATCACCAGGAGCGGGCAGATCAGGCCGTTCGATCAGGCCGCGGACGGCACCCTGATCGGGGAGGGAGCCGTCATGCTCACTCTCAAGACGGAGGCCAGGGCACGGGCCGACGGTGACCGGATCCTCGGGCTCGTCCTGGGTACGGGGCTTGCCGCCGACGGCAAGGGCAAGGCCATCCACGCCCCCGCCGAGCGAGGCCAGGAGCTGGCGATCACCCGGGCGTGGAAGGACGCCGACATCGAGCCCGAGGACATCGACTGGATCGTGGCACACGGCACCGCCACCCCGGTCGGCGATGCCGTGGAGCTGCGCGCCCTGGGTGCGCGGCTCGGAGACCACGCCAGAGCTTGCCTTCTGACGTCCAACAAGTCTGTCGTCGGCCACACCGGCACCTTGGCCGGGCTGGTCTCCGTAGTCCACGCGCTCCTCGCCCTCGAACAGCAGAGCATTCCGGGCCAGTCCTGCCACGAGGCACCCCATCCACTGCTGAGCGAGAGCCGCCTGACCGTCCCCGTCGAATCCACCGCTTGGGCGGCCGACCCGAGCCGGCCGCGGATCGTCGGGGTCTCGGCGTTCGGCCTCGGCGGCACCGGCGCGCACGCCGTCCTGGCCGACCGCACTCCGGCCTCCTCGCCGGCGTCCTCCGCGTCCCCGTCCCCTTCGACACCCGAGGCTGAAACCGTCGTCGTCGGGTGGAGTACGCATCTGCCCGGCGCGGACCCCGGACAGGCGGCAGCCTGGCTGCGGCAGGAGGGGCCCGCGCCGGAAGCCGTGTTCGCGGATCCGTATCCATCGCCCTCGCCACACGAGCTGCGGATACCCCCACGGACGACCGCACACATGGACCACACCCAGCTGATGACCCTTCAGGCAGCCGGTCTGCTCCTGGAGCAGCTCGGTCCCGCCTCGCACGCCCTCAAGCCCACCACCGCCGTGATCGTGGGCACCGCCCTGCCCATGGCTCACTTCCTGCGTCTGGGCCTACGCGTCCACGCGGCCGAATGCGCCGAGGCACTGGAGATCCTCCCCGACAGCGGCCAGATCGAGGTCCTCAAGGCACACCTGGAGGAGGCGGTACGCGTTTCCGGCCCCGAAGTCACCGAGGACGACTTCACCGGAGCCAACGCGGGCCTCAACTCCGGGCGGGCCACCAACTACCACGACCTCAACGGCTTCGGCATCACGGTGTACGGCGGCCGGGACTCGACGCACGCGGCCATCGACACAGGCCTTCGCCAACTGCGCCACGGCGCGTGCGAACTGGCCCTCATCGGTGCCGTATCCGGCCGCCCCGGCCGGGGCTGGCACGGCTACCTCGACAGCGTCGTCCCGGACGGGCGCACCGTCGCCGAGGCCGCCGTCTTCCTGGCCGTCGCACGCCGCGACACAGCAGAGCGCCACGGCCTGCCGATCATGGGCACCCTCACCACCACAACCGCCAGCGCCCCCGACGAGCAAGGGATCCGGGGGCACGAGCTGCCCGCCCTGGCCGGCGCTGAGCGCACCTACCTCGCGGCCGACACGGCGCTCGCCATCGTCGAGGCCATCCACTCCGGCAGCGACCGACTGCTGCTACCGGATCAGCCGTCCACACCCGCCCTGCAATTCACAGCCCCCGGTCCAACCACCGCACTCTCGCATAAAGCGGCGCCGCGCCCCGACGAAGCCGGGCTAGGCCGACGCCAGAGCGCGCGGCTGATCACCATGCCAACCCCCCGTAACCTCCGGCAACAGCCGGCGATCCCCGACGGCGCCATCGTGGTCACCGACGATCCCGAACTCGCCGCACGCGCCGCCTCACCGAATACCGCGGTGTGGACACCGCGCCCGGACATTCCCCAGGCCGAGCACGTCCTGCCCGAAGACACCGGCCGGGCACTGGCGGAGCTGCCGTTCGTTCCCCGCCACATCCGTATCCTGTCCCGGCTGACCGCTCCTACCGGCCCCGCTGACGAGGTGCAGGCCGCACGCGCCGAGTCGCTCATGGACCTGGCCTTCACCACCGTCCAGTCCGCCCTACCCGCGCTGCGCTCCGGCGGCAGCCTCGCCGCCCTCATGATGGGCGCCCTGCCCGACGGCCTGCCCCACCCCCTGAGCGGGTACTTCAGCGGACTCATCCGGTCCGTCCGCACCGAGATCGAGCAGTGCGACGGCCTGACCGTTCTCACGAGCACCGACGATTGCGACACCGCACTACGGCAGCTCTCCGAGGCCGTCGGCCTGCCCGTGCCGCTACACACCGTCGCTCGCGACGGGGACACCTGGCTCCAGTACGCCCTCACCGACCACCCGGAACCCGTCAGCCCCCCGGACGAGGCGGCAGCCCCGCTGCCCCCGGAGTCGGTGATCGTCGCCTTCGGCGGAGCCCGAGGCATCACTTCCGAGATCCTCGCGGCCCTCGCCCGCTCGATCACCCGCCCCACCGTCTACCTGGTCGGCCGCACCTCCCCACCGGACCGGCAGCCGCCGCTCCTGCCTCCTCAGGCCGAGTTCATGAGTGCAGAGCGCCGGGCCCACCCGGATCTGAGCGTCGCCCAGCTCAAAGCCCGCTACGACCAGCACCGCCGTACCGCCGAAGCCGCCGGGACCATCGCGCGGCTGAAACAGCTGTGCGGTGAGGACCGGGTCCACTACCGCGCCTGCGACATCCTGGACCGGGAGCGCACCACGGCGGTACTGGACGAGATCCACGACCGGCACGGCCGTATCGACCTCCTGATCAACGGAGTCCTCGACCTGCGCTCCCGTGCGCTGCCCGCCAAGCCCCTCGCCGACTTCCAAAAGGTCCGCGCCACCAAAGCGGCCGGCTACCGCAACCTCAAACACGCGCTCGCCGGCCGCGCCCCACGCATCTGGTGCAACTTCAGCAGCATGGCCTCCGTCACCGTGGTCCCCGGCGACGCCGACTACACCGCCGCCAGCGAATACCTCAACCACGCCACCGCCTGGGCACACCACCTCCCGGGCGGCCACGGCGAGTTCGCCATCCTGTGGGCCGGCTGGCGCTCCGTAGGCGTGGTCGCCACCCTCGACTCCGCCGACACGCTCGTCCAACACGGGGTGGACGCCTTCGTCACCAACGAACAAGGCTGCGCCCAATTCCTGTCCGCCCTCACCCGACCACCCCGGGACCCGGTCCTCCTCTTCGTCCGCGACGACGAGCAGGCGATGTTCACCCGGCTAAACATCTCCGGACAGCCCAAACCGCACCTCCCCCCGGCGCCACCCAGCGCGGCCCCCGCCGGCCCGGCCACCGGGCCGCTCCTGGACGGAACCCTGATGCGTGGACGCCACTGGGGGGTGTTCACCAAGACCTGGGAGCCCCGCTCCCTCCCCGAAGGCGACGGACGATGGCTCCGCCACCACCTCGTGGGCGGCGTGGCCGAAGTCGCCGGCACCTTCGTCCTGGAAGCGGCAGCCGAAGCCGCCGCACAGCTACGGCCTGACCTGGCGGTGGTCGGATTCCGCGACCTCGTCTGCAACGCCAGCATCACGGTCCGCGCCGACCGGCCACGCACCATCAAGACCGAGGCCCACATCCTCAAGCAGGACCAACACACCGCCACGGTCGCCGTCCGGATCACCACCAACCGCGTGAGCGCAACGGGCAAGGTCCTGCGCTTCGACGACCTGTGCCACCGGGCACAGGTCCTGCTGAGCACCCGTCACCCCGACCTCGCCGCGCCGCCGGACCCCGGACCGCAGTCGCCGTACGAGGCGGACACCTTGCCCATCTACCGGCCCAACAAGATCATCCATCTCAGCGGCCCCTTCGCCGCCACCATCCAGCACACATCCGGGCCGCAAGGCACCACGGCGATCTTCGACCTCCACCCCGAGACCTGCGCCGAGCCCCTCACCCGGCTACGTGTCCCCGCCCTCCTGCTCGACGCCATGGGACACCTCCTGGCACTCCCCCGGGCACGTGACACCGGACCGCTCCTCGGCCCCCTCGCAGGGATCACCACCGTGGACCTCGCCACCGCGGGCAACGACCTCGACCTGACCGCAGTCCACAAGACGATCCACCTGTCCCACGACCTCGCGACCGGCACACTCACCGCCCACACCGGCGACGGAACGGTCCTGGCCAGGACCACCGGGCTGACCTGCCACCCCACCGCCACCCTCGACTCTCAGCACAACCTCATTCCCCTGCCCGCGGGCACCACCCCGGCCCTCTGAACCCGTCCGAAGGAACCCACCATGCTGTGGCATGACATTCACCTCGCCGGAACAGGCGCGTGGATTCCCCGGATCCGCCCCAGACAAGGGACGTCCAGCCAATCCCCGGCCGACGTCAACGAGTACCTCTCCGCGGCACGCTCGACGGGCGACACCGCCGCGGAGATGGCAGGACGAGCAGCTCTGCAAGCACTCAGGGACAGCGGACGCGGCAGCAGCGAACTCAGTCTGATAGCCCATGCCGGCTACCGGGACGACGACCACTACACCCCCGTCACCTACCTTCAACGCGTACTGAACGCCCCGCACGCCCTCAGCGTCGAGATCGGCGCCGCCAGCAACGGCGGGGCCGCAGCCCTGGTCAGCGCCGCCGAACACCTCACCGCCCGCCCCGAGGCACGCGCCGCTCTGATCACGGCCGGCTCACTGTCGAGCCGTCTACACGACGACCGCCTGGAGGATGAAGCCGGAATCGTCGTAGGCGACGGAGCAGCCGCCGCAGTCCTCACCCGCGAACCGGGATACGCCCGGCTTATCACCACAACCCATACATCAGCACCACACCTGGAGAACCTCAGCCGCGGAACCCTCACCCTGCAGGACTTCCGGCTCCGCAGACGCATGCTCCTCGAGGACACCGGGGTCGCCCCGTACCTGACCTCACTGCGCGAATGCACCCACGTCTCCGTCCTCGCCGCCCTGGGCGAAGCCGAGCTGACGCCGAGCGACATCTCCCACACCCTCGTGATCGCCATGGGCGCCCCCGTCATCGACGTCCTGCTGACCGGCCCGCCACTCTTCCTCAGCCGCACCAAGAGCAGCTGGGCCTTCGGCCGCCACACCGGACACGCAGGCGCCTGCGACATCCTCCTGGCCCTCAACCACCTTCTCCGCACCAAGCAACCCGCACCCGGAGAGCACATCCTGCTCATCAGCTTCGGCATGGGTTTCCGCTGGACCATCGCCGTCCTGCAAACGACCGAACGACCCGACGCCCGATAGTCCATGCGCAGGGCCTGCCAAGATCCGGGCCAGTTGCGGGCCATCACCAGCCCGCCGAAGGCAGGTACCTTCATTTTGCCTGGTCAGGAGCGGTGTGGCGCATGTACCACCAGCAGTCGAAGAACATTTTTATCAGCTATTCGCCAAAGGCTGTTGGGTTCTTCTAGAGCCTCAAACTCCGCTCCACTGAAGGGGATTACCCTCCCGGAACCGATTCCGAAGCACCACCTCCGACGCTAAGCCTCCACACTAAGTGGTAAATGGGCTGGTTCGGACAAGCCTTCCGGACGGCCGCCGGGCCCGATGATCGGGGTGTCCTCACTGCAGGGTGAGGAGGTTTCCTTCACCGGTACCACGGACGTGAACGAGTTGGTGGAGTGGACCCGGGGGCTGGAAAGGTCACCGTGTACGCCACGTACGCCGGCCTCCCGGGCTGGGACCTCACCATCATCGATGAGGCACACCGAGCGTCCGGACGGATCCGTCGGCGCCCACAGCCCGGTCTCGGTCTCACGCTGAAGGCCGGACGGCGACTCAGCCGCACGCCATACCGACGCGGCTACCGCCGACCCACCCCCGCAGGGGCTACGGCGTGCCCGGTGGATCCTGTCACTCGACCCACCGGACACGCCTTCAGGCCAGGAAGACTACTCGCCGAAGGGTCAGCCGCTGCGGACCACGCTGAACGGGCGACATGCGATGATCTTCGTTGATCAGGGGGCCAGGTAGTAGACACTTCGAATGCCGGTGGAGTCGTCGCCGTCCTGAGGAACGATGTCGAAGCTCTGGTCCAGGGTGCCCACGTACGGGCGGCCGGTCACCGCACCGGCGCTGCTCACGCTCAGCGCGAGGTTGTGGTAGACGCTGCGGATGCCGACGGATCCGTCGGCCTGCGGGACCAGAATGAAGCTCTGATCCACGTTACCCACGTACGGGCGGCCGGTCACCGCACCGGTGTTGCTCATCGTCAGTGCGAGGTTGTAGTAGCCGTTTCGGATGCCGGTGGAGCCGTCGGCTTGCGAAATGCGTTTGAAGCTCTGGTCCGCGTCGCCCGCGTACGGCCGGCCGGTCACCGCACCGGTGCTGTTCATGCTGAGCGCGTAGCTTCGCGGGTGGGGCTCGGGCGCGGGCTGGTAGGTGGTGTGGATCCAGAGCCTGAGGTGTCCTTCGTTGCCGCCGTTGAACTCGTAGGTGGACACGCCGGCCGGCCACCCTGCGCCTGGCGGGATCTGGCTGAGGGCGACGAGTCCGGCGCGGGTGATGCCGTAGGAGCGGTGGGCGACGAAGTCGTCCTTGTTCTCGAAGAGCGAGAACAGCCAGCCGATGAACTCGGTGGCAACCCCGAACAGTGCAAGGGCTCCGGCGGCCGCCTGGGCGTTGTCGTCCGGAACGCCGGACGCCTGACCCCTTTCGGCCGCCTCCATCGCCTTGTCGGAAATCTTGTACAGGAACTTGCTGATCTCGCTCCAGATGCTGCCGCTATCCTCCTCCCACGCCTCGATGTCCATGTAGAAGAAGCGGTCCACGCGGCCCTGGAAGAGGACGTCGGAGTCGCTGAAGTTCCGGGTGTTGCCGGTGTACATGTCGGTGAAGACACGGGAGCGGTACTCACGGCGGGCAACCTGGTCGCTGCCCGCGCCCGAGGCCCAGTAGAACTCGTCGGCACCGATCTCGTCGGATCCCCGCACACTCATGAACTTGTGCGCCTTCAGGGTGAAGGTGCTCGGTGCGAGGGCCTCAGCGCCGGGCGGGGGTCCGGTGATCACCGTGAGCGCCGATCCGTACTCGCCCATCGCGGCGACGAATTCCTCGCTGTCCGGACTGTCCAGCTGCGCCCCCGCGGACGGGGAGGACAGGTCGATGATGTTGACATTGGGCTGCGCCAGAATGTCCCGGACAAGGGTCTCCTGGTCCGCCGCGTAGTCCGCCATCGAGTAGGAACGCTCCAGCTCGATCCGCGCCACGCCGGAGGGAAAGAACTCCCCGACGGCGGGGGCATCCTTGTAGAGCTTGCCGTACTCCGCGACCTCCTCCACGGTCACAATCCGGGCCATCTGGTCGACCAGGTCCTGCTCAAGGTCCGACAGCGGTAAGCCCTCGCTGAGCCGGGCAGCGGCATGCAACGCGGTCTCGATCAGGATGTTGCTGTTCCGGTTCACCCTCAGGCGCCTGGCCCAGCGCGTGTCCGCGCGGGCTCCCGACAGCAGGGTCCGAAGCCGCGCGACCCGCTCCTCCCGCGTCGTCGCGGGTCCCTCGGTTCCCTCAGTTACCGGCGGTGTGCTGTCCGACATGCGGCGTACCTCCCACGTCAAGTGCCTGCGACACAGGCCCAGTACGGAAGGTAACGGCCTTATCACTCCACGGCATCGACGTCTTTCAGGCCGCTGGCCTGAACGCCTGGCCGTCAAAGAACGATCCGACCCCCCGCTCGCCCACGACAGGACCGCCGGGACACCTCAGAAGGCGCGGGCCGCGATGTCTCCTTAGGCGGTGGTCGCGTGGATCTTCAGGGCGGCCGCGGCGCCGCCGGCGTTGCCCAGCGCGTGCTGATTCGGCCGCAGCCGGTGCCGACGTCGAGGGTCGCGGAGATTCCGCGGGCGGCGCCGACCACCAACCGCTCCGACACCGTCGCGCCAGCGGCGGTGAACACCACGAGGGAGAAGCACAGTGACCCTGCCCCGCCAGCGAGGACTGACCTAGCAGGCCGCCACCACGGCCATCGACACGGCTTGCCGCCTGTTGCGGCTTCCGGAGCTCAGGCACGAGTTCTCCGACATCACCAACCGGGCAATGAAGGACCACATGACCTACCGCGGCTTCCTCGCCGAGCTGCTGATGGCCGAGTGCGACGACAGGGCCCGGCGAGACCCGGTTGCGTTACCTCAACGTCGGTGAGAACTCCCTCACTACCCTGCCAGAGACCATCGGTGGGATGAGCGGCCTCATCGAGTTCAGGGCACAGCACAACCGGCTCACCGCCCTGCCCGATGCCATCGGCCAGCTCCGCTGCCTGCGTGAGCTGTGGCTCCGAGGGAACGCGATCGAGCACTTTCCGTCGTCAGCAGCCGAGCTGCATGAACTGCGCCACCTGGACCTACGCGAGAACTCCCTGACCGAGGTGCCGGAGTCACTGGCCGGCCTCCCGCGACTGCGTCAGATCGACCTGCGGAGCAACCACCTCGGCCAGCTGCCCGACTGGCTCGCCCTGATGCCATCGCTGGAGAAGCTGGATCTGCGATGGAACAAGGTCGATCCCTCCCTATCGCTCCTCAGCGAGCTGGAGCGGCGGGGGTGCATCGTCTTGACGTGACAGCGACGCCCCCCTCGCGCCACACTGCTGCTATTTCTCGGTTCTGGCACAGATCTTGGGGAGTGGTCGCGGAGGGTGACGCTGTCGTTCGATTGTGGGCGCGGGTCCGGGGCCCGTCAGCGTTCTCGCATTCTGGTCCACCACCAGCCGAAACCCGCCAGCTCAATACTGTTGGGGTCGGGCAGGGTGCGGCGCTCGAGTTCCTCATCGATGCGTGTGATCAGTCGGCCCAAGTCCCGTTGCGCTCCGGGAGGAAGGTGCCGCATCGCCCAGTCGAGGTCATCACGAGCATCTCCCACCCCGGGCGATTCGAACTCGGAGGCATCCAGGTAGCGTCCCGGCTGGTTAAAGGCTCGCTCGAAACACGAGAGCGCATTGGCGACCGCGTTGAGCCACATCTCCTGGTCTTCGACCCGGCGGATCGCTGCACGAGTCCGCGCGGAGACTCCGCGGACTCTCAGGACCGAACACTGCCATTGTGGCCGCCACCGCTCTGCGCGGACGGCCTTGGGACGCCTACGCGGCATCGCCCTTTCGGATCAACATGAGGCCATCCTGCCACGGCTGGGCGGCTGCTCGCACAGTGTTACTGGAGCAGGATCATCTTGCGGAGGAGTTCAAATCCGGCTCGGCCGTAGAGCTGGCGCTTGATCTTCTTGATGTGGTTGACGGCGCCCTCGATGCTGCCGGAGCTCCAGTCGAGAGTGAGCCCAGCTATCACGGCGTCAATGTCCCGCAGAAGGTGGAGCGCGAAGCCGGTGAGACAGGGTAGCTGGCTGTCATCGACTGCGTCGATCCAGGTGGGGAGTGTGGAGCCGAGGCGGTCGGTGAGTATCTCGCCGAAGTCGCGGACGTGTCCGGCGGCCTTGTCCAGTTCGGGGCAGCGGGCCAGGACCTCCTTCAGGCCGACCCGATCTTCCTCGGTCAGGGTCGTGGGGTGCCGGGTGAGCCAGCCGGTCACCTGCCGCACCGTCGGCGGCCGCTGCGGCGCGCCGGCCGGAGCCCCGCGGAGGGTGGCGATGTTGGATCGGACCATCTGGTAGGTGACGGGCGCGTTGTCGGCAACGAGTTCCCTATGGAGGTGGGTGACGCTCGTGCATCCCGCGGCGAAGCGTTGCTCCAGGTAAGGCTTGTATGGGTCCAGTCTGCTGGGGCGGGGCCGGTTTTCGCGGATGGTGTCCTGCCAGTTCGCGGCGTTCGCGTACCGGAGCACGGTGTTGAGACCCCAGCCCAGGTGCCGGGCGATCGCCCGGCGCGAGTGGCCTCGGGCAAGCAGCTCGTGCACCAAGGCGTGTGCTGCCTTCTTCCGCTCAGCCCGCCGGCCGACGGGTGCCGGGTCGTCCTGCGGCTGGGCGGCAGCCGCTCGGGTGGCCTCCGGCGGCATGTCCCTTGGTGAAGGATTGCGCAGGCAGTCGCGGTGGGCGGCGACGCAGGTCTCCACCGCTCGGCCGAGGCCCTGCCACAGATGGAACCGGTCGGCGATCTGCAGAGCGTCGGGGGCACCACGGCGGGCGCCCTCGGCGTAGGCGCCCGCCCGGTCCCGGCAGATGATCTCCACGCCGGGGTGGCGGATCAGCCAGGCGGCCAGTGGCCCGGCTTCACGTGTCGGGAGCACGTCGACCACGCGATGGCCTTCGACGCTGGTCAAGACTGTGGAGTAGGTCTGGCCGTGACGGATCGCGAAGTCGTCCACGCCCAGCACGCGCGGAGTGCTGAACTTCGGATCGGGCAACGCCATTACCCTGCGTAACAAGGTCATCCGTCCCGCGCCGAAGCCCAGCTGGGCAGCCAGCCGAGCTCCGGCCCGCCCGGCCAGCGCGAGCCCCACTCGCTCCAGGGCGTGGTTGAGACGCGTGGTGAACCGTGCGTGCGGGGCAGCCAGCCGCGAGAACGGCTCGGCGAACGTCCGGCGCGGGCACTCGGCCGACCCGCAGATGAAGCGCCGGACCGTCAACTGGATCACAAAGCCCTGCGCGGCGACCGGAAGGTCCTTCAGCCTGTGCTGGTATCGGTCGTGAACCCGATCCGAGAAGCGGCCGCAGTCCGGACATACAGAGCCGGCCGCACGGCCTCTCGCCGCCACCTCGACCGTGCCGAACGCGGCCGTAACCGCCTCGACATCCACATCGTCGATCCCCTCGAACACCAGCGAGTGCCAGAACGGTGCATCGGTCAGCATGACCAGCACCACTAAAGGCTGCCCAAACTCGCCAACAAACGCTGTCGCTGGAGATGAACGAAGCCAGCCGTCCAACAGCGGACGCCGTACCGCATCCAGCCGAAGTCAGCACCAGGGCCTACACAAAGAAACTGACACTCCCACGCGTCAATGCTGGCAGGACGGCCGGACGGAGAGCAGCTCGGTCCGTAGCACGGGTGTGCCGTCGACCGGTGCCGGGGCCTCCGCGGTCGGCTCGATTCCTCCGGCGGCGACTTTGTCGAGTGTCGTCAGGCCGTCGGCGCCGACCGTGCCGAACACCGTGTAGTTCGGTCGCAGCGCGGAGTCGCCGTAAACGACGAAGAACTGTGAACCATTCGTGTCCGGACCTGCGTTGGCCATCGCCAGCAGGCCTCGCCCATAGAGGCGGCGCGCGCCGGTCGGATCGGTCGGTGCCGGCGGCAGGTCCACCGGCAGCTCGTCCTTGTACTTGTACCCGGGCCCGCCCTCACCGGTACCGGTCGGGTCGCCGCACTGCAGGACCTTCAGCGTCGGGTACGCCGTCAGACGGTGGCACACCGTCCGGTCGTAGAACCCATGCCGTGCCAGGTGCAGGAAACTCTGGACCGTGCACGGCGCCTTGGCCCGGTCCAAGTGCAGCGGGAGCGGGCCCTGGCTGGTCGGAACAGCCATATCAACCGTGCCACGACTGGGGGTGTGCCGCGGGTCAGGCGGCAGCGGAACGGAGCGCGCCGGTGGCTCGTCCGGGGTCTGTGCGTACTGGCAAGGGCCGTGCGTCGTGCGCGGCGGAGCACCGTCAGCAGCAGTGGCGACGCTCCCCCCGGACACGACTAACGTCACGGCCGCGAATGCGCTGATCAGTGCCCGTTTCATCTCGCACGCCCTCCCGATGATCGCCAAGTCCTGAAGCGGTCGCAGTCTAGGGCGTGGGTTTGGTCCGCGGGAATAGTTAACGGCGGGAGGCTGGCCCGGCCGATCCCGAGGTCCTCACCCTGCAGCTGACGTCCCTGCTCGACGGAGCCACTGGCGCTGTAGGCGTCGGCCGCACCACAGGCTCCAGACGGCTCCGCCAGACGCTTCCATACCGTCCGAACCGACACCGGCAGCCTCCGCCATCACCCGCACATGCAGCGACGACACCGACCCCCGGCTCCTGGTCCACCGCCGACAACCGACGGACCACCACACCCCGCACCAACCGGCCGTCCTCACCCATACCCACCAGCACAGCCCGGCCCTAGCCTCCCGCACATGGGAACGGGCATCCCCATGACTGGCTAAGGGCGCGCGCATCGGCTCGGGGCTTCCACCCTGCCGTGCGTGTCGCCGCAGACGGCGATGATCGCCTCGACCGTCTCCCAGGACCGCGCACTCCGGCCCGAGGCCGCGCGCAACGCCGGCCTTTCGACCTGGGACCTGATCGTCGTCGACGAGGCGCACCGGACGTCGGGGCGGATCGGGAGGCCGTGGGCGGTCATCCACGACAAGGCCCGGTGCCCGCGGCGGTGTTCCGGCGCGAGCGCCAGGTCCACGAGGGTCCGGACCGGTCCCTCGGTGCACAACAGCGCGTCACACAGATCGAACAGGGCGTCGGCGCGGGAAGTCGGGCACGCATACAGCTCCGATCGGAACTCCGATGCCTGCACGAACGCGTCTCGTTGAACGATCTGTTCGACCACTCCCACGTTCCAGGCCTCCGTGCTGCATCAACCCTGAGCACAGGATCGGGTCCCGGCCCCCCGCACGTCCGCTGAACTGGGGAAACCCGAACAAGTTCGCGCCCAGTTCGACGCAGGTGGAGAAACGACAAGCTGAGCTTGTCGTTTGACGGCTGGGGTCGGTCGTGACCGACCGTGGTGTCAGAACTGCTGGCGCCGGTCTTCCACTGTCCAGGCGTCACCCAGCTCACGGCGGAGAATCTCCAGTGCAGCGTCCGCCTGCCGTGTGAACAGCTCTTGTTGTTCCTTGGGCCACGGAGACGGATTCGGTGGGTACTCCCAGTCGAGCGACGAGTAGTACCAATCGGCCAGTCTCGCCAGTTCGGCCTGGATATCCGAACTGATCGGCAGCCGCTCCAGCTCGCAGGGGTATCCGTAAGGACTGTCGAGTTCGGGATCACCGGGCGGACCTGGCCACAATGGGGTGTGGGCGCCGACTTCGAAGAAAAACCGCAGGTAGTAGGACACACCGCACCCTCTCACAGCACCTACTGATGCTGCGCTCGCCTGTCATCCAACGCGTCGCGGTTTGGCTCCTGTCTTGTGGTGGGCGGGGCGGATATATGCCTCGCCGGTGGCGAGGACACGTCCGACGTCGTAGCGGGTGGCGGGCTGCCTGTTCTTCGATCCGAGTGGGCGGCCGGGGCCTGGGCGGGTGGGTTTCGGCGCACGGGCCGGCGTGCTGGTCTTCGCGTGCAGGTTCCTGAACCCGCGCCGGACGCGTGCCGGGGTGAGTCTGTTCGGTTCCGCCGGCCGTTCCCAGGGACGGCGGAGGTCTCGTGCGAGTGGGCGGGCGAGGCGGAGTTGGGTGTGTGTGGCCAGGACGAGCCAGGTCCAGCGGTCGGCGGCCTGGGAGTCCCGGAGCTTGGGCCGGGTCCAGCCAAGGGTCTGTTTCGGCAGGCGGAAGGTGTGCTCCACGTCGAACCTTCGCAGGAACGCCCGCCAGCACCGATCCACGTCCTCGGGGCGGGCACCGGTAGCCGACCACCACAGCCAGACGGGCTTGTTCATCACGGTGCCCTCGATGATTGGCAACGGGCCCTCGTGGCTGAGCCACGCCGCCCGGCGGGTCAGCCGGGGATGCAGCCGGTCCCACGCCTGCGCCGTCGCCGTCCCATACCGATCTGTGTCGGTCACGGTCGTCACCGTGACCTCGTCCCAGGTCTCGGGGCGGCCGAAGACGAACTCGCCGCCGTGCTTGGGCGGGCGCCCGCCCTGCGGCGGGCAGATCCACGGCACCGGAACCGGCTTGCGCATCACCCGGTCCGAGCGGAGCCGGCCCAACACCTCGACCGGCAGATCGGCCAACAGGTGGGCGATGCGAGGTGCGTCGTAGCCTGCGTCCAGCACGACCAGGACGTCCAGGTCACCGTCCCGCCACTGGCCGCCGCGACGAGGCGTTCGACGACGTCGCGGACCTGATCGGCGGTGACCGCGGCCAAGTCCGCACCCGGCTCCAGCCGGATCGCGTCCAGCAGCGCGGTCCACGAGGTCCCGCCCGTCTCCAGGCCGGCGACGATCGAGTACGGCCAGTCGGGCACCATCTGGTGCTTGCCCAGCCCCCGGCCGAAAGTGTGACAGAACGAGCGGTCCGAGCAGGTGTCGGCATCCGGCCGCAACCACGGAGAGACGTCCACCGCCAACACCAGCCGGCCGTCGTTCGCCCGAGGCAGCGGCACACCCGCCAACGCGCGACGAAGTCGGGCGACATCGATCCGGCCCCGGTTCAGCCCGGATCACAGGGCACCATGCCCGCGCCGGTGCTCCGGCGCGAGGGCCAGCTCCACGAGCGTGCGCACCGGCCCATCGCTGCACAGCAGCGCGTCGCACAGCTCGAACAGGGCATCGCTCCGGGAGACCAGGCACGCGTACAACTCCGACCGGAACCCCGACACCGCCGCGAACGCAGCCCGTTGAACCTCGTGCTCGACCAGTCCCACGATCCCGGCCTCCGTACTGCATCAACCCTAAGCACAGGATCGAGGCCCGGCCTCTCGCACGCCCGGTGAACTGGGGAAACGCCGCACAAGTTCGAGCCCAGTTCGATGCTGGTGGATAAACGACAAGCTGAGTACCTGTTCCCGAACTGGATGGGTAAGCCGGGCTGCTTGAGGTCGGGTAGCCGCGACCTAAGCCTCTGAAAGGCCTGACTCAACCGAGCCAGGAGCTGTCGCGAGTCGGCGCGCGTGCTGCCGGGGCGGAGTTGAGGAAGACACGGCGGCCTGCCCCGGAGGAGACGGGACAGGCCGGGGTCTGTGTCAGTTGTTCTGCGTCGCGTCCGACTCGGCCTGGGCGGCGGTTTGGTCGGCGTTGTCGAGCTTTTGCTGCATTTCCTGCGCCTGCGCGTCGTCCGCCCCGTCTGTGGACTGCGACTGCGCCGTCCGGTCCGGTGCGGCTGCCTTGTTCGTGCCGCAGCCGGTGAGGAGCAGGGCAGCCGTCGCCACCAGGACGGCAACACCGGCCGCGGTGCGGTTGATCACTTCTTCGCCGCCGGGGCGCCCTGGGCCGCGCACCAGGTGCTGACGGACTTCAGGTCGTTCTGCCGGCCCTTCAGAGTGGGCAGCAGGCTCTTGCGGAAGGTGAGCCGGTCGTTGAGGTAGGTGTAGATCTCGGTGTGACCGGCCGCCTTGGCGTCGGCCACCCGCTGTTCCAGCCGGGCGATCGAGCCGGGCACGGTGGCGTCGCCGCTCAGCCGGGTGATCGAGTTGGCGACCTTCTTCTCGGTGTCCGGCAGGCGCTTGCAGATCGCCTTCGACCCGTCGCCCTTCGGGGCGGGCTTGGCGGACACCGCCAGCGCCGGGGTGGCGGCGAGCAGGGCGCCTGCCAGGGCGAGCGTGCCGATGGCGGCTGCTGTCGTACGGTTCGCACGCATGATGGTTCTCCTTCGAAGCCACGAGGGTTCGACCCGTGAGTGGTCCAACCGGGCAGGACCGTAGCGCGCGTCTTTGTGGCTTCTTTGTGAATCGGCGGTCAGTCGTGAATCGGCGCTCAGCCGCTCCGGGAGATCCAGTCCCGCCGGACCGGCAGCCGCGGGGCCCTCGTGTCCGCGACCAGCAGCGGCAGGAGCACCTCGAACCTGCTGCCCGTACCGCCGGGGGGTGTCGCGGCGGTGACCGTGCCCCGGTGCAGCGCCACCTGCTGGGCGACCAGCGTCAGACCGAGCCCCGAACCCTGGCTGTCGGCCCCGCGGTGGAAGCGGCGAAAGACCACTTCCCGGTCAGGGGGCGGGATACCGGGCCCGGCGTCGTCCACGGTGAGTACCGCGGATCCGCCTTCCGCACGCAGCCGTACGGAGATCCGGGCGGGCTCGCCCGGCAGGTGGCCGTGAGCCACGGCATTGCCCAGCAGGTTTGCCAGCAGGATCCGCAGACCCGCGTCCCAGCCGAAGATCCTCAGCTCGGCGGGGAGCTCGGTGGCCACCGCCACCTCAGGGTGCCTGCGCCCGGTCTCCGCGACCGCCGAGTCGACCAACTCCACGAGGTCGAGCGGACCGAATGCGGAAACCTCCACCAGGTCGCCCTGGGCGAGCATCCGCAGCGCGGTCAGCAGCTCCAGCAGCCGTGCGTGGTCGTCCTGCAGATCCTGCACCACCTCGGCGCGCTCGGTGCCGGACAGGTCGGGGTGGGCGGACAGGACGTCCAGGTTGGTCCGCATGCTCATCAGCGGTGTGCGCAGCTCGTGCGAGGCCGCGGAGGAGAACGAGCGGGCGGTGTCCAGCGCCTGCGCCGTCCACCCCGCCTGCTCCTCGTAGCGTGCGAGCAGCTGTCCGATCGAGGAGGTGAGTTCGTCCACCTCCGTGATGCGCGAGCGCTCGGCCGTGAAGCCCGCCGCCCCCGCCCGCGGATCCAGCTCTGCGGCCCGGCGGCTGAGCCGGCGCAGGGAGGCCGTCGCCCGGTCGGCCAGGGCGTACGCGAGCAGTCCGGAGACCGGCGCGGCGAGCAGGGCCACCAGCAGCATCCGGCGGCGTACGGCGCTGATCTGCGGGTCGGAGGCCGAGGTCGGCGAGAAGAGCCAGAGCGTCCCCGGCGAGGCACCCTCCACCTGTACGGTCAGCACCCGCCAGGTGTGGCCCTTGCCCCGTACGGTCACCGGGCCGCCCGGGGTGGTGGTGGTCGGTGGTTCGGCGGGCTGCGGGCCGCCGGTCAGGACCAGCGTGCCGTCCGCCGCCACCACCCGGACACCGGCGTCCAGTGCGTCACCGAGCACTTTGCGGTGCTGGTTCTGCTCGGCCTTCGGCCGGCTGTTGCGCTCGGCGTTCAGCAGCGTCCGTACGTCGGGCAGGACGGCCGTCGCCCGCTCGCGCAGCCGGGTGTCCTGCTGGTGGCGCAGGTCGCGGTTGACCAGCCCGAGCAGCAGCAGTCCGGCGGCGACCACGAGCACCGGCACGACGACGGTGACCGAGAGCGCGATCCGGGTGGAGAGCTTCATTTGCCGCCCCGTCCTTCCGGGAGGCGCAGGACGAAGCCGACGCCGCGGACCGTGTGGATCAGGCGGGGCCGGCCGCCCTCTTCCAGCTTGCGTCGTAGGTAGCTGACGAAGGTGTCGACTACGTCGGAACGGACGTCGAAGTCGTAGCCCCAGACCCGGTCGAGCAGCTGATCCCGGGTGAGTACGATCCCCGCGTTCCTTGCCAGCTGCGACAGCAGGTCGAACTCCCGTCTGGTCAGGTGGAGCTCCACTCCGTCGTGGAACACCTGATGGACGGCCTCGTCGATCACCAGCGGCCCGGCGCGCAGCTGGTCACGGGGTGGCGGCGCGGCGGGACGGCGGCGCAGCAGTGCCTGGATCCGCAGTACCAGCTCCTCCAGCGCGAACGGTTTGACCAGGTAGTCGTCGGCGCCGGCCTGGAGCCCGGCGACCCGGTCGGCGAGCTCGTCCAGCGCCGAGAGCATGAGTACGGGCGTCTCGTCGCCCCGGGCGCGCAAGGTGCGGCAGACCTCGATACCGCTCAGACCGGGCATGGACACGTCCAGCACCATCATGTCGGCCCCCGCCCCGGTGAGCTGCTCCAGCGCACGGAGCCCGTCCTCGGCGAGCAGCACGGTGAAGCCGCTCAGCCGCAGCCCGCGCTCCAAGGAGCGGCGGATCGCGGCGTCGTCGTCCGCGACCACTACCCGTCCGGTGGTCATGCCGTCCTCCTGCCTGTCGGTGGCTGTCGGTAGCGTACGAGACCGCCTGGTGTCGGGGCTGCGCACGGGGGGTCCGCCGGATGGCAGGGTGGGGTCCAGTACCAGGTGAAGGGAACGGGATGGCGGAACAACGGATGGCCCGGCAGGCGGTGGCCGTCGTGCGGCGGCTGCCTGCGACGACGGTCTACCTGGCGTTGCTGCTGGTGACGGCCGGCTGGATGGCCAGCCAGTCGGGACAGGAGCAGGCGCGGTTCGTCCGGCACAACAGCAGCAACGTGCACCATCTTGAGGTCGGGAAGTGGTGGACGCTGTTCACCAGCGGCCTGGTGGTGGATGGCTTCCCCGTGCTGCTCGGCATCGCGGCGGTCGCCGCGGTGCTCGGGCTCGCGGAGTGGCGGTGGGGCGGCCTGCGGGGATTCGGTGTCTTCCTCTTCGGGCACGTCGTGGCGACGCTGCTGACGGAGGGGGCCATGTGGCTGATGCGTCTCGCGCATCTGCCCGGCGCCCTGTCGCGGGCTCGCGACGTGGGGATCAGTTACGGCTTGGTGGCCACCGCGGCCTGCTTGCTGGCCCTCGCCGGTCCGCGGGTCCGCCGGCCGGCCCTGACGGCACTGACCGTGCTGCTTGCCGTGGCCTGGATCATCGACCAGGAACTGGCGGACGCGGGCCATCTGGTAGCCCTGGGGCTGGGCGTACTCGGCTCGCGGACCCGGTGGCTCAAGAACCATCAGGTGCGCGGCCACGGCGAACCGTGGCGGCGGGCGGGCTCGAGCGGCCCGCCGACGAGCACCGCCACCGCCACCGCCGCCGATCCCACCGTTACCGATCCCACTGTTACCGATCCCACTGTCACCGCGTCCGCCGGCTCCGCGTCTGCCGGTCTCCCGTCAGACGCTGGTCGAGGCCGCTGAGGCGGCCGCCGCCCACGGCCAGTCGGCGCCCCGGCCGCCCTCGATCAGGGACACCGTGCGGAAGGCCGCGTCGGTTCGGCCGTATCGTTTGGATCACCTGGCCAGGCCGGATTCCACTTCGCTGCCGCGTCGGCGTCAGATGCTGCCGAAGGGGTTCGGGGTAGATGAATTCGCCTCGCACGGTCCTGCGACGAGGTGCGTCCGGCGGCACAGCCGTTCACCAGCCCGGCCGCCGAGCGTTTCCTCCCGGACAGGGGCCTCTCAGCGAGGCTTCGCTCGTAGGACGAATGGACCCTGCGGGCGCGGTCCGGCACCCCTGGCATCTCGGCGGCGGACCGCACGCAGCAGCCACCCGACCAGACCCACCGCGGTGAACTCCACTGCTTTCAAGCGAACATCAACATCCAGGAACAACACAGCATCGAGCGAGCAGATCCCCACCAGCCAGGAATGCTCTGCTGGAACGTTCCTGCATGCGGGCCCTGACCTGGGAATTCACGGAACACCGGTCAGAGCCAAATCCAAATTTCCCCATCAGCGCGGGCGAAGCGCCGGCAAGGCGGTCGAGCGCCTGACTCGTCTTGGCCAGCAGGTCCGCGACCTCCTCGGGATACGCAATGGTCGAGGCTTCTACGGTCTCGATGTGCCGGTCCTAAGCGGTTTCGGTGAAGTCCAGTACTGATCCTTTGGCCGTCCAGGCCGACAACCGGCGGGCCTGCCCTGTGCCTGGCATTGCCTTGCTGGCAGTTGTTCCGGCGATGGCGGACGGCCACGTGGCTGTGTCAGTGGTTTCCTCTACGGTGCCCGGTATGACGGATTGGATACACAGCGCGCTCGCGCACCATGAGGAGACCAACGTCGTCTTCTTCCGAGGGTTGTCGCTGGACGCGCTCACCAGAGGACTCCTTGCCCAGCGGCGGATGCCACTCGCATACGGGAAGGGAACCGATTGGGGGCTGATGATGCACGACATGCTCAGCTGGGACAGCGGCGACTACGACCTTGCCGACTACCGACGGCTGTGCCCGGACGGCGGCGAACTCATCGTGTTCGTGACCGAGCCATGCTTGGTGAAGGCCCACCGTCCGTGGTTCGAGTACTACCGCGATGGGAACCTGCTCACCGGCTTCAGCTTCGAGAATCTAGACAGCCGCGGGGGCGAGGAGCCTGATCTGTTGCTGCCCGTCCTCATGGCGGCGAACCTGATCGGACCGAAAACGGATCCCTACAGGGATGACGACGATGAACGAACGGTGCAGGCGATCGCCGGCTTCTTCTCCTTGCCGGAACTTGAGACGCCTTGAGCGAGAGCTCTGAACGGTCCGGTGCTGTGTGGCTGCCGCTCGGGTATAAGACGGGATAGGGAGGGGCCGCCTCATGCCGAAGACCCTGCGTGTGGAGTTGACTTCTGATCAGGAACGCGAAGTGCGCGAGCGGCTGCGGACGTGATCTCGCGTCGGGTACCCGGCTGCGTCTGGAGTGCATACGACTGATGGGGCGGGGTCTGACGTGCCGGAGGTCTCTGACCTGCTTGCATGCAATGGCGTCACTGTGCGTGGCGCGGTCCACCGCTTCGCGGCGGGCGGCTTCGACGCGGTGGCGGATGCCCCGCGCCCAGGCCGCCCGGCCGTAGTCACCCGCGAGGACCGTGAGGCTCTCGCCGACCTGCTGGACGAGTCCGCCCGGCAGGGCCGGACCTGCACTGCCGCCGCGTTGCGCGACTGGCTAGCCGCCGAGCGGGGGGTGCGGATCGGCCGCTGGCTCGGCGTGACGGGAGCCGCATGGGATCGCAGCGGGAGGGGTGATCCTCAAGGTGCTGAAGGGCGTGCGTGGACTGGGGAGTCAGGACGCTGGGTTCCACCGCGGTGATCAGCGAGCGGATCAGTTGCTCGCGCACCTCTGGCGGCAGCAGGCCCGGGCAAGGGTTGAGCCTGAAGGGCAGGCCGAAACATCCCACAGCATACGCCCGGTGTGTCCTGATAAGCACTGATGTTTAGCTGATGTAAACAATGATCGGATCGCCCCCTCTCCTCTCTCCCCCCAAAAAAGGAGTCAGACAATGAGGCCACTGCGCCGCCCCCGCCAGGCCGCTACCCTGCTCGCCGCGCCCGCGTTCGCACTCACCTTCACCGGTCTGCTCGCCACCCCCGCTCACGCCGCCACCATCAACGTCGCCTGCTCCCCCGCAGCCCTTATCCGGGCCATCACGACCGCCAACAGCACCCCCACCACCCCCGACACCCTCAACCTCGCCCGCGACTGCACCTACACCTACAACGAGCGGATCGCCGGCCCCGGCCAAGCCGCGCTCCCCCAGATCACCAGCCCCATCACCATCAACGGACGCAACGCCACCATCACCCGAGATGACCACACCGACAACGAATTCCGCTTCTTTAACCTCCCCCCTTCCACCGGCGCGAATCTGACTCTCCGAGACGTTGCCCTCACCAACGCCAAAGTCGGAGTAGGCGCCCAGGGTGGGGCCATCCAGCTGGGATTCGGCACCGTTGCTTCCCTTACCAACACCCGCCTCACCGGCAACGCCTCCGGCAACGGAGGCGGAGCCATCAACAACAACAACGGAACCCTCCGCGTCGAAGGGTCCTACTTCAAAGGCAACAACACCGAAGCCGGCCACGGCGGCGCCATCCTGAGCAGCGGCTCCACACGCGTAGACCTCAGCGTCTTCACCAACAACTCCACCGGCCCCGTCAGCGGTGGCAACGGTGGAGCCATCTCGCACAGCAGCATCTCTTCAACCTTCTCCTTGACCGCAAGCATCCTCACCGGCAACGAAGCAAAAGGCCTGGGCGGTGCCATCCATAACAACAGTTCCTCCGCGACCATCTCCGACAGTCAGATCCGCAGCAACGACGCAAGAACTGGCGGGGGCATCGCCAACTTCGGCACGCTCACCATCAACATGCTCACCACCATCCGTGGCAACACCGCAAGCTTCTCCGGTGGCGGCATCTACAACTTTGGAACGCTCAATACCCGCAACACTGTCATCGACAGGAACGCCGTCACTCAAGGAACCGGCGCCGGCATTCACAACCAGGGTGACGCAACGTTCAACGACTCCCGTGTCACAGGCAATACCGCGGCCCACGCCCCCGCCGGCCTCCACAACGAAGGCGGAAACGTCACCCTCAACCACACCACCATCACAAACAACAACCCCGGTAACTGCGATCCTTCGAACCCCGCCGTCATCGGCTGTACTCACTAGGTCCGCCCAGGGCGGGGACACCGAGCCGGAAGAAGATCGATTCTTCGGTGATTCCGGCAGGAGCCGCCTTCGGCACGCGGGACCGGCGACCGCCCTAGACGCTCCACTGCGCGGGTGAAGCCCCGTATCGGCCGCACGGTCGTGTGCGGCGTACCTCGACCCAGCCGTCCTACTCCCTCAAGGACCTGCGAGGGACCGCGGTACTGCGGTCCCGGGTACTCACGGGAGGAACGTCACTGCCGGGAAGGCTGTGGACGGCCCGTCGAGCAGGTGCCCCCGCCGGTGACGCAGGTGCTCGTCGAAGAACGCGAGCGGATAAGCCTGCTGGATCTTCACCGCCTGGTCGGGATCGAGGGTGCCGATCACGTCCTGGAGCTGCTGGCCGCTCCATCCGAACAGTTTCGCCACCTGCGGGAACAGCGCCTCATTGTCGCCGTACGAGACGTGGGCGGCGCCCTGGGCCTGAACGTTCAGCCGCCAGCCCCGAAGGTGCGACCAGAATGCGGCGGCCTCGGGATCCGTGGCCCGGGTGAACACGGCGGACATCATCATGAACGGCCGGTCCAGGTCGCCGGCCAGTGGCGGGTTCATCTGCATCGGGCCGTCGAGGCTCAGCCCGGCCAGGATGCGCTCGTCCGCGAGCGTGGCGCAGGCGGTGGCGGTCCCGCCCTTCGACCATCCGAACGCGCCTATGCGCCGGGGGTCGAGGGAGCCGAGCAGCCCGGCCGGCAGCTCCCGCTGGTCGACGTCCGGATTGCAGCCGGCGGCGAGCTGCTCGACGCAGTCGAGGACGAAGCGCAGGTCGGCGGCGAAGTCCCCGGGCAGCGTCGGCGCCTCCCGGTCGCGGAGCGGGACGGCGACCCGGCCGTCGGGAAACTCGGTGTACGTGTCGTACTGGTGAGCCACCGTCACGGCCGCGTATCCGTGGCTGGCGAGCTCCTGGACCATGACGGTGTGGTCACCCTGGTGGCTGTGCGCGCCGTGCGAGAACACGACGACGGGCAGCCGTCCGCCCGACCGTCGCACCGGAGCGCCCACGTGCCCGGCAGTGAGCGGCGCCAGGGGGACCAGGTCGCTGAACCCCACGTCGGCGAGGAACGCCTGAAGGGCGCCGGCGGGCATCCAGGGCGCCACCGGGTACCGCTCGACGTTCCGGGCGGGGTACCAGAGGGTGGCCATCAGCTCTCGGAAGTGCCCGGGGCCCGCAATGTCGTCCGGACGCGACCGGTCGACGAGGTGCAGTTGGACCGTGCCCACCGGGTACGGCCCGGTCGGCTCGGGCAGCGTGAGCCGCGTATCGGCGGGCGATGGCGCGCCCGGGGCCGCCCATGCGGGGCTGGCGATGGCGGCAAGCGGCACGGCGGCCCCCGCGGCCAGCGCGGCTCCCAGCATGCTGCGGCGCGTCATGTCCTTCCGGCTGATGAACGGCGTGGTGGTCATGGGCCCTCCCCTAGTGACGGATCGTCAACCGTGCCGCCACGGGCCAGTCCGTGGGCACAGGGCAACGCTGTCACGCACCCCTCCGCGCGGCATCGGCCCACGGGTTTACGCCCTGGGGCTGATGCGGTCGGCGGTGTCGTCCGGTTACGAGGCCATCCCGCTCGCTTCGGGCTCGCGGTCCCGCCAGGATCAACCGACCTGTTCCGGCCACGACTCGTAGCCCACGCGGTCGCTCACTGCCGCTGAGGAGTTGAGCCCGCGAAGGTGGCCACCCCCTGGCTCAGCGCAACTCGCCTGCCAAGTCAGCTCTGGGTGACTCATGGTTCGAGTCGCGGTCGCTGCCAACATTTCCCACATCGGTAGTGGGGGTCGCGGCAACGACCCCACCGTGGATGTACGAGGCGTCCCACGGGCCGCACGGCCCTCGCCTGCCGCGCGTCCCCGGGCGGATCCGTCCGTGGCCCACTGGACGGGTACGCCGCCCACGACCACAAGGTCAGCCACACAGTGCCCGGACTCCTCGCCGTCCCGCGCAACGCCCGGACGCCCCCACCGTCCAGGCCTGGAGGGAGTTCCCGCCGTCACCGCGTCTCATGCAAGGCGGTACCGGAGGGGGGAGCTGAGGCTCGGCGAAATCACCAACACCATCCGGGAGTTCGGGCAGAACCTGCCTGGTGGCCGTCCTCGCCGACGACCGGACCGGGCATCACAGCCGGTTCGGGGCCCCCGCGTCCGGCCGGAGAATTGGCCCATGATCTCTGTGGGCCAATGGACCTCTCCCCTGGGCAACTTGAGTCCTAGTATCCTTCTCATGACCACAGTGGATTTCTACTTCGACCCCATCTGTCCCTTCGCGTGGATCACCTCCCGCTGGATCCTGGAGGTGGACTCCCAGCGCGACCTGGACCTGAACTTCCACGTCATGAGCCTGTCGGTGCTCAACGAGGGTCGCGAGGGCCTGCCAGAGCGCTATCAACGGCTCATGGAGACCGGCTGGGGCCCGGTACGGGTGTGCATAGCCGCCGCCCAGCAGCACGGTGACCATGTTCTGCGTAACCTCTACACCGCGCTGGGCACCCGCCTGCACAACGACGACCGGGCCGCCACCGACGCGGTCATCCGCGAGGCGCTGGCCGAGGCCGGGCTGCCGACGGACCTTGCCGACGCCGCACACACAACCGACTACGACGACGCCCTACGCAAGAGCCACCACGAGGGCATGGACCCAGTCGGCGAAGAGGTCGGCACACCGACCATCCACATCGACGGCACCGCCTTCTTCGGGCCCGTCCTCACCTCGATCCCCCGGGGCGAGGCCGCGGTGCGCGTCTTCGACGGAGTCCGGCTCCTCGCCGGCTACCCCGACTTCTTCGAGCTGAAGCGCACCCGCACGGGCACGCTCGACTTCACCTGAACCACCCTGTCGTGACGCCGACGGCGGCCGGCCGTCAGCCGGAGGTCGGCCGTTCGTGCTGTTCCTCGGTCGGCTGTCGGCGCCCGGTGTGGGTGGCCAGGGCGGCGGACGGCGGAGCGGGCGGCATCCGTCATTCAGTCTCCGCCGCTCGCCCTCCGCCAGGCGACGGCCCCGCTGACGACTCCCGGCGCAACGCCTGGACGTACGGCCACCACCTACGACAAGACCGCCACCATCTACCTCGCCGGACTCGACCTCGCCGCCATCTTCATCTGGTCAGCGAGGTGATCCGCAGGCAACGGCCTAGGCCGGCGGCGGCGTCCGCGTCGAGCGGTAGCCCGGGTGGACGCCCGGAGTCAGGCCCTGAGCGGCCGCCAGCCGGCCCAGCAGGGACGTCAGTTGCTCGTGCTCCTCCGCCGACAGGGGCTCGCAGACCTGCTGTTCGTGCGCCGTCGCCACCTCGCGCAGATCGGCCAGCAGGGCGGTTCCGGCGTCGCCGAGGAACAGCGCGTACAGCCGCCGGTCTTCCGGGTTGCGGCGGCGCTCGATCAGTCCGCGCGCCTCCAGGTCGTCGGCGAAGGCCACGAAGCGGCTCGGGGGCATGCCGAGCACGTCGGCCAGTTCGCGCTGGCTGCGGCCGGGGGTGCGGGCCAGCAGGCGCAACAGCCCCGCCTGGGCGGGGGTCAGGCCGAGCGCGGAGACCCGCTCGGCGAAGCGGCCGGCCGCGTGCGCGCCGAGCTGGGCCAGCAGGAAGGCCACGCCGCCGTGCGGGCGCGGGCCGCCGCCACCGTCATCCGTCGTTCCCATGGGGGAACCGTAACAGCTTGACAATCGTTTCAGCTTGTAATCATTCTAGAAAGGAACGGACTGGACGGACGAGGAGACGAGAACGCCATGACCGCCGCACCTGCCCCCGTGGAACCGGCCGACCGAACAGGTCGAGGGCCCCAGGCCGGGCCGCCCCTGCTGGCCCCCGTACTGGCCCTGGCCGGCCTGACCATCGCCTACGTGGTCCTGAACCGGGCCACCCCGCACCCCGACGCCACCGGCCTGGAGGTCCTGCGGTACGCCGCCGGGCACCGCACCAGCGCCGAGCTCGGCGCCCTCCTGCTGCTCGGCGCAGCCGTCCCGATGACCCTGATCGCGGCCGTCCTCTACCGGCGACTGCGCGCGCTGGGCATCACCGCACCCGGATCCGCGATCACCCTGGCCGGCGGGGTGCTGGCCGCCGCGGCGCTGATGCTGAGCGCCATGTCCGGCTGGGCGGGGGCGCGGCTCACGGACGGCGCCGGACCCGACCTCGCGCGGGCCCTGGCCGACCTGGCGTTCTTCGCCGGCGGACCCGCGTACTCGGCGATGTTCGCCCTGCTGCTCGCCGGGGTCGCCGTCCCCGGACTCCTCGCGGGGCTGCTGCCGAGGCCACTGGCCTGGGCCGGGCTGGTGCTGGCCGCCGTGGGGATGCTGGCCCTGCTCGGGCTGGTGGTGGACGGGTTCCAGTACCTGCTGCCCGTGCTGCGCTTCGGCGGGCTCGCCTGGCTGGTGTGGGCCGCGGTGAAGCTCCCGCGGACCCGGCACGGCCTCGGCCGGGCGGGGGCGCGCTGAGATGACGAACTACCCCGAACTGGACGGCCGTACGGTCGTCGTCACCGGCGGCAGTCGCGGCATCGGAGCCGCCACCGCCCACGCCTTCGCCGCCGAGGGCGCCCGGGTCTGCGTCGTCGGCCGCGACGCGGAGGCCCTGGCCGGCGTGGTGGACGCGATCGGCGCCGAGGGCGGTACGGCGATGTCCGTGACCGCCGACGTCACGGACGCGGCGGCGCTGGCCCATGTCCGGGAGGAGACCGAGCGGCGGCTCGGCCCGGTGGAGGTACTGGCCGCCTTCGCGGGCGGCCAGGGCCGGCCGGTCCCCACCCCCGAACTCACCGAGGAGCGCTGGCGCGAGGTCCTGGACTCGGACCTCACCTCCGCCTTCCTGACCGTACGGACCTTCCTGCCCGGCATGCTGGAGCGCGGCCGAGGCTGCGTGATCACCATGTCCTCCGCGGCGGGCCGCCGGCCCAGCCAGGCGAACCTCGCCTACGGGGTGGCCAACGCCGGGCTGGTGATGCTGACCCAGCACCTGGCGACCGAGCTCGGCCCGCGCGGGATCCGCGTCAACTGCCTGGCGCCCTCGGTGATCCTGACCGAGCGGACCGCGGTCGCGATGCCGGTGGAGATCCGCGAACAGCTCGCGCGGGCCCACCCGCTGCGCAGACTCGGCCTCCCCGGGGACGTGGCCGCCTGCGCGCTCTTCCTCGCCTCGGACGGAGCGTCCTGGCTCAGCGGGGTCACCCTGGACGTCGCGGGCGGCCGGATCACGGGGTGACCCGGCCGAGCCCGGCCGGCCTGACCGCAGACGGCGGGAGCTGCGTTCACCGGCACAGCCGTGGCGACACCGTGGGCGCGACGTTCAGCCACCCGGTTTCCCGGCCCCGCGTGCGGCGGTTGCTGTGAGCCTTATCGGCGCTGACGCTGTCCGGGCATGACCAACAGGGAAAGCGGCCGTCGGCGCTCAGGTGGATTTGGTGGTGAACCCGCCGCGCGAGCGGCCCAGGCCCTCATGTGCAGCACCACCTCCTCCAGGTGGCCGGCCAGGCTCGTCCACGCCGGATCGATCTGATGTCCCGTCACCGGCGCCCCCTTTGAGATGACGGGCGGCGGAGCGTCGCGGGCACCGGCGGCGTGCTGACGGGCGCGCATCACCGTGGAGTCGACCGAGACGTCCCATCAGATGTTCGGAGAGGCGCCGCCTAGTTCGCCCGCGCGCGGAACGTCTGCCGGTACACCATCGGTGCCACCCCGATCGCGTGCGCCATGTGCCGTCGCAGTGAGGCGCCCGTACCCAGGCCCGCCTCCTGCGCGATCCGGTCCACCGGCAGGTCGGTGACCTCCAGCAGGCGCCGGGCGTGCTCGATGCGCTGCCGGGTGAGCCACTGGCCGGGCGTCATCCCGACCTCGTCGCGGAACCGGCGCGAGAAGGTCCGTACGCTCATCCCGGCGTGCCGTGCCAGCTCTGCCAGCGCGATCGGGCGACCGAGCCGGCTCAGGGCCCATTCGCGGGTGGCGGCGGTGCCGGCCTGAGACACCTCGGGCACGGGCCGTTCGATGAACTGAGCCTGCCCGCCCTCCCGCCACGGCGGTACGACACACAGCCGGGCGACCCGGTTGGCCACCGCGCTGCCGTGGTCGCGGCGCAGCAGGTGCAGGCAGAGGTCGACTCCGGCGGCGACCCCGGCGGCCGTGAGCACTTGGCCGCCGTCCACGAACAGGACGTCCGCGTCGACCTCGACCTGGGGGAAGGCCCGCTGGAAGTGTTCCGCCTCGTTCCAGTGGGTGGTGGCCCGGCGGCCATCGAGGAGGCCCGCGGTGGCCAGGACGTAGGAGGCCGTGCACATCGAGACGATCCGTGCGCCGACGGGGAGCCGGGACAGGGTCCGGGCCAGTTCGGCGGGCAGCCAGTCCATGGAGCCGGGGTCCGCGCCGTCGGCTCCGGGGCCGCAGATGAACGGCGGGATGACGAGGGTGTCGGCGGTGGCGACGGCCTCGCCGCCGTGCTCGACCGTGATGCTGAAGTCGGCGCTGGTGCGGACCGGCCGGCCGTCGAGGCTGCAGGTGAGGATCTCGTAGAGGGGTGCGCCGTCCGGGCCTTCGGCCGTGCCGAAGATCCGCACCGGAATGGTCATTTCGAAGGGGTAGACCCCGTCGAGGGCCAGGACGACGACCCGGTGGGTCTGCTCAGGAGGCATGGCCAGATCTTTTCACATCGTGTCACTCCGGCCACTCGTCCGCCCGGATACGGCCCTGCATCCTTGATCACATGACGACGAAGACACAGAACAAGCCGGAGCAGCAGAACAAGCCGGAGCAGCAGAGCGAGCGGGAGAAGCAGAGCAAGCAGGCCGGGCACAGCGAGCAGGCAGGTCGGGCCGGGCGAACCATGCGGGCCATCACCCAGACCGCCCTCGGCGGCCCCGAAGTGCTCCGCCTCACCGAGACCGCGCGTCCCGAGCCCGGCCCCGCCGAAGTGCTCGTACGGATCCACGCCGCGGCCGTCAACCCCACCGACGTCTGGCACCGCGCCACCGGCGGCCTGGCCGGCGCCGAGGTGTCGCCCGTCCCCCTCGGCTGGGACCTCTCCGGCACCGTGGAGGCCGTCGGCATCGGCGTCACCCTCTTCCGGCCGGGCGACGAGGTGTTCGGCATGCCCCGCCACCCGGCCCCGGCCGGCACCTACGCCGAGTACGCCACCTCACCTGCCCGGCACCTCGTCCACAAGCCCGCCGGACTCGACCACGTACAAGCCGCCGCCCTCCCGCTGGCCGCCCTCACCGCCTGGCAGGCCCTGGTGGACACGGCCGAAGTGCGCCCGGGGCAGCGGGTACTGGTGCACGCGGCGGCCGGAGGCGTGGGCCACCTGGCCGTCCAGATCGCCAAGGCCCGCGGCGCGTACGTCATCGGAACCGCGAGCGCCGCCAAGCACGCCTTCGTCCGCTCGCTCGGGGCCGACGAGGTGATCGACTACCGCACCACCGACTTCGCCGAAGCCGTGTCCGACGTGGACGTCGTCGTGGACACCATCGGCGGCACGTACGGCCCCCGCTCGCTGCGCACCCTGCGCCCCGGCGGCATCGTGGTTTCCCTCGCCTCGCCGGACGAAGCGGCCCTGGCCGAGGTGGCGGCGGCGCTCGGCGCCCGGGCGGTGTTCATGGCCGTGGAGGCCGACCACGCGGGGATGTTGGAGATAGCTGCGCTCGCCGAACGGGGCGAACTGCGCCCGCACATCGCTCAGGTGCTGCCGCTGGCCGAGGCGGGCAAGGCGCACGAGCTCTCGCAATCCGGGCGCACCAGCGGCAAGATCGTACTGACCACGGGGGCCGCCACCACCGGCGCCGACGCGATTCGAGGAGCCCGAAAGTGACCACGTACGTACTCGTCCCCGGTGCCTGGCACGGCGCCTGGACCTTCGAGCCGCTCGCCCGCGAACTGCGGGGCCACGGGCACCACGCCTATCCGCTGAGCCTGACCGGACTCGGCAGCCGCAGGCACTTGCTGACCCCGTCGGTGAACCTGGACACGCACATCGCGGACGTGGTGAACCTGCTGGAGGACGAGGCGGTCACCGACGCCGTCCTGGTCGGCCACAGCTACGGGGGCATGGTCATCACCGGCGCCGCCGACCGGGTCCCGGAGCGCGTGAAGGGGCTCGTGTACGTGGACGCGATGGTCCCCGAGGACGGTCAGTCCACCTGGTCGCTGGTGACGGACAACGAGCGCGAGTGGTACCTCGACGGCACCGGGGAGAACGGATACACCAGCGCCCCGCTCCCCTTCTTCGACCCGCGCGCCACCCCGCACCCGCTGGCCTCGCTGCTCCAGGCGGTCCGTCTGGAGGGCGACCTGACCCGCGTCGCGGAGAAGTCGTACGTCTACGCCACCCAATGGCCGACGCCGTCGCCGTTCACGGAGTTGTACGAGCGGCTGAGCGGCTCGCCGCAGTGGCGTACGCACGCCGTCGAAAGCGGCCACAACGTCATGAGGGAGGCGCCGGATCAGCTACTGAAGGTGCTCCTGAGTCACGGCTGAGCGACCGTCCAGGCGGATGACGAGTGCCGGGCTGCCGTTGACCACGGTGAGGTCGAGGCTGAACGCGTTCGTGATCCTGCTGGCGGGCGGTACGCATCGGCTCAGGCAGCCAGGGGCCCACGTACGCCTCCTCGCGGCGGGCGGTCAGCAGGTGTTAAGGGCCGGTCTGCCGGCCGGCCGGAGGCAGGGCGCGCAAGAGGTCCCACAGCGGGCGGGACCCGCTGGCCCAGTCGGCGAGGAGGTGGCGGTCGACCAGGTGGAGCCTCTGAGACTTCGCGAACCGCACCGCGTTGTCGGTGATGCGGCCGTTGGTGAGCATGACCAGGACGTCACCGTTGTGGATCTGCCTGCCGGTGCCGTTGAGGACGTGCAGGTCGGGGGTGCCGACGGGTTTCCCGGACCAGCCGTCCTTCTTGTGTTTGCACTGGATGACCCACCGGCGGCCGTATGGGTCGGTGGCCTTGACGTCGGCGCCGTTGTCGCCGCGTCCGCCGACCTGCTGGGCGTCCGCGCAGCCGTCGCGGCGCATCAGGTCCCGCACCGCGAACTCGAACGCCCGGTGATGGAGCCCGTCGAGCTGTCCGAGCGCGTAGCGCAGACCGTTCGCCCGGACCTGGTCCCACCGGGCTGCCTCCCCGCGCCGCCACGCCCAGGCGCCGGCTCCAGCGGCTGCCACGAGCAGTACGGCCGCCACGGTCCAGGGGTGGGCGGCCAGCCACCGCAACGCGGCGGCCATCACGCCGAGTGCGAGCGTCGCCGCGAGAGCGGTGAGGACCACCTGTTCCCGGTGCTGATTCTTCCGCCGCCGGGGCCGGCGGCCGGAACGCCGGACCGGACGACGACGTCCGCTCACCAACTCCTCCCCGCCCGCAAGGTGACGGCGCCGTACGGGCTCGCGGTGCCCGGCCCGGCGAGGAGCCGGAGGGGATCTCCCCCGGTCACTGGCCGGCCTGGGAGACACTGCCGACGAGCTGGCCCAGAAAGCCGGCGATGCCCTGGCCGACGTCGGTAGGGGCGAGGATGATGCCGAGCGCCAGGACGATGAGCACGGTCATCTTCTCGTCGAACCGGCTGCGGGCCTGCGTGCGCCGGCGCAGTCGCAGAACAACGATGACCATCAGCAGCAACGCCACGTTGATCGTCAGCAAGTGCCCAGCCCCCCGCTCGAACCCCCGCGGGGACAGCGGACGACAGCCCCCGGCTTCCTGTGTAGCCGGAGGCCATCAGCGCTGCGGCCAGATCGCCGGGAATTGGCGGCAATGCGATGTACTGGCCGAATGACGCTTCGGCCCGACTGCGCTGTGACCGCCAGAACCCCGGCAGCCGGTCCACCGTCACGCCCGACGCGAAACCGGTGTGGCTGGCAGACTCTTTGGCGCCCGATGATCTGAGCCGACAGGGTGCCCGGGTGGGCGAGCGGGCAAAGGGAGGTCGTCCAGCGTGGCTGGTGAACCGATCATAGGCCGGGGTCCGCAGTATCTAGGAGCGCACTCAAGTCCCCAAGTCGTCGAGTGCTACGAGCAGTTCCTCCCCGCTAGGGAGCCGTCGAAGCTGGCCTCCCTGAAGGCGCTGGTCATCGTCGACGGCCTGGCGGCGGGAGACATGCACGCGCCATCGCCCCGCGCTTCATACTCGTTCCCCAGCTCCGCACCGAGCGACCCAGTCTTGTCGAAGAAGATCAGCACCGGGATCAAGGTGCGGTCGGAGTTCGTCAAGGCGATGGGCTTCGCTCGCACCATCAAGAAGGCCGTCCCCCACCAACGGGTGATCTTCACCGTGCACGAGATGAAGCGCCTCGGTCGCGGCGCCGCCGAGCGCCTGGCCATCGCCGAGGACCGCCGACACGGCGGACGGCCCGAGGTGGTCGACGACGACATGGCCGACTGCGCCCGCAGCCTGCGGGCCAACGGCGTGCCCGTACCTGAGATCGCCCGCAAGCTGGTCATCACTTCGGGCAAGAACAGGGGCGAGCGGCCCTCGGTCGCCATTGTCTACCGCAGCCTCGCCGAGGACGACACCACCGAATCGACGACCTGGACATCACGCTGAGCCGCTGGTCACTCGGCTCGCCGTTCGTTAACGGCAGCCCGAGTGGTCACCCCTTCGAAATCGTGGAGACCGGGCAATGCCCACGCGCCCGCCGACGGTCGGATCGGGAGGTGAAGCGGAGGGACATGCCTCTGGTCATGGTGTACGGGGCGGTCGGGGTGGGACCGTACCGTCCCGGTGCGGGGATGGGCCTGCACGCGTCCGATGGCGTTGCCGAAGAGTTCGGTGAACCATAGATTGCGGTCGGGGCCGGTCGTGATCTGGAAGGGCAGCTTGTTCGCGCCGTCCGGCACGGGGAACTCGGTGATCTCACCGGACGGCGTGGCCTTCCCGATCCGGCCGGACTGCTCGGCGAACCAGATGTGCCCGTCCGGGCCCTGGGTGATCCCGTCCGGGCCGCCGTCCGGAGTCGGCAGCGGGAACTCTTTGATCTGCCCCGCGAAGGTGATCCGCCCGATCGCGTTGGCGCCGGGCGCGGTGAACCACATCCCACCGGGACCGGCGGTGATGCTGAAGGGGAAGTCGACGTCGGTCGGCAGTGGGAATTCGGTGATGCGGCCGGACAGGCTGATCCGCCCGATCTTTCCGCTGATCTGCTCGGTGAACCACAGGTTGCCGTCGCGTCCGGCGGCGATGCGGTACGGGGAGCTGTCCGCCGTGGGCACGGGGTACTCGGTCACCCTGCCGCTGGTGGTGATCCGCCCGATCTTGTTGGCGTAGAACTCGGTGAACCACAGTGCGCCGTCCCGCCCCAGCGCGATCCCTTGCGGGAAGCTGTCCGCCACCGGCAGCGGGAACTCGGTGATGTGCCCGCTGGTGGTGATCCGCCCGATCTTGTTGGCGCTGCCTTCGGTGAACCACAGCGCCCCGTCGGGCCCCGTCGTGATGTACGACGGAAAACTGTTGTCGGTCGGGATGGGGAAGTCGGTGAGAGCCCCGTCGGTCGTCATCCGCCCGATCTTGTTGGCGCCCGACTCCGCGAACCACAGGGCCCTGTCGGGTCCTGTGGTGATCCCGGCGGGGAGGCTGTCAGTGGCGGTGGTGATCGGGTACTCGGTCACGCTCCCCACATCGGCTTGGGCAGGGCTGGCCACCAAGGCGACGCCGACCAGGCCACCGAGGAGCCCTGCGATCAGTCGGCGAGGACGCCACCGGGGCAACAGGCTGTGGGACATCGATGCAAGGCCCTTTCGGTGGACGTGAAGCAGCATGCGTGGATTCTGACGGAATATTCTGATTCAGTCCGGGATATGCCCCGTGTCCCACGAGCGGGCTACGCCAAGCGGCTGAGCGGCCGAGCACGCCCTGGCGGATCAGGCGGCGCTTTGTGGCATCCCTCGGCGCCAGGTGACGGTCTACCGACATCTGTTCGTCGTTCAGAGGTCCGGGAGATGCGAGGACTGCCGGGTGAGGGCAGCCGACGTCTCGTCCAGACCTGTCTCGTGGCTTCGTTCCTCTCCGTGATCCCGGGCGGATGGAGGCCGTCAGCCCAGTGCGAGAAAACGGGTCGCTGGGGAGTTCCTGACTGATCTACGGTGCCGTTCATGCTGGATCGTGAACAGTTGGGCGAGTTCGCCGAGCGCGGCTTCGTCGTGGTACCGCAGGTGGTCTCGCGAGATCTGGTGAGCGCCGCGTCGCGCGTCATCGACCAGTTGATCGAGAGTGCGCCGCCCGAACCTGGCGTACGGGGGCCGCACTTCTACTTCCCCCAGACCGCGCAGACCCCGTCCCTGGCTGCGCTGTTGACGGACAGCCCGGCGTTCGAAATCGCCGAGTCGCTCACCGGGGCGGGGGCGCTGGAGGTGCCGCGGCAGGCACAGGTGGCGTTGAACATACCGCCGTTCCCGACCGTGCCCGGCTGGCACCACATCGATGGATTCCCGTCGGAGGCAGACGGGCGCCCCGGCACGTTCACGATGCTCGCGAGCGTGCTGATGTCTGACCAACTCGACGAGGACGCAGGAAACTTGTGGGTCTGGCCAGGCAGTCACCTTGCTCACGCGGAGTACTTCCGCGAGCACGGGCCCAACGCGTTCTTCGAGGCGGGCGGCTACCCGCCGATCCAGCCGTCCAAGGCGGAGCAGGTCCGCGGCCAGGCTGGCGACCTGCTCTTGGCGCACTACCTGCTCGGCCATAACATCGGGAACAACGCCTCGGAGGCGACGCGGCGCGCGGTGTACTTCAGGATCAAGCGGACCGGTCACGACTCCCGGTGGCGCGAGTTCCTCCAGGACCCCTGGTTGGACTACGACGCGGTGCGTGACGTGCTGGGCTGAGAGGGTTGCTCCCGTCACAGGGGCCCACCGTGCCTGCGCCTGGCGTCGACCGCGAGCAGGTCCAGCTCATGGACGGCCGGGGCGGCCACCCCGCCGACTGCGTGACCCCGCGGGCGCTCGTGCAGATGCTGGCGTCTGGCAGCGCACCCCCGACGCGCGGCTCTCTCGGAAGGACCTGCCGACCCTTGGCGTCGACGCGCTGCCGGCCGAGAACTGCCGCGGCTGCCCGGCGCGCGGGAAGGTGTTCCCCGAGACCGGCGCGGCCGTCGGAGCGGACGCGCTCAACGACCGGCTCGCCGTCGGCGCCGTCACCATGGCCGACTACCTCGACAAGGGCGGCGGCCGCTACGACATCTTCCATGCGGGAGTCAACGGCGCCGCCACCCGACCGCGAACGCCGCCGACACCCTCACCATCGCCAACGACTTCACCCTGATCGCCGCCTACCTCCAGGAATCCCCCTGACGCGGTGAAGGGGGTGCGGGGCTCTCGTCGAGGAATCCGCCCGACTGGTGCTGCCACAGCTTCGCGTAGGTGCCGTCGCAGGCCAGCAGCTCGTGGTGCGTGCCCTGTTCGACGATGCGGCCGCGATCGAGGACGACGAGCCGGTCCATGTGGGCCACCGTGCTCAGCCGGTGCGCGACCACGAGGGCGGTGCGCCCCTCCATGAGACGCCACAGCGCCTCCTGTACGAGGACCTCGCTCTCGGAGTCGAGGGCGCTGGTCGCCTCGTCCAGCAGCAGGATCGGCGCGTCGCGCAGGATCGCCCGGGCCAGCGCGACCCGCTGGCGCTGCCCGCCCGACAGCTTGACCCCGCGCTCGCCGACCATCGTGTCGAGGCCGTCGGGCAGCGCGTCGGCGAACTCCGTGACGTGCGCCGCCTCGGCCGCGCGGCGGATCTCGGCCTCGGTGGCACCGGGCCGGGCGAACGCGATGTTCTCCCGCAGGGTGCGGTGGAACATCGCCGGGTCCTGCGGGACGTACGCCATCAGTTCGCGCAGATCGCGCTGGCGCAGCCTGCTGATGTCCCGGCCCCCGATCAGGATCCGGCCCGCGTCGATGTCCGTCATCCGCAGCAGCAGCCGGGTGAGCGTGGTCTTGCCGCCACCGGAGCGGCCCACCAGCCCGATCTTCGCCCCGCTGGGCACGTCCAGGTCGAGCCCCTCGAACAGCGGCTCCGCGCCCGCGTGGGCGAAGCCCACCTTCTCGAAGCGCACCTCGCCGGCCCGGTCCGGCTCCGGCACCGGCTCGGGAGACTTCGGGTCGAGTACGGTCGCCGGCGTCAGCAGCAGCTGCGTGAACTGCGCGGCCTCCGTCATCGAGCTCTCCAGGCGGCGGTAGATCTGGTTGAACTCGAACATGATCCGGGTGGCGTTGGAGAAGTACGTGAACGCGACCACGACCGCCTCCACCCCGTGCCCGCTTCCGCCCCCACCCCCGCCGCCGCTTCCGGCGATCGTGACGGCGATCAGCAGGCCCAGCGCGTTGGTCACGACGGACATCGGTGCGACCAGGGTGTCGATGCGCAGGTTGCCGTAGTCCCATGACCGCAGCGTGAGCGCGCGCGACTGCGCGACCCTGGACCGGTGTTCGGCCGCCTCGCGCTCCTCCGCGGCGAACGCGCGGACCGTGTCCATGTTCATCAGACTGTCGGAGACGTGCCCCGACACCCGGGCGATCGCCTCCTCGCGCCGGGCGACGAGCGCCTGGCGGCGCCGGATGAGGGGCAGTACGCACACCCCCGTCACCACGATCATAGCCAGGAGCGCCACGACGAGCAGCGGTTCGTAGCGCCAGAGCACGACCGACCCGAACAGCAGCGGTACGAACCGGCCCACGACCGAGAAGGTCAGCGCGTCGACGAACTCCTCGAAGCGGGAGGCGAAGCTCAGCACCCGCTTGGTCAGCGACCCGGCGAAGTTGTCGTGGAAGAACGCGGCGTCCTTCGCGAACAGTTCGTCCATGCCGACGATGTACAGCCGCTCGATGCCGAGGGCGTCGACCCGGTTCAGGCAGTGCAGGCCGAGGCGCCACGCCGCTTCCGAGAGCAGCAGGACACCGGCGAAGCCCAGGACGTACGGGAGGCAGGCGCCGAGGCCGAGCCCGGAGCCACCCGCGATGCGCCCGACCAGCTTCGCGACGACCAGCGGGGCGATGTAGCTGATGCCGATGTTGCCGAGGGCGGGCATCAGCATGGCGGGCGCGGTCAGCCACCGCAGCCGCGCCAACTCCCGCCCGTAGTAACGGAGTGCGAGGACCACCGGCCCTCTACCTGACGGACCCCCTCGTGATGGAGACGCTTTCATGGCCACCCTACGTAGTCGCTCGGTTACGGAGGTCGCAGTCTCCCGCGATGCCGTCCGCGCCGTCCAAGCGTTTTCCGTGTGGGTGACAACCGCCCCGTGTCCGGCTGGCGGCCGGCCCGCTATCCGCCCGGGGTGAACGTCACCGGCAGGGTCAGCGGGCCGTCTCGACACAGCACGGTCGGGCGGCGGACAGGGATCCGGAGCAGACCCGGGGCGGGGACCTTCCCCACGGCGGGCGGCGGCGCCCACGGATCGCGGGCCTCCGCGGTGCGCGCGGCCGGGACTTCACCCGGCCTGGGTGCGCCGACTGGGGACGCGGGCGGCGCGGGCGCGGCTGCACGTGCGGGTGTGGGGGTAGTGGCGCGGGCGCGGGCGCGGGCGCATCGCCATCGCGGCCGACTCCACGGCCTCGGCGAGGACTTCGGAGGGCGCCCGCCGTCGTGACGGCCTCACGCAGCAGCACCCCGGCGTCGGCCGCCGCTTTCGCCTGCGCCCGATGCGCTTTCGCCTCGTGCCAGAGCCAGGTTCCTCCAGCGCCTCCACCAGCGCGAGCAGCAGCGTCAGGACCACCGCGGCGCCACCGCCCCGAGCCGCCCGCGGGGCACGCTCCAACGCGTGTTCGGTGACACACCGAACACGCAGGTTCTTCGACCGTCGACAGCGTCAGACCCCTGTTGTCACCGGCTACTTCACAGCCCCGCACGTCCGCTAGATCCTTGTCGAGTTACCCCCATGGGTTTCTGAGCAGGTGCGTGGTTGTCGACCTCAGCAGCGAACGATGGCAATGACTCAGGGGAATCGTTCGATGATCGCTGCCACGATCTGATCTGGTGCGTCTTCCTGAATGAAGTGCTTCGCCCGACGGAGTTCAACGATGTCGAGTTCGGTGAATGAGGAGCGAATCCGCGGGATGCACGCCTTCGGCCGGAACACCATGTCCCGCATGCCCCATATCGCCAGAGTCGGTTTGTCGCCGAGGCGGGCAGGTACCTCGTGGGCGAGATTCTCCAGCAGTGGGCGTGCGGCGCGGATCTCCCCGGGCATGACCGCGAGTCCGCGCCGGGCTTCCTTCGTGGGCTGCACCATGCGGTAGTGGTCGGCCTCGACTGCGGTCAGGGTGGGGCCGGTTCTACCGAGTAGGAACTGTTCTACGAGAAGGTTCTGTTCGAGGATGCGCCGTTGCATGGGGCGGCTGCTCATGATCATGCTGAACGCCCGATTCGCCAGCGGCTCGATCGGCCAGAACACGGTGTTGCCCAGCACGATGCCCTTGACGCGATCTGCGCGCGTGGTCACCGCGCCGAGCCCGATGGGGCCACCCCAGTCCTGTCCCATCAGGACGAAGTCATCGAGCTGCAGATGGTCGATCAGCTCGCCTACGACTGCCGTGTGCTCCGAGACCGTGTAGCTGAAGCCGGCCGGACGCTCGGACAAACCGAAGCCCAGGTAGTCGACAGCGATGCAGCGATATCGATCACGAAGGCCCTTCACGATGTGGCGGTAGAGGAAGCTCCAGGCAGGAGCGCCATGGCAGAACACAATCGGCGGCCCCGTCCCCTCATCGATGTAGTGAACCCGACCGGCGGACGAGTCGAACCATCGCGATTCGAAGGGATAAAGGATCGGGTCGGGAACGAAGTCGATCATCATTGCGCCCTCCTCCTGGCCTGCGCCGCATCCTGTCGACCTAACCCCACATCGCCACTACAGGTGTAGAGCCCTCACGGTGCGAGACTCTACACCTGTAGCATCGAGTCGTGTCTTCGAATGCGGCAAGTGGCAGTGAGCGGCGGGAGGCGATCGCCGACAGCGGGATTCGCATCATCGCCCGCGACGGTGTTCGCGCCCTGACGCATCGGGCTGTCGACCGCGAGGCGGGCATACCGCAGGGATCGACCTCCTACCATGCAAAGACGCGGATCGCGCTTGCGGAGCTCATCGTCGACGCGCTCGCCGCCCGTTCGAAGGCTGACGCCGAAGAACTCGCCGACTCTCTGAACACGGCGTTCGAGCGCGAACACCGGCTCGGCGTCGAAGAGCTTGCCGCGCTGATCGCAGGACTCGTCGAGACTCTCGCGTGCCGCCGCGACGACATGAGAGCCCGATACGCCCTCATCCTCGAACTCGATGACGCGCCACGCATTCGAGCAAAGTTGACGGCAGAGTCCGAAGTCCACGCCATCACCCAACAGGTGACGGCGTCGGCCCTGACCAGAGCAGGACTCCCCCACTCAGACGCGCACGTCGAGGAACTGATCGCCCTCACGGACTCGCTGGTGTTCTACCGGACCGCCATCAACGAGACCGTCTCTCTGCAGACCATTCTGGCCGCCTACCTACACGGCACAGCCTTGGCCTAACTTGATCTTCAACCTGTGCGGCGAGGTCGCGGGGGCATCGACTTCCTGTCCGGGACGTGGCGGGTTTCGGATTTGCGGACTGTGTGACGTCGTCGCCGAATCGAACAGCAGCAGCGGGTACCGGAGCCTCGTACGCGGGGCGTGCGGGAACACCTTGCGCATGACGGGGTCCGGCCTCGTCGGTGAAGCGGAAAGCAGAAGGACTCACCGGTGGCCGGGTCGGTGAGTCCTTGAGTGCGGGTGATCAGTGGGACGAGACGAAGCCAGCTGACTGGTCGAGGTGGAACGGCGAGCCGGGGTTCTCGGGCGTCCAGCCGGCGGTGAGAGCGGTGAGGATGCTGTCAGCCACCTGGGCGGGCAGGACCGGGCTGCCAACTGTTCCGAACCAGTTGCTCGGGTGCGGCTGGTTGGTGGTGACCACCAGTGTCGTGCCGGGAGTCTGGGCGTGTTCGACCGCGTAGGTGAGGGGTGAATGGACCAGGCCCTGGTCGTAGGTCGGCCGTCCGCGGAGTCGCCACCGGTAGGCGGTGCCGTCCACGATGATGAGCCGTGACCCCTTTTTGACCAGTGCCATGTCCACATCCTTTCCCATGTGACAGTAGTGAACGGCAGCTGTTCGTGTCGCGCCGATTCCGGTCGGGGGTGTCAGCTTCTGCGCATGGGGATCACGTCCCGGCTTGCAGCGGGGTGTGCAGTAGGTGTGCCGGGCAGCCGCGTTGGAGTTGCCCTGGAACCTTCGGCCATCCGCCGTGGTTGCCCTTGGACGCGGCGATGACCTGCCCTTCGAGGGTCTTCTCCCGAATGTAGTTGCGCTCGATCTGCCCGGCCACGGCGAGCATGGCACCTTGATCCGGGTCCTGATCTGCTCGGAAAAGACCCTGTGGCACTCCGCCCGGCGCAGGGCTTCGAGCTGGCTCGCCAGCTCCTGCCGGGCGGTCGACGTCCTCGCGTACCCGCTCCGGACGGGCCGCTCGGTGCGAGGCGGGCGGGGCCTTGACCGGCCGAGGGCCCGGCCGCAATTCGCTTGCCCTGGTCACGGGTCGACGCTGCACTGTGGCGGGACACCACACGTCGTGGTGTCGGCATCCCGGAAAGGCAGTAGCGGCAATGGAGATCCGTCCCACGACCGACCAGGACCTCGAGGTCTTCGTCGACACGATCCTTGCCGCGTTCGGGCGCTTCCGGGAATCCCCGGCCGAGGGCAACGGGTTCGTGTGGTCGGCGTACGAAATGGACCGCAACCTGCTCGCCATGACGGCGGACGGGCGGCCCGTCGGCACCACTGGTGCGTACTCCTTCGAGCTCACCCTGCCCGGTGAGATCCTCGTGCCGGTCACCGGAGTGACCGCCGTCGGTGTCCTGCCCTCGCACCGACGCCAGGGCCTACTCAGCGCGATGATGCGGCATCAGCTCACCGAGCTGCGGGCCCGCGGGGAGTGCCTCTCCGTGCTGCTGGCCTCCGAGGCCCCGATCTACGGCAGGTTCGGCTACGGACCGGCGACCTACACGGCGCGGCTGACAGTGCCGCGCCACCGGGCCGCCCTCGCCGTTCCCCGGGCGCGCGGAGCGGCCGACGCACCAGCGACCGGCTCGGACAACGGCTCGGTCGAGGTGCTGCGGCGTGCCGAGTGCGGAGAGATCCTGGAAGAGGTCTACGACCGGTACCGCCGCGCACAGCCCGGCGCGCTGTCCCGGCCGCACCGCTGGTGGGCCTTGGGCGCGGGGCAGCCCCCCGTCTCGCCGGCACCGCGCTACGTCGCCGTCCACCGCGACGCCGACGGCGTCCCGGACGGGTACGCCAGCTACTCGCTCGGCGAGCACGAGACCTTGACGGTCGACGAGACCATAGCCACGGACGACGCCGTCTACACGGCCCTGGCCCGGTTCGCACTCGGACACGACCTGGTCACTCAGGTCGTGTTCAAGCACGTCCCGCCCGACCACCCGCTGCGCTGGCAGCTTGCGGACTTCAACGTCGGCCAGGTGAGCGGCGACACCGACTGGCTCTGGGTGCGGCTGCTGGACATCCCGCGGGCGCTGACCGCGCGCGGCTGGTTCACGGACGGCGAGCTCGTCCTCGACGTCGAGGACCCGTTCCTCGGCGAACACGGCCGCTACCTGCTGACCGTCCGGGACGGCAAGGCCGACTGCGTCCCGACGGACCGGGAGCCCGACCTGTCCCTGGACGTGCGCGACCTGGGCTCGGTCTACCTCGGCGGCACCGCCCCGAGCACGCTCGTGCGTGCCGGACACATCCGGGCCCACCGCCCGGGCGCGGCCGCCCTCGCTGACGCCCTCTTCCGCGCCGAGCGCTCGCCGCACTGCCTGCACTGGTTCTGACCGCGCGCTCGCCGACAGGATCACCGCGGCGACCAAGCCCTGACCGCCACCTTGCGGCTGGTGTCCGAGCCAGGAGATCGACGCCCGCGTGGTCATCCGCACCGGCAAGAAGAACCGCCAGCACCCCTCGCCGGCGCCGCATGCGCCTCCTGCGCGAGCACGACGAACAGACGCTCACAGACTTGGCTCCCGCCCCATGACCAACGGCCCCACCATCCCCAGCCCGAGGTCAACGGCCCAGTGATCAGTTCTTAGCGTAAATGCTCGGCCGCGAACTACTGGAGGTGCTCAGCTGCCGCTCCGGCGGGAGCCAGCCTTCGCCCACCGGGCGGTTGCCCGGCGGTTTGTGGCGCGGATCAGTACGGTGACCAGAGCCGCCAAGTCGAGAGCGCCGTCTGGGTCGTCCGCGTAGCGGGTGGTTTGCAGCGGCCCCACTTCGTCCAGGCGTACTCCTTCTCTCTCCAGGACGTGGGCGAGGACCAGCAGTGCCAGGCGGGCGTTGCCGTCCGGGTAGGGATGGAAGAAGGCGATGTCGAGGTACGCCCTGGCCGCGCGGGCTGTCAGGGGAACCGACGGGTCGGCGCTCTGGTACAGGCAGGTGGCGAAGTCCTGCCAGGTGTGGGGCGTGAGCCCGTATCGTTCCCGGCCGCCCTTGGCGAAGGCGTCGCTCTGACGCAGACCCACCTCGTTCACGCCGAGGACCAACTTCTGCCAACTGGTGAGGAGGGTCGGGGTGAGCGGCTCTCCCCGTGAGGCCGCTACGCGGGACAGGGTCATCGCAGCGAGGAGCCGGTCGGCGCGATCCGGGTCTCGAAGGCGGACCGGACCGTCGAACCACGCGGCGAGTCCGTCGACGGCCGGGATTACCGGTGCCGGGCTCACGCTCGCGGCCGAGGCCCAGTCGACCTGCTCCCTGACCGTGCACCACACCGCCAGCGCGTCATCGTTCACGATAGAACCCGCGGCCGGTCAGGCGGATCGCCAGGTCCTCCCCCACCGTGTCGACCAGGGTCGGGGCGGGCGCGACGTGGCTCTTGAACCGGCCGCCGATAGCGGCTTCCACCGCCTTCCGCGCCTCTTCCGGTCCCATGCCGGTGGAGGTGAGGAACCAGGTCAGCGTCGTCTCGCAGAGCCCGTACCAGGACGACTCGGCGTGGGTGCTGCTGACGACCGCGGTGACCAGGCGGGTCACCGCGCGTTCCAGATGCCAGCTCCGGTCCTCGCCGCCGGCATCAGGATGCGGTGCGAGCTGCTCGAACCGCTCGGCCACGTCCTCCAGCCAGTCACGCCACTCCAGCAGGCAGGTCACGACGCGCCCGGCGGTCTCCTGCGCCTCTCCGACCGAGTCCGAAGCGCAGCACCAGGCCTCGACGGGACCGCCGTTGTGGACCGAGTAGTCCCAACCGCAGGCCCACCGGCCGTAACGGGACACCAGAAGCGCAGTGACCTCGTCGGCGAATCGAAAACCCGCCATCCGGTCGCGATCAGCCGTCCGGTCGACCTCGGAAGGCACCATCGGGACGACAAGCGCCGTCAGCCGTGCCGCCTCGTCGTCGTCCCAGTCGAAAGCGTTCCGGCCGGGGTCGGCGACAGCCCAAGGCAGCGACCAGGGTCGTTCGTGGTCGATGGACGTGGCGTACCCCCGAAGTCAAGCGTGACGGAACAAGTGACTGATCATCTTCACCAGGTCGAAACCTGTCACCCCATTTTGTCACCCCTGCCGCCCGGCTCCCGTCACCGGCCCGGGACCCGCCCACCGCACAGGAATGATCCGGCCGATCAGGTTTCGTCTGGAGTGTTCTTGGCGAGGTACTTCCACCATGGGCTTACCTCCGGTTGCCGGTCATCCTGCTGTCGCTGTTTTCCGCGAGCCCCGAGGCGGGCGGTCGGTCCCGGTGCTCGGCGCGCGGGTCGATGCCGAGGCGAAGGGCACCGCGCGCGTGCTGGCCGGGTTGGCGACCCATGCCAGACCTGTGGAGCGGACCCTGGCGCTACGGCAGGCCGCTGCGGCTGCCGGCGAGTTGGTGGCCGCGCTGTCGGCTCTGGCTCCGGCCGTGGTCGGTGAGGGGCTGCCGGCGGAGTCGATCAGTCAGTCGTTCTTCCGGGTCCGTGAAGAGGAACTGTCGGATCAGCAGGCGGCCCTGCACGGTGTCCTGGTCGTCCACCGCGGTCTGGAAGACCTGTGTGAGGCTCCTCTGTCGGGCGCCGACCTGGCCCTGGAGGCAGCCGCGATGCGCCAGGCGGTGCTCGACCTCACCGGCGCGGCGCCGGGCGACGACCGTGACCCCGTACCGCTGGTGGCCGTCCCCGAGCCTCCCGCGGGGGCGTCGATGGAGGAGGTGTGGAACGCTCGGTGGCTCATCGGGCACCAGGTCCACGTCCTGTTCAACATCTGCGCCGCGGTCGCCGTGGCCGACGCGACCCGCCTTCTACGGCACGGCGACGTCGATGCCGCTCTGCCGCGGCTGGCAGATGCGACCGCGTACGTACGGGGCTTCCCGGCGGCCATGACCCACGCGAGTACGGTCCCGGCCGACTACTACATGGCGGCGATACGCCACACCATGGCGCCCCCGTCGGTGGACGTCCCGTTGAGCGGGCGCCAGCATCGCGGATACAAGCTATTCCGGGCGGCGATGAAGGACCTGTTGTCCGTGGTTCCCGACTCCTACGCGCAGTTGGCGGGCCGCGCCCCGGAGCTGGCCGAGGCACGGGGCGCGCTCCTGGAAGCCGACATCGTGGACGGTGAACGGCACGTCACCCTCGCGTACTCGATGGTGCATCTGCATCGTTCCATCGCTCAGAAACCGGAAGGCCCCGACAACGCCGTCGCCGAGCTACGGCACATGCGCCATCGCCGCGCGGCCCAGTACGCCTCCCTGATCCGGTTCGGGGACCACTACATCGCCGAGGCCGTGGCCGGCCTGCGCCGCCCGTGAGTCCGCGTGTCCGCCGCCCCCGCCCCCACACCTCCGGCAGGAGACCCTGACCCCGATGGCCCATACGACGCCCGGAACGCCCGGCACTACCCGAAGCCCTGCCGTGGCAGCCGACTGGGCACTCGGCCCGGCCGATGCCGGCGCGTGCGAGCGGCTGGCCCGCACCCTGTGCGCCGGCGAGCACGACCAGGTCGACGATCCCGAGTGGGTGGCCCGGGCCCGGGACGGCTGGGAGGACCTTCCGTTGCCGCTGCGCCGTGGAGTGCGCCGATTTCGAAGGCACTCCGGCCCGCACGGCACCTTGGTGATCGGCGGCCTGCCCGTCGATCCGGCGGCCCTGCCCGCGACACCGTCCGTACCCGGTTCGGTCCAGCGCCGGGCCACCGTCCCGGCCGCGGTGCTCACCATGGTGGCCTGCGGGCTCGGCGAGCCCCTCGCCTACCGGGCCGAGAAATCCGGCGCCCTCGTGCAGGACGTCGTGCCCGTGCCCGGGCAGGAGAACTTCCACGGCAACGCCGGATCGGTGCCGCTGTCCTTCCACACCGAGAACGGCTTCCACCCCCACCCACCCGACTACGTGGTCTTCCTGTGCCTGCGCGCCGACCACGACCGACGCGCCGGCATGCGCGTCGCCGGCATCCGCCAAGCACTGCCGCTCCTCACCCCGGCCAGCCGCCAGACCCTGTTCGCGCCGGAGTTCATCACCACACCACCACCCTCCTTCAACCCCGATGCCGCCGCGAGCGAGCCCGGCGTCAAGCCCCGACCGGTGCTGTCGGGAGCGGTCGAGGATCCCGACATACGGATGGCTCAACTCGTCACCACCCCGCTCACCCCTCGGGCCGCCGCGGCGCTGACCGAATTCGGCCGCGCCTGCGAGACGACCGCCCGCACCCTGCGCCTGAACCCGGGCGACCTGGTCATCATCGACAACCGCGTCACCGTCCACGGCCGCACCGCCTTCCACCCCCGGTACGACGGAGCGGACCGCTGGCTGCAACGCACCTACGTCACCACCGACCTGCGCCGCTCCCGCGACCACCGCCCCCACGACGGCCACGTACTCGCCCGCTGACCAGCCACCGACGACCAGCCACCGACGACCAGCGACCAGTCCCACGGCAGGTGTTCACGCACGCGGTGAACGTCTTCCCCGCGTTCCCCCGGCCTACGTTCGTGGGGGGCCAAGTTCCGCGCCGGGCGGTGGCACCCCACCACCGCCCTCGGCCGCGCCGCGAAGAAGGAAGAGGCCCGGACGCGCGCCGAGAAGCTGGTCGATGTTCACATGCCGCTCGATATCTCTGATAGGGGCTCATGTGGTCGGAGCGGGCAGTCCAGGATCCGGCCGTCGACTGTTCCGATGAGCAGGTGCCCCAACGGCGTCACGGCGAGGGACAGTGCGGTGGTCGGGGCTCCTTCGACCTCCAGCTCGGTGTGCCATCGCACCGTACCGTCGTCGGCGTCCAGTGCTGTCAGGGCACCGGAGTTGTAGGCCACGTAGACGGTGTCCCCGTCGGTGTCGACGGCGGTGACGGGATGATCGGCGCGGTGCTGCCACTGCACCGCGCCGTTCAGGGATCGCCGCACGACGTAGGCGCCACCGGATTGAAGCCCGCCACCGTCGTGGACGGCGCCGGCGTAGACCAGGGACTGCCCGACTTCGACCGCCGGACCCCCGAAATGATGCTCTTCCGGTACCCAGGAGTGCGGGAAGAGCCGCCGCAACGTCCCATCGGCGCCCAGCGCGGTGACCCACTTGTCCTTGTGCGGCTCGTCCGGGTCGGTGCCGACCAGGACGTACGGGCGGCTCGCGCGACGGACGGCGAACGGGTGGTCGAACAGGTCGAAGCCGCCGACCTCCGGACCGTCACCCTCCTCCGGACCGGCCTCCGGACCGGCCTCCGGACCGTCGACGTCGAACATCAGCAGTCGTTCGGGACGCTTGCGGCGACCGCCCAACTCCCTGAGGACCGTCCTCCGGTCGCCCGCGACGAGAACCGTGAACACGTCCGGGCTCAAGGTCTCCAGCACTTGCCCCGTGTCGACGGCGATGCGGGCCAGCCGGGGCGGGGACGTCTGCCAGCGCCGCCCCATGGGGCGACCGCGGCGTTCGGCGTTGGTCCAGAGCGAGGTGCCGTCGGAGGCCGGAACCAGCTGTCGGCCGCCCTCCTCGTCCTCGACCGTCCATTGCAGGTCTCCTGACGGGAGCCACGACTCCGCCAGGACCCCGTCCAACGCGGCCAGCACGCGGCCGTCCTCCGTACCTTCGACGGCCCACACCCGCCGGCGTACGGACCAGTGGCGACCGGCCGAGGCCGCGAGGTCCGCGAGGATTCGGCGGGCCTCCGCGCCGCCGTCCGGCCGGACCACCGGTTCCGCGGGAGCATCCAGCTCCTCTTCCTCGACCGCCCCCGGCCCGACGGCGTCCCAGTCCGGGCGGGCCACGACGACCGCATGCCCCTGCTCGTGCGCCCGGGGGTTATCCCAGTCGTCCAACGGCGCGAGGACGAGACGAAGCGCCGTCTCACTGCGCCATTCCACGCCGAGCACCTCGCGCGGGTACGGCAACGCGGACACGACGGCGCCCGAGTGGAGGTGGATCAGCAGCAGCTCGCCCTCGAAGGAGTAGCCGCCGTCGTAGCGCCCGGTACCCACGGCCAGCAAAGGGAGAACGGGGTGGAAGTCAAGGGACCGAACGGGGTACCGGGACCGCACCAGGTGCCGGCACCGCAGCCCGTCCCGCTCGTAGACCCCGATCCGCTGCCCCGTCCACCCCTGGTCCGCGGTACCGCTGCCGCTCCACTGGACGTGCCCGAGGTCACCGCCGACGGCGACCGTCCGCGAGCGCTCGTCGAGGACGGCCAGCGCCGGTTCCCCGATCTCGGCGAAAGGGCCGTCTCCGAAGACGCGTCGGACCATCGACACAGGGGTGATACGGGTCATACGGGCCATACGGTGTCCCTCCCGGGGCGGTACGTGAACGACCGCCGTCACGGGAGCGCGCGGCACGGCCGCAGACCATGATCCCGTCGGGCTACGGGGGTGCACCAATGGATTTCATCCGGGCGAGGCGGGGCATCCGCTTGCGGCGATTCCAGCGAGCCGGGTGCGGCGCGGCTGGGGGCCGTTGGGGGGGGCGCTACGGGGGCGCTGTGGGGTCGACCTGCCTTCAACAGGGGCTCTCAATCATACATTTGGGCTATATGATCAAGCCATGTGTCTTGAACAGGGCACGTAGGTTAGGAGATTGCTTTCTATGTCCATCGGGACCAAGCTCGCCAAGAACGCCGCCGCTCTCGCGGTGGCGGGGGCGGTACTGCTGGGTACGGCGGGTGCCGCGAGCGCCGCCCCTGGTGCGTCCTATCTGGGATACGGCCACACCACCTCCGGGAGCGGTGTGTGGTGCGTGCAGCACAACATCAACTACCTCGTGAACCAGCTCTACGCCCAGGGCACCATCACGACGCCGCCGCCCTACCGCACCCTCTCCGAGGACAGCTCGTGGGGCCCGAAGACGGACGCCAACGTCCGGTGGTTCCAGAAGATGGTCAGCCTCGGCCAGGACGGCGTCGTCGGTCCGGCCACCGGCTCGCGCCTGCTCACCCTGGGAGACCAGTACTACAACGGCTCCCCGCTGACGGGCAGTCACGGCTACTGCTGGAACTACATCCCCGGCGACTTCAACTGACGATCCGTCGCCCCGGCGGCCGCACGGGACCGCTCCCCTTCGCTTTCGGTTCCCTCCTCCCCGCCTCCTCCTCCCTTCCTTCATTCGAGATCCCGAGATTGGGCAGATCCATCATGTTCAAGAGGCTGAAGTTCGCTTCCGTCGCACTCGCCGGCGTCCTCGCCGCCACCGGCCTGACCGCAGCCACCGCGTCCCCGGCCGCAGCCGCCCAGACGTGCCCGTGGCCCTACGTCTGCTTCCTCGACTCCAACGAGAACATCCTGACGATGTACAAGGACGTCGGCTGGCAGAGCACCAGCGCCAAGACCCGTACCGCCCGCTGGGTCACCAACGCCCGGCACGACGACTGCGCGTACCTGCAGTACGCGAGCGGATACGTCGACCAGATCCGCCCGGGACAGACCTTCGGCCTCGGCTCCAGCGTCGTGTCGATCAACATCACCAACGGCTGCCCCTGAACCACGGCGCGGCCCGGCCGGTCCATCACCGGCCGGCCGGGCCGTCCTGGTCCCGCAGCGACGCGAGAGACGCGGGGGACGCGAGAGATGTACGGGACGCAAAGCCATCGGGCACGGCTGCCGGGGTGCTGGCCTCGCCACCGTAGAGCTCGATGACCTCCGCGACGTGTTCCCGCACCTGGGATTTCGGGATCGCGGAGCACCCCGGCGATGGTCCTGGTGAGGCCGTCGATCCCGTTGTGGCCCGCGATCACCACCAGTATCCCGCCGGCCTCGCGCCGCACGCGCGCGTCGTCGTCCGCCGCGAGCGCCAGTCGAACAGGAGACTGGGGACCTCGGCCCGGACGCGCGCGCTCGGGTGACCCGCGTGCCGCAGCCCTACGGCCTCCAGTTCCGGGTGGTCCATCTCGCCCAGCATCCGGAGCACCCTGGCGAGGACCGCCGGGTTCTCCTCCCCGTCATCGGTGGCCCAGGCCACGAGTACGTCCGCCGTCTCCTTCGCGAAGGTGTTCTGCCCGCCCGACCGCTTCATCAGCAACCGGTAGGGCCGCAGCCGGTAGGACTCCAGGACGGTGAGGACGAACAGCCGGTGCTCCGGGCCCGGATGGTGCCGGTGCGCGACCACCGCCGAGAACGTCTCCGCCCCGATGCGCAGGGTGAGGACCGTGGTGACGGACGACGCGACCAGCGGTTGCCGCCGGTCAGCGTGACGGCAAGCGGGGTGCCGGTGGAGTTCTTATTGGCCGAGCCGACCGCGCTCGGAAACCCGCCCACGGCCGGTCACCAACTGGCTGGACTCCCCCGATGGACGGCGACGGTTGATTTGCGAGAGCCACCGCTACCTCCTAAGGGCGGGGAAGGTTCCACCTGTTCTGCGGCGCCCGCCCTCGACAGTCTCTAGTGGTGCCATGCCTCACCTCCGACGTTGTGGATCATCCGCTGCAGCACCTTGAGGGTGACCAGGTACTCCTCATCGGTGATGCCGTCGTGGGCTTCCTTTCGCATGGCCGTCTGGCGCTCTGCGCACTGGCGGTAGACGGTGTCTCCCCCAGGGGTCAGCTGAAGGCGGTTCTCCTTGTCGAGCGCGAGCAAGTCCCGGGCGAGGAGGTCGTCGATCTCCCCCGCGAGCGCGGCACCCACGTCCAAGTACCCCTGGAGGACCATCGTCACTTCCGCCCGGGTCCGGCCGTTCTCGCCGGAGGTGACCTGGTTCAGAACCCACCACTGGGGCTGGGTGACATCGAACTGTGCCAGCCCGGCGCGGATGTTCGTGACAACTGCTTTGTGAGCGGCCCAGCTCCAGTAACCGATCGGCTGCTTGACCAGCTCGGTGTCGTTGTGCGAGTACTCCATCGTTCTGCCCTCACCATCTGGGGATCTTGACTGGTGAGAATGAACGTAGAACCTAAACCAAACATGAGGTCAAGCCCTCGACAGTTGGTTGCGCCTCTCTACCAGTATCAAGCCCCGAGCTGCGCGCCTCCAGGTGTCCGGGGCACGCTCGTCGTCCACGACCACAAGCGATTCGGCCGCGGCATCGATCTGGCGACGCCGGCCGAAGAGCCGAAGGCCAGCGATGTCGGCCTGGAGTCCTGTCTCCCAGCAGGCCCGGTCTTCCCCGTAGAGGAGCCGCCGACCAGTGCGACGATCCGGCGCGATCCGTTGACGGCGTCCTGGACGAGGGCGCGTAGCTTCCGGTCGTGCTGCCGCTCGATGTAGATCGGCAGTTCCGGCAACTCCGGCAGCTCCGGACCGCCGTTCGCCGTTCGCCGTCTCGACGCGGATGGCTCGGTGGGCCTCCAGCGCGTACGGGTTGGTGAGCTCGCCGATGGGCCGGCCCTCCGGGCGGGCATCGGTGCGAGGTACGGGTGCCGGCGGCCCACCTCGATTGACCGACGGCGTACAGCTGCCAGTCAGGCCGGATGCAGCACCGCCGAGGCGATCTCACGCACGCGGTCCAGGGTGATCCCGGTGCGCTGTTCGACGGCGAGCGGGTGGTCGGTGGGCTCCAGCTCGATCGAGGGCCGCTTGCCGATCGGTCGCGTGTGGGCGTTGGTCTTCAGGTCGGTGGTGCCCTCGGAGTAGAGCGCGAGCTCGGTGCTGAGCCAGCCGAAGTACGGCTTCTCGGTCTCGCGGCCCTCCATGTTCCACACCTCAAGGGCACGGCTGAAGTTGTCCCTGCTCAGAGAGATCCAGATGCCCCAGGAGAAGACGTCCTGGCTGCCGATCACGGGTATCTCGATCAATCCGCTGATGAAGAAGTGCTGGCCCCTGATCACGCACTGGTCGGACGACAGCATGCTGTCGGGATCGTTCGCGAAGCTGGGATCCCAGGCATCAGGGGCCGTGGTCGAGTAGCTCATGGGGAGCTCGGCATGGTGGGCACCGCAGCAGGAGCACGTGAAACCGAGATCGTTAGACATGGCCCGAGCCTAGCGACCACCCGCGCCATCGCCTTCCGCGCCCCGGGGCGACCTCACTCTCCAGGAAGGACAGCATGAGCGGCGGCTTGCCGAACAAGTGCCGAGCAGGTGGAGGTGTGGCGGTCGAAGGGCCGTGACGGTCTACCGAAGGCGCCGGTCAGCGAGGGTGGGCGGTCCGCGCGAGCGCGAGTACGCCGAGGGTTGCGGCGGCAACGGCGCCCATGGCCATGAATCCGCCGCGCGAGCGCCAGGAGAGCACCGAGAACGTCGACTGCGCGGAGAGCAGGGAGCCCGCGCTCATCCAGGAGCCGGTCGAGCCGACGGAGAGCGCCGATCCGATCGAGCCGATCGACAACACGCTGCCGACCGAGCCGATGGAGAGGACCGAGCCCACGGAACCGATGGACAGCACCGAGTCCTGGGACCACAGGGAGAGAGATCCGTAAGCCATGCGGGTCATGCTGCCACACCCGTGATCGGCGCGGCAGGTCCAGCAGCGGGTCCAACAGCGGGCTCGGCAGCTGGGGGGAACCACCGCGGAGGACGGTATCCGGGCATAGATCCGGGGAAACCGGCTAACCGGGCCGTTCTTGAGTCCCCGCGCCTGAAGCGATCATGGCGTTCTGCCGGTGGGGTCGCGGTGCTCGGACCGACCGACACCACCGCCGGCCCGGAGAACTGATGCCGCGCCACTTCGTCGAGCGGACGGGGCTGCCGCCCTGCCCGCCGGCCAGTTCCAGATGCACGACTGGACGTCACTACCCCTCATCCGGTTTTGGTGTCGTCGAGCCGTTCGAGGCGCGCCACGTTCTCCTGGTCCTCGGGGTCCGTGCTCGCCGCGGTGGTGAACCAGGCGTCGAGGATCTCCTTGAGGAGCGGTTCCGAGGTGAGGCGCAGGCTGAGCGCGAGTACGTTGGCGTCATTCCAGCGGCGCGCACCGCCGGCCGTGTAGGCGTCTGTGCACAGTGCCGCCCGTACGCCGGGCACCTTGTTCGCGGCGATCGACGCGCCCGTACCCGTCCAGCAGCACACGACGGCCTGGTCGGCGTTTCCGGCGGCGACCTCGCGGGCCGCCGCCTGCGAGCAGGCGGACCACTGCGGATCGTCACCAGGGCTCAGCGCCCCGAACGTCACCACGTCGTGTCCGCGTTCGCGCAGTTGCCCGAGGAGGGCGCGAGCCACGGGTTCGTCCATGTCCGAGGAAACGGAGATCCGCATGCCCAGAGACTACCCGCGTGGAACGGACGGTCGCCGCGAGCCGCGCGATGAGCGCCTCGGCGTGACCGGGCGGTACCTCACCCCCTAACAGACCGCATCCTTCCGCGAGCATGCCCGCGTGCAGACCGAACGCCTCGGCCGGGAGCGGGGCCGCGCCTCCCGCCAATACGCTGTCGCAACGGGGAACGGATCTTCGAGCTGGAGGCGGCAGGTTGTTGACGTGGTGGGAGACGGAGGGCGGCCCGTTCGTTTTGGTTCCGCGAGATGCGTTGTCGCACTGGTCGGGAACGGAGGGCGACTACGACCGGGCCTGCGCGGTGATGGATCTCGTTGGCGTTCTCGAACTACCTGACGGAGCCGAGGCACTCGTCCTCGGTGACGAACCGCTCTCCACCGCCTACCTTCCCGAACATCGAGTCCTCGCCCGCTGGTGCTACGCGGAGAGTGCGGAGGGCGTCGCTGACATCATCGTGGCAGGGCTGACCGCAGCCGAGTGGGACGAAGGACCCGTTCTGCACACCTCGGGCGGGCTTGTCATGTTCGACGCCGCGTACTTCGGTAACGAGGTCGGGGCACTCGTCGACGGCACCGTCCTCGATCTCGGTGCCGGCCGCTACCGCGTGGACTCGGCAGAAGTCGAGCCCGACGACCTCACGTCCTTTCGTCTGCACCGATTCGTCGAATTGACCTGACCAAGGCTTGTCCGGCAATGCTCCCAGAACTGAGCGCGGGCCTTGGTGGTCAGCCCGCGTCGGCTTCCGCACTCCACATGGAGCAGAGTTGCGCGCCGACGCGGAGGCACCGCGCACCACGGCCGTACGGTGCCGCGCGTGCGCGACCGGGCTGGCGCAGGTGGTCAGGTGTCGCGTCCGACACCGCGATCGGGTGCGCTCATGTCCCCGGTGGCGGGTGTGCCGTCGGCGAGCCCGTACCGCAGGTACACGGTGCCCTTCGGGCTGGCTGCCGGGGGTGCGAGGAGCGTGACGTTGGTGGGCACCTCGCCGCCGTCGAACACCTTCTTCCCGACGCCGAGCACGATCGGGTGCAGCCACAGGTCGAGACGGTCGAAGAGCTTCTCGCGCAGGAGGCTCTGTACGAGGTTCAGGCTCCCGACGACCTTCACGTGCTCGTGCCGGTCGCGGATCTCGCGCACCGCGTCGGCGAGGTCCGGGCCGAGCTGCGTGGACCCGGCCCACGAGAGGTCGGGCCTGCCGCGGGAGGCCACGTACTTCGGGACGCTGTTGAAGAGCGTGGCGATCTCGTTGTCCTGGCCGCCCTTCTGGTGCGGCCAGTAGGCGGCGAAGAGGTCGTACGTCCGCCGGCCGAGCAGGAGGGCGTCCGTGCCCTCGTAGGCGGCACCGATCTGCGCCCCGGCGACCTCGTCCAGCAGCGGCGCCTGCCAGCCGCCGAACGGGAATCCCACCGGGTCCTCGTCGGGGCCGCCAGGCGCCTGCGCGACGAGGTCGAGGGTTGCGAACAGCTCGATGTGGATGAGGCCCATGTCTTGCTCCCGATGAGTCGGTTGTCTCCGTTGTCTCCGTCCAGAGATAGACCTCTGGGTGCCCACGGACTCAGCGACACGACGGTACGAGGACGCCCCCGGCCGAACCACACCCGCACGCCCTGCGCCCGCACCGATCCGCCCGCGACAACTCCCGCCCGAGCCGTAGGATCGTCGTGGAACGAAGGCGTACGCGTTCGCCGTTCACACCGTCAGAGGTCCAGGGGGGCGCCATGACCACGACGCCGGACGACCAATCGCCTGCGCACGGGGCTCCGGCGGTGCCAGTCGAGGAGCACAGCGGCCTGCGGCGGGTATGGGAGGGGATCAAAGAGTTCGTAGGGGAAGCGGTCGGCGAGGTCATCCTGCAGGTGCTGAGCTGCCTACTGCTCGCGGGGGCTGCTCTTGGAGCGCACTGGAGCTGGAGCCGGAGCCCCGGACTCACGCTCGGCGCCGCCGCCGTGCTGGTCATCGGGACCGTCGCCGCGGTCACGGCCTGGCGCCACCCCGGACCGCTTCGAGCGAGACGGATGGGAGCGACACTGCTGACGGTCCTTCTCGCTCTGGCCCTCTGGTTCATCCTGTACGGAAGTAAATGCGGGTGCATCTGACCAGCTCATGCTGGCATCACCGTCGACGACCGACCTCAGCGGTGTCCGGCCAGCCCCCTGATGGAGCGTCAATTCTGGTCGTCGGACGGCGAGGCGTACGCGGTCTCCGTCGTGATGACAGGCAGCCGGTCAGGCCAGAGGGGCGGCCTCGTCGTGGGTCGGGCCGGCCGCGGACATGATGGCCTGCCAGGGGGCGGAGTCGAAGATGAGCGCGATCGAGGTGATCCGCCCGTCGTGGAGGTGGAAGTGCTCGGCCGTGCGCTGGGTGATGCCGACGGCCGGGGTGGTGTGGACGTCGTAGAGCAGGGTGGCCTCGGTCTCGCCGTACAACTCGCTGATCAGCTCTACGCCGGTGACGATGGACAGGAGTCCGTCCAGGCCGTCGAGGTGGCCGGTCGGGCTGTCGGAGGTGATGAACGGGCTGCGGAAGCCGAAGCCTTCGCCGATCTGGGCGGCGGCCGTGGTGACGTCTCCCCGGAATCGGGCCTCGTGGTAGGCCCTGACAGTACGTCGGGCGGTCATGTTGGCTGCCGAGTCGGTGGTCATGTGGTGCTCCGTCGGTGTCGGTTCAGGGAGTCGGCGGCTCGTCGTGCCGGGCCTCGTTCAGGTACTGCTCGATGCGTTGCTGGTTCTCGACCACGCGCAGGCACAGGTCGCGGAACCGGGCGAGTTCGTCTTCGGTGAAGTTCTGGAAGACGGCGGACATGGCGCGCTGCGTCGGCTGGCGGAAGTTGTCCAGCCAGTCGAGGCCGGCTGGTGTGATCGTGGCGCGTACCGACCGGCGGTCGTGCTGGTCCTGGACCCGCTGCGCCAGCCCGTCCCGTTCGAGCGTGTCGACCAGGCCGGTGACGTTGCGGGAACTCACCCCTGCCGCGCGGGCCAGTTCGCCGATGCTCAGGCCCCGGTCCGGGGCCGTACTCAGTCGCGCGAGGACGTCGAGCGCCCCCGCGCTGAGCCCCCGTCCCCCCGCACCGTGCGAACGCAGCCGGTCGACCGCCTGTGAGGCCGACCGGACGGCTGCGGCCGTCTCCAGCGCGAGGGTGTCGTCCCCCGCCGCGAATGCCTGCATGGAGTCCCGGACTCCGGGGTCGTAGAGGAAGCCGTCAGGGTCACGTGCCAGGCCAGAATTATGTACGTGCTTCATAATGAAGCAGCACTCTACTTTGCCAAAGGCGGCATCGCCAGAGTCCGCCGCCGCGCGATGCCCGAAGATCCCACCCTTGCGGGGACGAGAGGCAGGCGATGTAGCCGCGCTGCCTCTGCGCACTGCTCTCGGCTCTCCGTTCTCACCTACGCAGCCACCGCGGCGCACATCGGCAACAAGGGCAGGTGTCAGGTAGCACGGGGGCCAGCTACTGCGCGCGGTCCTGCCGGCGCGCGAGGAGTTCGTCGAGCTTGGAGGCACGCTTCACCTCCGCGTTGCCGCGCCGGGCCCGGTCCGGCGGGTACGTGCCCGAGCCGTGCCTGCTGCACCCGGAGCAGGTGACCACGTACCCGTTCGCCAGGCTCCTGCCCGAGGACTTGTGGGCCCGGCTCGACGCCTGGGAGGAGGCCCTGGAAGAGGCGGCCGAGGAAGAGGACGACGGCAGCGCCGCCTAGGCCGCCCGGCTACCAGACGAGGCTCAAGGCCTGAAGGGGTCCTGGACACTCACCGGGTGAGATCCACCCGCCACTGCCGTGGCCACTGCCCCGACGGTGGCGGAGCTCCGCCGATTCCGAGGTCACCCCGCGCGCTGGCGTAGAAGGCATCACGAGCCTCGCTCGCCAGCCGATGAGCCTTGGTCCACATCTCGGCGTCGATCGGACCCTCCCGTATGAACACCTCGATGGTCCAGATCGACTCGTGCCAGCGCCGGGCCGCCGCGCCGGCTGCAACGGGTCGGCCACGTGCGCGAAGCCGACGGCGGCACCGATGCACTGGGCAACACGAAGCTGCGCCTTGAGGGCATTGGCGTAACGGCTGTACGTCTCGAACCTCTTCTCGTCCCACCGTTCCTCCCGCTGCCGCTTCCACCGCCGGCGCTCGGTCAAGCTCTGCACGGCGTAGGAGCCGAGTGAACCGACCACGACACCTAACAGAGCGGCAGTGAGAACGGTCAAGCTTGGCTGAGCCGCGTCAGCAGGGGGACAGGAACGGTGCAGAGGGCGTCGTACTTGCTGATGACTGCCCGCAGCTCGCGGGCTGTCCGAGGCGACACGGCCAGGAGCACGCGGTCGAGGAGTGCGCGGCCCTCCAGAGGATTGCCGCAGCAGTACCAGTGGACGTCGCCCCACGTGCATTCGTCCCACAACTCGCTCCGGGGGCTGCGGACGTACATCTGCCACCGGTCCAGGGCCAGGACCACGTCTCCCGGCTCCAAATGGTTCCGCGTGCGTTCGAGGCGGGTGATCTCCCATACCGCGCGCGCGGAGAGACCATCGAGTTCCAGCCCTGTCGAGTGCGTCCGGAGCTGCCGCGGGACGGCAATCCGGAGACGTCCTGGCCGTCTACGCGGCACGGACCCTTCTGTTCGTCGTCATGCGACACATGCTGCCACGTCCTCGAACGACGAGGAGCCGGGGGGGTGTGGGGGGGGGGGCCCGCGCGCGCCCGCGCCGCGCGCGCGCGCCGGGGGGTTCGGGGGCACCGGTGGGGGCGGCGCGGCGTCGTTGAAATCTGCGGGCTCGGACACAGAACCACGCTAGGTGGTATGTACCTTTTCAGCCCGTTTTGACG
>NZ_JBHYVM010000041.1:65285-75136 GCF_042750105.1 Streptomyces sp. NPDC059443 | reverse complement strand
GTGTGCCCTCAGAGCGCGGCCCACCGAGTTGGGTACTGGTCTCGTGGGCTGGGTGTTGTGTATTAGAGACAGGCTGCGTACAGGTATAGTGGGCTCGTAGATGTGTAGAAGAGACCGGGTATGAGCGCAGCCGGGCACACGGGCAGGAGCGCGGCCGACCGCCCCTGGCGGGAGCGGCACGTGGTGGACGGCCTGGCGGACGTCCTGCGCGGGGCGGCCGCGGAGCGCTTCCTCGGCAGTGGTCTGACGGTGACGAAGCCGCCCCTCCCGGGCCGGGGCCCGTCCGCCGGGGCGGACCCGCCCGGGAGGCCCTCGGCGGTTGCGGAGCCCGGACGGGCCTCAAGGGCCGGAAAGTAACGGGGTCCCATGGCCAGGGCATATGCGTAAGGATCGTTCATGGCTCAAGGACAAGCGGCCCGGTCCACCCCCGCAACTCGCGCGGACGATCCGTCACATCGTCCCGCTTGACAGGTTTTCGCATGTGGCAGAACGTGCCGCCGACCCGACACGCCCGAGGCCCCGCCTTGACGTTCTCACCCGTTCGGGCGCACGTCTTCCACATGCTGGTCAACACCGCGCCCACCGGCCGCCATCTGCGAAGACGGTCCCGCCTCGGGGTGACAGGATCATGACGCGCCATCAGATCCTCGTGTTACGCGAGGATCCGGGGCGCGAAGAGGAGTCCACTGCTCTCAGGACCCGGCCGCCCGAGCCGGACAAGGAGGGATTCCCATGCCCCGCGCCAAGTGGGTGGTCGGCGTACTGACGGTGACTCTGCTGTCCGGCGGCATAGTGGTGTTGCACTCCACCGAAGGCGCCCGGCCGACCTCGCCGACCGCCGGTGACGCCCTGCCGTCGCGGGTGCTGGGGCTGTCCGGTCCACGGCGACTGGCGCGGCAGCTGGACCATTCGGACGAGCACACCACCGGCAAGGGCACCCGGCGGCCCGCGCGCGCGGGCGTGGCGCCCCTCCCGGCCGCACGCCCGCTGCGGCTGGTCATCCGGAGCCTGCGGATCGACGTACCGCTGACGGGCGGGACCCCGGTCGGCGGGGCGGGCGCGGGACCGGACCTCGGGGACGGTGGTGCCGTCTGGAACTCCGCCGGACCGGCCCCCGGCGCGGCCGGCACCGCCGAGGTCTCCGGGGAGTTCCTCCGCCTCGCCGGGCTCCGGCGCGGGCAGACGGTCGAGATCCTCCGCTCCGACCGTCGCACGGCCGTTTTCACCGTGTACCGGGTCTCCCCCTTCGGACTTTCCGAGCGCGGAGGCTCGTCCGGCAAGGCCCAACTCCGGCTGATCAGCGGGGAGACCGCCGTCATCGCCCGCCTCACCGGACACCGCCGCACGCCGCGCTGACGGAGCCCGGGGCCGGATGCGTTCCGCATTGCCCACCGGTCACCCCCCTCGGCCATCTGTCAGCCGTGGGGGGTGACTTCGTCCCCCGGTCGGGGGGATCTTCGGTCCGGGCGGGGAGTTGGCCCGCGTGCCGGGGCAGACCCTCCGCATGAGCGGGACGCGGTGGGCGCGGACGGCACTGAGCAGGGCCCTGAGGGTGCCCCTGACGGTGCTCTGCGTCGTGCTGCTGTGCGTGTTCGGCACCGGCAGGTCCGGCCCGTCCCCCGCATCGGCCGAAGGCCCCCGCTCCACCTCCTCGGCCCCATCGGCCCCATCGGCCCCCGCCGAACCCACTGAGAGCCCGGCCGACCCGGCCGGGGAGGATCCCGAGGTGCGGCTGGCGGCACGGGTGACCGAGCGCGCCGTCCCGGGCGTACGGGGCCCGCAGCGGCCGCTGTTTCACGTGAAACATCCCGCCGGGTCCGCGGATCCCGCCTCGCACGAGCCGGGGGCGGCGACGACGTCCGCCCCGACGGCATCCCTCCCGCCGGTCCGGAGTGTGGTCCTGCGCTGCTGAGCGGACCGAGAGGTCACGCATCAGCACGCATCCCCCCACTCCGAGCACCGCGAGGTTCCGTCATGCCCATCGACCCGTACCTGGCCCTCAACGCCATGCTCCGCGCCGAGGCCGCCCGCTTCTCCCCCGCCGCCCCGCAAGTCGGCCAGCCCGGCCAGGCCCGCCGACCCGAACCCGAGACGGCCGCGAAGGCCGAAGCCCCGGCCGGAGACACCACGGCCGAGTAGCCCCCGCCCGCCCGCGAGCGGACATGAGGCGGCGCCGGTTCCCGCGCCCTCGGCAACGGAGAGTGGTCACGTGAGGTTCGACCACGGGGCGCGGGAACCGGCGCCGTCATCAGTCTCTGTCGGCAGGACACCCGCCCGCCTCGGCCGTTCGTCCGCATTCGCACGGTCGAAAGTACCGGCCTGTCCGGTCCGGGACGGCCTGGACGGCCTAGTCCTCCCGCGTGTAGTAGCGGTAGAACGCGGCCGCGCCGACGCCCGCACCGACGAGCAGGGCGATGCCCGAGGACTTGAAGATGCTCTCGCCCGCCAGGCTGTACAGGTAGCCGAAGGAGATGCCCGCGAAGGCCCCGTACGCCGCCGCGTGCAGCTCCCGCTTCAGCCGGGGGCCGATCCGGGCCAGGGCGAACAGGCAGGCGGCGAAGATCGCGCCGCACAGGATCCCGTAGAAGACGTTGCCCGCGTCCACGGGCCCCGTCTGGCGCTTCATGAAGGCGGCGTAGACGCCGTAGACGAGTCCCATCAGCAGGGGACGGGTCAGGGCGGACGCGCTCGGGCGGGTCGTGCCGCCCGCGGCCGTCTGCCGGTGCTGCCGCCTGGGGGCGGTGGGTGCCGCATGTGCCATGACGGGCTCCTCTCTCCCATCATCCAGGGCACACCCGCCGCCCCCGACCGGCAACTGGATCACTCGTACGGGCCGCCCGCGAACGGCACCGGCGGCCGGCCGCCACCCGCCCGCAGTACCCCCGGTCGCGCGGCGCGGCCGCCCGCCTTTCCCTGGTGACGTGCGGACCATTCTCTCGGCGGTACTCATCGTGCTCGTGGCCCTCCTGGTGCCCGCGAGCGCCGTCGCGTACTGGGCCGATCACGAGCTCGGCAACGCCGACCGCTACACCGAGGCCATGTCCCCGCTCGCCTCGGATCCCGCCGTACAGCACCTCGTCGTCACCCAGGCCGGCCGCGCCCTCTCCGGGCAGATCGACGCGGGCCCCTTCCAGGGCGGGGTCGACGCCCTGCTCGGCGAGGCGCTGCGCTCCTTCGTGGGGACCCCGGCCTACCGCACCGCCTGGGACGCCGCGAACCGCGCCGCCCACACCGCTTTCCTCGAAGCGCTCACCAGCGGCCACGGCGACGCCCTCACCATCGATCTCGCGCCCGTGATCGCGCAGGTCAAGGCCGATCTCATCAACAACGGGGTGCCGTTCGCCGACCGCATCCCGGTGACCCACCTGTCGGTGAAGGTCATGGAGTACGACAACCTCGGCGCGCTCCGGAAGGGCTTCCGCATGCTGCAGATCGCCGGGGTCTGGCTCCCCCTGCTGACCGTGGTGCTGGCCGCGACGGCCATCGCCGTCGCCGTCCGCCGCCGTCGCGCGGTGCTGGCCACCGGGCTGGGGCTCGCGGCCGGGGCCGTCCTGCTGTGGCTGGCCGTGGTGCTGTGCCGCCGCCTCACCCTGGACGACCTGCCGGCCGATGTGGACCGGGCGGCCGCCGAGGCGGTCTACGACGCGCTCACGGCGTTCCTGCGGACCACCGCCTGGGTGGTGCTGGCCGTGGGACTCGCCGCGGCCCTGGCCTCCTGGCTGATGGGCCGGGTGCGTCGCACCCCATAAGCTCGGAAGGTACGGATTGGACCATAATTCCGTGCAACAGCACAGAAGAACCGATTCGCGAGCGGCGGAACCGGAAGCGGGAATGAGCACCGAACGCACCGAAGAGATACCGTCCGGGCGGGACCGGCGCAGACCGGGACGCTCCCTCCCGCTGTCTCCGCCCGCCTGGCTGCTGAAGGGGCTGCGGCCGTCTTCCGCGCCGATCCCCTGGGCCGCCGTGGTGCGTGCCGGGATCGCCATGGCCGCCCCGCTGGCCGTCGGCTTCGCCCTCGACGAGCCCGAGTACGGTGCGCTCGTCTCGATGGGCGCCCTGTCCGGGGTCATCGGCGACATCGCCGACGCCTATCGGATGCGCGTCCTGAACATCGCCGTGCCCCAGCTCTTCGGCGCCGTCGGCGTCGCGATCGGCACCCTCGTCTTCGGACACGGCTGGGTCGCCGTCGCCGCTCTCACCCTGGTCGCCCTGATCTCCGGGATGATCTCCTCGATCGGCACGGTCGCCTCCGTCTCCGGGCTGATGCTCCTGCTGAACTGCGTGGTCGGCGCCGGTCTGCCGATGCCCGAGCCCTGGTGGACGGCCCCGCTGCTGCTGAGCGCGGGCGGACTGTTCGTCCTCGCGCTGACCCTGCTGGGCTGGCCGCTGCGCGGCCGGCAGCCGGAGCGGGCGGCCGTGGCCGCCACCTACCGGGCGCTGGCCGACGCGCTGGAGGCCGCGGGCGGTCCGTCGCCCCTCTACGACGAGCGCCGCCAGCAGGTCACCCAGGCCCTGAACCAGGCCTACGACCTGGTGCTCGGCCGCCGGGCCCGGGTGCACGGCCGCAGCCCCGCGCTCGTACGGATGCTGGCCCAGCTGAACGTGCTGATCCCGCTGGTCGAGGCCGCGCCCGCCGCGCACCTGCGGCGCAAACCCCTCTCCCCCGAGATCCCGGCGGCCGTACGGGAGCTGGCCGAGGCCGTCGAAGAGGGCCGCACGGGAACCCCCGTACTGGACCTGCCCGCGCCGGGCAGCCAGTCCGAGCGGGCCGTCGACGCGGCCCTGCGCCACGCGGCGACCATCGTGCTGACGGCCGATCCGGACATGCGCAACGTCGACGACCGGCTCGGCCGGCCCGCCGCACTGCGGGTCCGGGCCGTGCGGGCGGTGCGCGACATGATGTTCTCCGAGGCCTCCTGGCGGTACGGGCTGCGGCTCGCGCTGTGCATCGGGCTGGCGCAGGCGCTCGTGTCGGTGGTGGAGATCGAGCGGTCCTACTGGGTCGCGCTGACCGTCACCTTCGTCCTCAAGCCCGACTTCGGCTCGGTGTTCTCCCGCGCCGTCCTGCGCGCGCTGGGCACCGCCGCCGGGCTGGTCATCGCGGCGGCCGTGCTCGCGGAGGTACCGCGCGGCTGGTGGGACGTGCCGGTGATGGTGGTCCTCGCCGCGCTGATCCCGGCCTTCTCCGTCAAGGGGTACGCCTTCCAGACCGCCGCGATCACCCCGGTGATCCTGCTGCTCTCGGACCTGCTCAACCACCAGGGCTTCGATCTGATCCGGCCCCGGCTGCTGGACAGCCTGATCGGCTGCGCCATCACCCTGGTCGCGGGCTACCTGCTGTGGCCCGAGAGCTGGCACACCCGGATCGGGGACCGGCTCGCCGACACGGTGGACGACGCGGCCCGGTACGTGGAGCGCGCGTTCGGCGGCCACCCCGACACCGAAGCGGGGCTGCGGGCGGCGCGGACCGCCCGGCTCCAGGCCCGGCGGCGGATCTACCGGGAGCTGTCGGGCGTCCGCAGCGAGTTCCAGCGCGCGCTGACCGAGCCGCCCCCGACCGGGGCCCGGGCCGCCGCGTGGTGGCCGCTGGTCGTCGCCGTGGAGCGGATCGTCGACGCGACCACGGCGGCCAGGGTCCGGGTCAACCACGGCGCTCGGACTCCGGATCCGTCGGAGGTCGCGGCCATCGCCGAGGACCTGCGCGGCCTGGCCCGCGGCGTCCGCAGGGTCCGGAGCCCGGAGCAGATGGATCCCCCGTCCGCCCCTTCGGTGGACGAGGACTCGGTTCTGGCCCCGGTCCGGCAGGAACTGGCGGCGGCCCGCGCCATCGCCGACCCGAAGCGCGAAGCCACGTAGGTCCGGAGCGCGAAGCCACGCAGGCCTCTAATGGCCCAGCGCCCCGGGCCGCCCCGGCCCCGGCGGGGGAGCATCTGAGCATGAGGCCCTTCCTGCTGCGCGGCCGGCCCGTCCTCCTCGCCGCCGCCCTGGCGGCCACCGCGGGATGCGCCAATGTGGAGGGCCTCCGCAACGAGGGCGACCTCGGGACGGTGCACGCCCCCCGCAGCCTGTGGACGAACATCCGGCCCGAACCCCCCGGCCCCGGCCAGCAACCCGGCACGGCCGCTGTCGTCCCCGGCCTCCCCAAGGTCCCCGACCTGTCCATGCGCGGCGTGAACGCCCTGGACGTCGTACGCGCCGACATCACCGCCGCCACGGCGGGAGACGGCGGAACCGGCCGCCTCGTCGACCCCCGGGCGATCCAGCGGCTCGCGCTCTGTACACAGGCTGTGGACGGCGGCCCGGACTGCCCCGTGCGACCCGCCGTCCTGGCCGATGTGACGGGCAACGGCCGGGAGGAGCTGATCACCGCCCTGGACATCGACGGCCGGCTCAGCGAACTGCGCGTCTACACCGTTCAGGACGACGGGACGATCGCCCGCATCCTGTCCCGGCGCGGGGTACTGGAAGGCGTGGAGGTGGCCGCAGAGCACCTGGCCGTGCGGGAGCCGACGTCGAACCCCAAGAAGGTCTCCGTCTCCGACTACGTCTGGGACCCGGAGGCCGGGATCATGAACCTCTCCCAGCTCACCCTCGACGAATGCTCCAGCGCCAACGGCTCCGCCCCGTGCCCGGCCCCGGGCAAGGGCTGAGGAGGCGGGACACGATGCGGCGGACGAGCAGCCTGCGCTGGAAGATCGCCATGACCACCACCGCGGTGTGCTGCGCGGTCGCGGCGGCGCTCGGCATCCTCGTGCACAACGTGGTCGCCCGGCAGCTCGTCGGGGAGGTCCGCAAGGACGTGGACCGGGAGCTGAACTACGCCCTGAGCCAGTACGAGTACGGCACCTCGCACGGCGAGGGGAACAGCGCCCTCGACCCGCCCCTGCTCCCGGCCCCACTGCGCGAACTGGTCGCGCGCGGGCTGACCGGCAGCATGGTCGGCAAGCGGGACGGCAAACCCGTCATGTGGGCCGCCGGACCCGCCGACGGCAAGGCCCTCGCCGTCTGGGTCCCCTACGAGAACACCCGCACCCGGCTCCGGGAGATCGACGCCGCCATCCTGGCCTCCGCCGTCATCGCCGCCGGGGCGGTGGCCCTCGCCGGCCTCTTCCTCGCCAACCGCATCAGCCGCCGGCTCGTCACCACGGCGGCCGTGGCCCGCCGGATCAGCGCCGGTGATCTGGACGCGCGCGTCGGCTTCCCGGCCGACGGGAAGGGGCCGCGCCCGCGCTCCCGCGACGAGGTACGGGACGTGGCCCAGGCCCTGGACTCGATGGCGGCCTCGCTCCAGGACCGGCTGGAGGCGGAGAAGCGGTTCACGGCCGACGTGGCGCACGAACTGCGCACCCCGCTCACGGGATCACTGGCCGCGGCGGATCTGCTGCCCGAGGGACGCCCCAAGGAGATGATCAACGACCGGCTCAAGGCCCTGCACCTGCTCACCGAGGACCTGCTGGAGATCTCCCGGCTGGACTCCGGCGTCGAACGGGCCGACCTGGCCCGGGTGGAGCTCGGCCGGGCGGTGGAACGGGCCGCGGCCGGCACCCGGCTGCCCGTCTCCGTACGGATCCTGCGGGACGCGGTGGTGCTCACCGACCGGCGCCGCCTGGACCGGATCCTGGCCAATCTGCTGGTCAACGCCTCCAAGCACGGGCAGCCGCCGATCGAGGTGAGCGTCGAGGGCCCGCTCGTGACCATCCGCGACCACGGACCGGGCTACCCGGCCGAGCTGATCGAGCAGGGCCCGCAGCGCTTCCGCACCGGCGACCCGGGACGCGGGCGCGGCCACGGGCTGGGCCTGACCATCGTGGTGGGGCAGGCGGCGGTGCTGGAGATCGCGGTGCGCTTCTCCAACGCCCCGGACGGGGGCGCGGTGACCACCCTCCAGCTGCCCGTGGGGCGTCTGCCGGAAGGAAGTTGATCAGACCGGAGTGAATGTTTCACGTGAAACAGGCACGGTTGAGCCGAAGCGGCGGCGGGCGGATGAACGGCCGGTGAAACCGGCCCGTCGGAGCGGCAGTTCAGGGGCCTGAGGAGTGTGTTTGGACGGTGGGCGCCACGAATGGTGCCCCTGCCGAAGTTCCAGCCAAGGGGCCGATAACCTTACGTGTCCACTCTGGGCAGGGATCTACCGCGCAGCACGGACAAATGACGCACGCACTCATGCGAAAGGCCTGGCCCATGGGTATTCGGAGCTTGTTGCGCAAGGTTTTCGGAAGGCCAACGGAGACGGTTCCGGAGACGACCGACGCCACTTCGGCGGCCCTCCCGAGCCAGACCGAACGCACTCCGCTGGACGCCGCGGCCGAACTGGTCGCCGCCTCCTTCGACAACCCCACCGTCCCCCCGCAGTCCGCTCCGCGCGACCGCGAACCGGGAACCGTCCTGACGGCCCCGGCCCCGGACCCCACCGTCCCGGAGGCCCGCCGCCACACCCCCGGCCCGTCGACCACCCCGACGCCCGCCCCTGAGCCGGCAACGGCCGAGCCGACGCCTGTCACGGCCGAGGCCGAGCCGGAGCCGGTAGCGGCCGAGGCCGTCACCGCCGCCGAACCGGAGGCCGTCGAGACCGAGCCGGAGGCCGAACCGGCCCCCGCGGCAACGCCGGAGGCGGAAGCCGAACCGGAGCCCGCAGCCCAGGCCGAGGCAGAGCCCGTCGCGGCCGAGGCCGAACCGGAGGCCGAACCGGCCCCCGTAGCAACGCCGGAGGCAGAAGCCGAGCCCGTCGCGGCCGAAGCCGCACCGGAGACCGAGGCAACGCCGGAGGCGGAAGCCGAACCGGTCGCGGCCGAGGCCGTCGCGCCGCAGGCCGAGGAGGAGGCAGAGGCCGAGCCCCTGGCCCCCGTAGCCGCCGAGGCCGAGCCGCAGCCTGCGGAGCCCGAGGCCGAGCCCGTCGCCGTCGAAGCAGAGGCAGCAGAGCCGCTCGCCGCTGCCGCGCCGGAGGCAGAGGCCGAACCGGCCGCCGTGGCAACGCCGGAGGCGGAACCGGCCGAGGCCGAAGCCACGATCGTCGAGCCGCAGCCTGCGGACACCGAGGCCGAAGCCGTCCCCGCCACCACCCCGGAGGGACCGGCCAACGCCCTCACGGCAGTGAAGCGGCAAGCGCCCCCGCTGGTCGGGGCCTACAAGGCCGCCGGGCAGGTCCTGCGCGGCAAGGGGAAGGCCGACGCGCGGGCGAAGGTGTACCTCGTGCTCGACCGGTCCGGGTCGATGCGGTCGTTCTACAAGGACGGCAGCGCCCAGTACCTCGCCGACCACGCGCTCGCGCTGGCCGCGCACCTGGACAAGAACGCCACCGTGCACACCGTGTTCTTCTCCACGGACGTGGACGGCACCGCCGACCTCGCCCTCGACGCCTACGACGAGGCCTGGGTCGAGGCCCGCCACGCGGAGCTCGGCCGGATGGGCCGCACCAGCTACCACGTAGCCGTGGAAGCCGTGATCGAGCGGTACCAGAAGGACGGCGGCGAGGGCCGCGCCCTGGTCGTCTTCCAGACGGACGGCGCCCCCGACAACCGTCAGCCCGCCCGCCAGGCGATCGCCGACGCGGCCGCGGCCGTGCACGGCATCCACTGGCAGTTCGTGGCCTTCGGCGACCCCGAGTCCAAGGCCTTCGACTTCCTGCGCAAGCTGGACGCCGAGAACGCCGGCTTCTTCCACGCCGGCGCCGCACCCACCGAGCTGACCTCCGCCGCCCTCCTCAAGGGCATCCTCGACAGGTTCTAGCTCCGCCGCGGCGGACAACGCGAAGGGCCCGGGGTTGCCTAACGTACCCCGGGCCCCTCGTCCGCGCGGGCACAGAAGGCCGAGCCCGCGGCGGGCGGGGGGGCGGGCGCGGCGCACCGCGT
>NZ_JBHYVM010000041.1:41477-65275 GCF_042750105.1 Streptomyces sp. NPDC059443 | reverse complement strand
CGCCCCACCCTCCACCCAGCCACCCCACCCCCCGCCGCCCCGCGCCCCCCCGCGCCGCGCCGCCCGACCCACCCACCCCCCCCGCCCCCATTAGTCGTACGGCGAACAGACGGCCTAGCGCGCGGCGTCCGGGTGGACGGCCTCGGCGACCGGCTTGGCGTCCGCGGCCTTCGTCTCCACCGGCTTGCGCAGCGCGATGTTCAGCTCGCGCAGGCGGGACTCCTCCAGGATGGTGGGGGCGCCCATCATCAGGTCCTGCGCGTTGCCGTTGAGCGGGAAGGCGATGGTCTCGCGGATGTTCGGCTCGTCGGCCAGCAGCATCACGATGCGGTCCACGCCCGGGGCGATGCCACCGTGCGGCGGGGCGCCGAGGCGGAACGCGCGGAGCATGCCCGCGAACTCGCGCTCGACGGTCTCGGCCTCGTAACCGGCGATCTCGAAGGCCTTGAGCATGACCTCGGGCTCGTGGTTGCGGATCGCGCCGGAGGACAGCTCGATGCCGTTGCAGACGATGTCGTACTGCCACGCCAGGATGTCGAGCGGGTCCTTCTCCTCCAGGTCCTTCATGCCGCCCTGCGGCATGGAGAACGGGTTGTGGGAGAAGTCGATCTTGCCGGTCTCCTCGTCCGCCTCGTACATCGGGAAGTCGACGATCCAGCAGAACCGGAAGACGTTCTCCTCGAACTGGCCGGCGCGCTTGGCGGCCTCGACGCGCACGCCCGACATGATCTTGGAGACCTCGGCGAACTCGCCGGCGCCGAAGAACACCGCGTGCCCGGCCGCGAGGCCCAGACGCTCGGTGAGGACCTTGACGTTCTCCTCGGTGAGGAACTTGGCGATCGGGCCGGTCAGGCCGCCGTCCTCGCCCACGCGGACCCAGGCCAGGCCCTTGGCGCCCAGCGAGATCGCGTACTCGCCGAGGCCGTCGAAGAACTTGCGCGGCTGCGCGGCGGTGTCCGGGACGGCCAGGGCGCGCACGTGCTTGCCGGCGAACGCCTTGAACTCGGAGCCCTCGAACACGTCGGTGATGTCGACGAGCTCCAGCTTGGAGCGCAGGTCGGGCTTGTCGTTGCCGTACTTCAGCATCGACTCGCGGAACGGGATCCGCGGGAAGGGGGAGGTGACCTCGCGGCCGTTGCCGAACTCGGTGAAGATCTCCGTCATCAGCCGCTCGATCGGCTGGAAGACGTCCTCCTGCTCGACGAAGGACATCTCGACGTCGAGCTGGTAGAACTCGCCCGGCGAACGGTCCGCGCGGGCGTCCTCGTCGCGGAAGCAGGGCGCGATCTGGAAGTACCGGTCGAAGCCGGAGATCATCAGCAGCTGCTTGAACTGCTGCGGCGCCTGCGGCAGCGCGTAGAACTTGCCCGGGTTCAGGCGGGACGGGACCACGAAGTCACGGGCGCCCTCGGGGGAGGTCGCGGTGAGGATCGGGGTCGCCATCTCGTTGAAGCCGAGGGCCACCATCTTCGAGCGGATCGACGCGATGACGGCCGAGCGCAGCATGATGTTGCGGTGCATGCGCTCGCGGCGCAGGTCGAGGAAGCGGTACTCCAGGCGCCGCTCCTCGTTCACACCGTCGTCGGTGTTGATGGTGAAGGGCAGCGGGGCCGACGCGCCGAGGACCTCGACGTCGGTGACCTCGATCTCGATCTCGCCGGTGGCCAGCTCCGGGTTGACGTTGTCCGCGCCGCGGGAGACGACCTTGCCGTCGATGCGGACGACGGTCTCCTTGGTGACCGTGCTCAGCGCCTCGTTCGCGGCGGTGCCGGGACGGGCCACGAGCTGCGTGATGCCGTAGTGGTCACGCAGATCGATGAAGAGGATGCCGCCCAGGTCGCGCCGATTGTGCAGCCAGCCGCTCAGCCGGACGTCGGAGGCGACGTCGGAAGCACGGAGCTCGCCGCACGTGTGGGACCTGTACCGATGCATCAGTCATCCAGTTCTACGCGATACCAGGGAGGATTCAACCGTCCCAAGGTTACCGTCCGGGCCGGGTGCCGTGCGGGCGCGCCCGGAGAGGGCCGCGAACCGGCACGGTGAACAGGCACGTCAGGCGTACGACCTGTAAAGATGACCACGTGCGCACAGAGGACGTCCTGGCCGCCATCGCGACGGGTCTGTGGCGATGGGACAACGCCTCCGGGACGGTCACCCTCGACAGCGAGGCCGCCCGGCTGCTCGGGCTGCCCGCCGAGCCGGTGGACCTGCCCGAGGTCGCCGTACGCTCCCGGTTCCACCCGGTGGACTGGAACGAGATCAACGGCATCGTGAACCTGGCAGTCGCCGAAGGCACCCTCGCCGAGGCCCGGCTGCGGATCATGGACGAGGACGGGCGCGTGCTGCGCACCGTACGGAGCCGCTCGAAGCCGCTGGAGAACCGGACCGCCGACGGCCGGGTCGACTACGAGCTGATCGGCACCATCCAGGAGATCGCCGAGGCGCAGCCCGGCACCACCGCCGTGCACACCCCGATCACCGGCGACTGGCGCCGCTCCCGCGAGGCGTTCCTGCTGGACGCGGGGCGGGCGCTGGCCGAGGCCCGGTCCACCGCCGAGGTCCTGCGGGTGGCGGCCTCGCTCTCGATGCCCGGGTTCATACCCGACGGGCTGGCCGTCTTCGGCGTGGCCGGCAGCCGGCTGTCGATCATCGGGCACCACGGGCACGATCCGGGGGACGAGAGCCCCTTCGCGGACATGCCGGTGGACACCGACTACCCGGCCGCCGAGGTGGTCCGCAGCGGGCGGGCGATCTACCTCCCCAGCCCCGATGACTACAAACGGCGCTTCCCGGCCACCTGGCCGCTCGCCCAGCGCTTCGGCCGGACCTCCTGGGCGTTCCTGCCGCTGGTCGTGGCCGGCCGGACCATGGGCGCCTGGATGGCCGCGTTCAAGCACCCGGTGTCCTTCTCCCCCGACGAGCGCTCCGTCCTGACCACCGTGGCCCGGATGCTCGCGCAGGCGCTCCAGCGCGCCGGAGTGGCCGAATCCGAACGGGAACTCACCACCGGCCTGCAACGGTCGATGATGCCCCAGCTCGGCCCCGAGATCCCCGGCATGACCATCGCCGCGCGCTACGTGCCGACCGGCGGCGGGCTCCAGGTCGGCGGCGACTGGTACGACATGATCCCGCTGCCATCGGGACGGTTCGCGCTGGTCATCGGCGATGTCCAGGGCCACGACGTCCGGGCGGCCGGGCTGATGGGCCAGCTGCGGATCGCGGTGCGCGCGTACGCCTCCGAGGGCCACCGGCCCGACGCGGTGCTCTCGCGGGCCTCGCGCTTCCTGGCGGGGCTGTGCTCCTCCCAGGAGCGGGAGGGCGATTCCGAGGAGGACCCCGACTTCCAGAGCCCGCGCTTCGCGACCTGCCTGTACGTGGAGTGCGATCCGCAGACCGGCCTGCTGGAGGTGGCCCGCGCCGGGCACCCCGACCCGGCGATCCGGATGACCGACGGCACGGTCCTGATGCGGCCCACGGCGGGCGGACTGCCGCTCGGCATCGTCCCGGACACCGACTACCCGACGACCCGGTTCACCCTGGAACCCGGCGAAACGATGATGCTGTGCACCGACGGGCTCATCGAGACGGGCGGGCACGACCTCGACACGGGCTGGGCGCGGCTGCGCGCCATCCTGGAGTCGGAGACGCACGACGCGCAGAGCCTGGAGCCCCGGCACCTCGAACGCATGGCGGACCTGCTGGTCCAGGCCGTGCACGGCCCCTCCTCGCACCACACGACCGGCCCCCTGGCGGACCGGCGCGAGGACGACATCGCCGTGGTCCTGCTGTGCCGCGAGGGCGCGGGCTGCGGCTGCGACACCCCGCTGCTGCACCCGGGCCGCCCGGCCCGGCGCACGATGCTCACGGTCGCCCAGGCGGAACCGGAGCGGGTCTCCGGGGTCCGCCGGCAGATCCGGGAGCTGCTGCACGACTGGGCGGACCCGGAGCAGGTGGACTCGGCGGTGCTGATGGTCTCCGAGATGGTGACGAACGTACTGGTCCACACGGACGGGGACGCGCTGCTGATGGCCGAGGCGGTGGGCGAGCTGGGCTCGCGCCGGCTGCGGATCGAGGTGGCGGACGCGTCCGACGAACTGCCGCACAAGCGGCACCCCGGGGAGATGGCGTCGAGCGGGCGCGGGGTCCTGCTGCTGGAGATGCTGGCGGACGACTGGGGCGTGGACCCGCGCGGCGAGGGCAAGTCCACCTGGTTCGAGCTCCACGAACGGTCCGAGCCGGACCCGGGGGCGGACCCGCTCGCGTAGCCGGGCCAGTGGCACCGCCCCGGACGGCATGGCGTACGGGACCGGCCCGCCACGGCTGCTTGGATGCGGAGGGTGGTGACCGAACTGCTTCCCCAGCCCGCCCGGCGGCTCCTCGCGTGGTGCGTGTTCACGCTGCTCGTCGCGGGTGTGGCCGCCCTCGGCGTATGGCTGTGCGTCGTCTTCAAGACCGCCGTGACGCCCGTACTGCTCGCCCTGCTCGGGACGGCCCTGCTGGGGCCCCTGCACCGGCGGCTCACCCGGATCGGAGTGAACCGTTCCCTCGCGGCCGGGATCACCTGCCTCGCCGTGGTCGGCGTCGTCGGCGGGGCGGTCTACGTGGTCGTCCTCGCGCTCATCGAGACCGGCGACCAGATCATCGCCTCCCTCAAGCAGGCCGGCACGGACCTCGCCGAGCACTTCGGCGCCGCCGGGACCTCGCTCCAGGACCTCGCGGTCAACGCCAAGGACCTGCTCTCGAAGTTCGGCGGCACGGCCGCCTCCGGGGTCCTCACCGGGATCAGCGTCGTCGGCGAGATGATCGCCACCGCGATCCTCGCGCTGCTGCTGATCTTCTTCTTCCTCCGCGACTCCCACCGCGCGGTGGGCACCCTGCGCTCGCTGGCGCCGGGCGCCCGCGCCGACACCCTGGAGGCGATGGCCCGGCGCGCGTTCCAGGCCGTCGAGGGGTTCATGCGCGGGACCACCTTCATCGCCGCGATCGACGCCGTCTGCATCGCCATCGGCCTGCTGGTGCTGCGCGTGCCCGGCGCGGTGGGGCTCGGCGCGCTGGTCTTCGTCGGCGCGTACATCCCGTACCTCGGCGCCTTCATCTCCGGCGCGGTGGCGGTGCTCGTCGCCTTCGCCGACCGGGGGTGGGTGATCGGGCTGTGGGCGCTGGGCGTGGTGCTGGCCGTACAGGTGCTGGAGGGGCACGTGCTCCAGCCCATGATCCAGAGCCGGACCGTGCAGATGCACCCGGCGGTGGTCATGCTGGCGATCACGGCCGGGGCCAGCGTGGCGGGCATCCTCGGAATGCTGCTCGCCGTACCGCTGACGGCCGCCGCGTTCGGGGTGTTCTCGGAACTGCGGGCCCGCTACGGGGCTGCGGGCGCGGGGTCCGAAACCACGGACCCCGCGTAGAGCCGGCCGGGCTCCCGGAAGGGGAGCCCGTCGAGGCAGGTCAGTCCTGCGACGCCTCGCCCGCGCCGCGGTGACCCAGACCGGTCCGCGCGGTGGTGGGGATGCGGCCCAGGCGGCCGGCCTGGAAGTCGTCGAAGGCCTGCTGCAGTTCGTGCTTGTTGTTCATGACGAACGGACCGTAGTGCGCCATCGGTTCCCGGATCGGCCGCCCGCCGAGGAGGACGATCTCCAGGTCCGGGGCGTTGGAGTCCTGGGCCTCGTCCGCCCGCACGGTCAGGGAGCCGCCCTCGCCGAACACCGCGGTCTGCCCGGTGTGGACGGGCCGCCGGTCCTCGCCGACCGAGCCGCGCCCGGCCATCACGTACGCCAGGGCGTTGAAGTCCTCGCGCCACGGAAGGGTGATCTGCGCGCCGGGCGTCACCGTCGCGTGGATCATCGTGATCGGGGTGTGGGTGATGCCCGGGCCCTGGTGGCCGTCCAGCTCACCGGCGATCACGCGGAGCAGGGCGCCGCCGTCGGGGGTGGTGAGCAGCTGGACCTGGCCGCCGCCGATGTCCTGGTAGCGCGGGGGCATCATCTTGTCGGAGGCCGGGAGGTTCACCCACAGCTGGAGGCCGTGGAAGAGCCCGCCGGACACGACGAGCGACTCCGGCGGGGCCTCGATGTGCAGGAGGCCGGACCCGGCGGTCATCCACTGCGTGTCGCCGCCGTTGATGATCCCGCCGCCGCCGTTGCTGTCCTGGTGGACGAAGGTTCCGTCGATCAGGTACGTGACGGTCTCGAAGCCGCGGTGCGGGTGCCACGGGGTCCCTTTCGGCTCCCCGGGCTGATACTCCACCTCGCCCATCTGGTCCATCATGATGAACGGGTCGAGGTACTGGTAGTTGATCCCGGCGAACGCGCGACGCACCGGGAATCCCTCACCCTCGAAGCCGCCCGGGGCGGTCGTGACGGCCAGCACCTTGCGGGCGGTCGTCGTCTCCTGGGCCGGCTCCGCGACGCGCGGGAGCGTCAACGGGTTCTCCACAGTCACTGCAGGCATGGTCGGAACCTCCTTCTGGCGTCGAGTTTAGTTGAAACTCGAACTTTCTGCCACACCCGACAGAACAGAAGGGACCCCGGGGGAATTCCCCCGGGGTCCCGGTTCCTTCGTACCTCTGGATGTCAGCCGTTGCAGGACGGGCCGCAGGGCCTACGGCTCGATCGAGACCGAGTTGAACGGGGTCATGTCGATCACCGCCGTGTGGTCCTGATACACCGCGTAGTCACAGTTGGTGCCGTTGTTGTTCCGGCACAGCCAGATCTTCCACCCGTCGGTCTGGTTGTTGTCGACAAGGTGTCTGCCGTAGTAGTTGTAGATCTTGTGGGCGCCGTAGCGGTTCCACATGTCGCGGATCCCGGTGTCCCAGGTGGCGCCGTAGTAGATGCAGGCGTACCCGTCCGGGCATTGGGTCGCGGCCGCCGCCGGCGATGCCGTCAGGACCCCCGTACCCAGCGCCATCACCCCCGTGAACACCATTGCCGCGAGCTTCGTGCGCAAGGACGTACGTGCCATCACAGTCCCCCTGTCAGTAGGAGCGGGTTCCCCCGCAGCACTGACATTCGGCACTCGCGGCCGGCGCCGCGATGGTTTCGGCCGTGGCCGAAAGGTCAGCTGCCGCTGTGGAGGAGGTCCACGCCCAGCGCGGTCGCCGAGTGGAGGACCGCCTTGCCGTCGCGCTCCGTGGTGATCAGGCCCGCCGCGCGCAGGGTACGGGTGTGCTCGGACACCGAAGGCAGGGAAATGCCCAGGTCACGGGCGAGCTCGCTGGTCGTGCGCTGCTGGACCAGCGACTGGAGCACCGCCGCCCGGGTCCGCCCCAGCAGTGCGTCCAGCGCCCCGGCCGCCGGGCCCGGCAGAGCAAGCGGGAGCGGGGTCAGCGCCGGGTACAACAGCAGGTGCGCGCCCGACGGGTGCTCGGCGAGCAGCGGGCGTCCCGTCCAGAAGGGAGAGGGCATCAGGATCAGGCCGCGTCCGCCCAGGTGGACCTCGTAGTCCGGCGGCCGGCCGACCTCGAAGGCGGTGCCCGACCAGCCGGCGGCCGGGTGCGTACTGGCCAGGCAGGCCTTGATCCCGTGGGCGGCGAGCAGCCGGGTCCGCCAGGCGACGTCCGCCTGGAAGGTCTGCCGGATCCGCGCCCAGTGCGGGGCGACGAGCACCTCGTACGAGGCCCGGAGCGCCGAATCCAGCTGGTCCCACGCCTCCCGGTCCAGGTCCCACAGCGCGCGCAGCCAGGACGGGGAGCCGAGGGCCCGGGCGGCGGCCCGGTGGAGCATGCCGGGGGTCAGCAGCGGCGCGGCCGCGCGTACGTCGGCCAGCCCCTCCTCCAGGCTCCGCGAGTAGGGCTCGACGAACTGCGGATTGTCACCGTCGGGGCGCAGCAGGTCGAACAGCGGCAGCGCCCGGCCCGGCAGCTCGCGGGCTACGAGGCTGCGCCAGCGGCCGAAAACCGCCTGCTCGTCGGTGCGCTGGGCGGCCACGAGCGCCATGCCCAGCTCCACCAGGGGGAGCGGCTCGCTCGCGAAGGTGACGTTGAAGAGGTCCTCGGCCGTGAAGTGCACCCTCAGCATGTACGCCCCCCCGGCTCCGAGACGGCCTAGCCGTACATGCGGCGCATCGCGAAGTCGACCATCTGCTCGACCGCCTTCGCGTCGAAGACCATCCGGTGGTCGCCCTCCATGTCGAGGACGAAGCCGTAGCCGGTGGGCAGCAGGTCGATCACCTCGGCGCCGGTGATCACGAAGTACTTGGACTCCTTGCCGGCGTACCGGCGGAGCTCCTTGAGCGTGGTGAACATGGGGATGACCGGCTGCTGCGTGTTGTGCAGCGCGAGGAATCCCGGGGTGTCACCGCGCGGGCAGTAGACCTTCGAGGTGGCGAAGATCTGCTGGAAGTCCTCGGCGGAGAGCGACCCGGTCGTGAACGCGCGTACCGCGTCCGCGAGGGAGGGCGGCGACGGCTCCGGGTACAGCGGCGGCGCCTGCTGCGCGTAGCCCTGGGGGGGCTGCTGCGCGTAGCCCTGCTGGGCGCCCGGGTTCTGGTCGTAGCCGTACATGGACCGAAGCCTACCGATGGCGTGGCCCGCCGTTGCGTCTAGTTCCGGTCAGCGCCGCTTCAGCTCCGCGACGAAGCCCGTCCACGCCGTGGCCCCGATCACCAGGACGGGCCCGTCCTGCACCTTGGAATCCCGGACCGGCACGATCCCGGTAAGCCCGTCGGCGACCTCGACGCAGTCGCCGTCTTCACCGTTGCTGTAGGTGCTCGTCCGCCAGACGGCAACGCTCAAGTCAATGGTGGTGCTCTCCATTTCGGTGCTCCTCGGCTATAGATTCGATCATTGCGAGGGACGCCTCGGACGGCAGTGCGGCAGCCCTGAGCCGATCGTATGCCTTGCGATACGCCTTCACGGTGGCCGGATCCTCGACCAGTTGGCCGTAGTACGGGCCCTCGGTGTACATGATCGGCGGCTCTGCGTCGAACTCCAGGAGCTTGATCGAGTGCGCCATGAACGGCTGGGTCGCGGCGTTCCACAAAAGGATCTGTGGAACGATCCGGCGGCGCCTGGTCAGCGCGGCGATGTGGTCCAGTTGCTCCGCCATCTCCAGGCCGGACAACAGCGGGTTCCGCAGCAGCGACTCCTGCATGATCACCCAGTACTCCGGCCGCTTCGGATTCTCGAAGAGCCTGGCTCGGCGCAACCGGTTCTGAACCTTGGCCTCGACCTCTTCCGGCAGGTCCAAGGGGTGAGTCGAGTGGGCGATCGCGCGGGTGTAGGACGCAGTTTGCAGCAGGCCGGGAATGATCGAGTTGGCCCAGTCCTCAATGCTTCGCGCCCTCAGCTCACTCTCCGCGACGGGCGCGAAGTAGGCCGCATGCGGTCCCTGTCGAGCCTTCCTCACGTCCTCACAGCACCGTTCGAAGAACCCGTCAGTGTCCAGCACGCGATCCACGTGCTGCGCCAGATCCACCGGCATGCGCCGCTGCCCGCGCTCGATCTCGCTCAAGTAGCTGGCCCCGTAGAAGCTGCCCTCCACGGTCTGCTGGAGCGTGAGCCCCGCCGCCTCACGCCGCCAGCGCAACTCCTTGCCGTAGAACGCCGGAACGCTCGCCGAGCCGTCAATGTCCTTGCTCGCAGCCACCCTCAGAGCCCGCCTTTCCACACTCCGTGCTGTGGACTGGAAACCCTTCCCACGCTACGCCGCCCCACGCCAGCCTGTGAGGAGTTCGTCACACACAGTCCGCACAGCGAAAGGCTCCGCCATGAGCGACCACCCCCACGACCGCGAGGCCACAGACGCGCTCGACAACCTCCGCTCCGCACTGGCCGCGCACGGGATCACGCTTCCCTCCCTCGACCTCCACCTCCTCTCCTACGCCGGGCGCTACGCCACTCCACCCCTCATCGCCCTCGGCAACTGCAACGCGGCCACCGCGCAGCGCCTGGCCGACGCACTGGCCACGCCATGAACGGCCTCACGCTCCGCCTGCTCGCCACCCCCGGGGCCGTCCCCCTGGCCCGCCACGCCGTCCGGGAGCACCTGGGGGGCGACCCCGACGCCGAGCTCTGCGTCAGCGAGCTGCTGACCAACGTGCTCACCCACCTGGGCGAAGGCACGCCCGTCACGCTGCGGATCATCGGAAGGGCAGCCCGCACACGGGTCGAGCTCACCGACCCCGACCCGCGAGCCCCCGTACAGCGGCACGCCACCGGGACCGGGGAGTCCGGGCGGGGTCTAGCCCTGCTCGACGCGCTGGCGCTGGAATGGGGTGTGCGCCCCGAAGGGACCGGCAAGACCGTCTGGTGTGTGCTCGGGGAACTTGACCCTGGTCACAGTCCGGACGGAAGGGTTGCCCTTATTACCGGCGGGTAGCATCATTACGTTACCGATTGGTATGCACGAGGAACCCGTCTCACCGAGCCTTAACGGAGCCGTCGCCATGGGGCACTACAAGTCGAATCTCCGCGACATCGAGTTCAACCTCTTCGAGGTGCTCGGCCGCGACAAGCTGTACGGCACCGGCCCGTTCGGCGAGATGGACACCGAAACGGCCAAGACCATCCTCAGCGAGATGACCAAGCTCTCCGAGAACGAGCTGGCCGCCTCCTTCGAGGACGCCGACCGCAACCCGCCGGTCTTCGACCCCACCACCAACACCGCGCCCGTCCCGGCGTCCTTCAAGAAGAGCTACAAGGCCTTCATGGACTCCGAGTACTGGCGCCTGGGCCTGCCCGAGGAGATCGGCGGCACCACCTCGCCGCGCTCCCTCATCTGGGCCTTCGCGGAGACGATTCTCGGCGCCAACCCGGCCGTCTGGATGTACTCCTCCGGCCCGGCCTTCGCCGGCATCCTCTTCGAAGAGGGCAACGAGGCGCAGAAGAAGGTCGCGCAGATCGCCGTCGAGAAGCGCTGGGGCTCCACCATGGTGCTGACCGAGCCCGACGCGGGCTCCGACGTCGGCGCCGGCCGCACCAAGGCGATCCAGCAGGCCGACGGCTCCTGGCACATCGAGGGCGTGAAGCGGTTCATCACGTCCGGTGAGCACGACATGGAGGAGAACATCCTCCACTACGTCCTCGCGCGCCCCGAGGGCCACGGCCCGGGCACGAAGGGGCTCTCGCTCTTCCTGGTGCCCAAGTTCGAGTTCGACTGGGAGACCGGCGAGCTGGGCGAGCGCAACGGCGTCTACGCGACGAACGTCGAGCACAAGATGGGCCTCAAGGCCTCCAACACGTGCGAGATGACCTTCGGCGACCAGCACCCCGCCAAGGGCTGGCTGATCGGCGACAAGCACGACGGCATCCGCCAGATGTTCATGATCATCGAGTTCGCCCGGATGATGGTCGGCACGAAGGCCATCGCCACGCTCTCGACGGGTTACCTGAACGCCCTGGAGTACGCCAAGGAGCGCGTGCAGGGTCCGGACCTGGCCGAGTTCATGGACAAGGCGGCCCCCAAGGTCACCATCACGCACCACCCCGACGTGCGCCGCTCGCTCATGACGCAGAAGGCGTACGCCGAGGGCATGCGCGCCCTGGTCCTGTACACCGCCTCGATCCAGGACGAGATCCAGATCAAGCAGGCCGCGGGCGAGGACGCCGCCTCCCTGATCGGCCTGAACGACCTGCTGCTGCCGATCGTGAAGGGCTACGGCTCGGAGAAGTCCTACGAGCAGCTCGCGCAGTCGCTCCAGACCTTCGGCGGCTCCGGGTACCTCCAGGAGTACCCGATCGAGCAGTACATCCGCGACGCCAAGATCGACACCCTCTACGAGGGCACCACGGCCATCCAGGGCCAGGACTTCTTCTTCCGGAAGATCGTCCGCGACCAGGGCGCTTCGCTGAACGTCCTCTCCGAGACGATCAAGAAGTTCCTCGCCGAGGGCGTGGGCGGCGAGGAGCTGGCCCCGGCCCGCGACGCGCTGGCCAAGGCCGCCGTCGACCTGGAGGCCATCGTCGGCCAGATGATCGTCGACCTCACCGCCACCGGCGAGGACGTCAAGAACATCTACAAGGTCGGCCAGAACACCACCCGCCTGCTGATGGCCTCGGGCGACGTGGTCGTCGGCTACCTGCTGCTCAAGGGCGCGGCCGTGGCCGCCGAGAAGCTGCCGGCCGCCTCCGCGAAGGACGTCCCGTTCTACACCGGCAAGATCGCGGCGGCGAAGTTCTTCGCCTCCCAGATCCTGCCCGGCGTCTCGGTCGCCCGCGCGCTCGCGGAGGCCGTCGACAACACCCTGATGGAGCTCGACGAGGCCGCGTTCTAGCCTCACGGACCCCTGTACGCGCCGACGGCCGGGCCCTCCCGCACGGGGGCCCGGCCGTCGGCCTACGCCGGGCTGCAGCCTGGCGCGGAGCACCGCGTCTCGGGGCTCCGTCCACAGCGGGACCTGCGGGGTTCCCGGGATGTCGGTGCTTCGTGGGACGCTCGTGGGTATGAGCCCACAAGAGCAGCAGCGCGGCAGCAGCAGGGGGTACTCCGTCCCGACCGGGCGGCCGTACGCCCTCAAGGAGCTGCAGTCCGCCGTGGGCAGCCTCGGCGACCACCTCCGGGAGCTCTACGAGGGCGCCCACCCCACCGAGTACGAGTCCGTCGCCGACGCCCTCTACATCGCCTTCCAGACCGCCGCCGGGCTCGCCCCCGCCAAGAGCTACACGGGCTGCCCCGAGCACCCCAACGGCGCCCTCGACCCCGAGGCGCCCGACGGCTGGGGCCGCTGCCTGATCTGCAACGACCGGCGGCGCCTCGGCATGCGCGCCCAGGGGGCCCGCGCGGCCGCCGCCGCCCCGCCCGCCGGGGAGCAGCGCCGGCTGGGGTATCCCGTGCCCGAGCCCCCGTACAACCTGGACGCCCTGCGCCGGTGCCTGCGCACCGTCGAGGAGCGGCGGTTCCACCTGAGCCTGTCCTCGCCCCCCGAGGACTTCGTCGCGATGGCCGACGACCTGCACCGCGCCTTCATCGTGGCCCGCGAACTGTCCCGCCCCCGCAACGCCTCCGGCTGCTCCGAACACCCCGGAGCACCCATCGACCCCGACGCGGCTCCCGGGGAGGCCTGTATCTTCTGCGCCGGACGCAAAAGACGCGCACAGCGCTCCGCGCAGACCCCGGAGATGCTCCCGCGCATCCGCCGGGGCGAGCGCAGACAGCTGCAGCGACGCTTCGAGCGACCGCCGGGCTGAAAGCCTCCGGGGCACGGGCCACACCCCTCGTGACCCCTTCCTCCGGCTATCCGCCGCAGTCCGGCCAAGACGAACACGACCGTCGTTAAGGTGAACCACATGAGCTCTCCCGCCGCCCGCTTCGACCGCGGCCACACCGACGACCTGATGACCTTCTTGACGGCCAGTCCGTCGCAGTACCACGCCGTGGCCAACGCGGCCGAGCGGCTGGAGAAGGCCGGATTCAGGCAGTTGGCGGAAACGGACGCATGGGACGCGAGCACGGGGGGCAAGTTCGTGACCCGCGGTGGCGCGATCATCGCCTGGTACGTGCCCGAAGGCGCCGCCGCGCACACGCCGTTCCGGATCGTCGGCGCGCACACCGACTCCCCCAACCTCCGGGTCAAGCCGCTGCCCGACACCGGCTCGCAGGGCTGGCGGCAGATCGCCGTGGAGATCTACGGCGGCACCCTCCTCAACACCTGGCTCGACCGCGACCTGGGCCTGGCCGGCCGGCTGACCCTGCGCGACGGCACCGAACGGCTGGTCAACGTCGACCGTGCGCTGATGCGCGTACCCCAACTCGCCGTCCACCTCGACCGGTCGGTGAACACCGACGGCCTCAAGCTCGACAAGCAGCGGCACATGCAGCCGATCTGGGGTCTGGGCGAGGTCCACGAGGGCGACCTCATCGCCTTCCTCGAAGAGGAAGAGGACCTGCCCCGCGGCTCGGTGGCGGGCTGGGACCTGATGGTCCATTCCATCGAGCCGCCCGCCTACCTGGGCCGCGACCGCGAGCTGCTGGCCGGCCCGCGCATGGACAACCTGCTGTCCGTGCACGCGGGCGTAGCGGCACTCATCGCCGCCTCCACGGCGGACGACCTCTCCCACATCCCCGTACTGGCCGCCTTCGACCACGAGGAGAACGGCTCCCAGTCGGACACCGGCGCGGACGGACCGCTGCTGGGCAATGTGCTGGAACGTTCAGTCTTCTCGCGCGGCGGCTCCTACGAGGACCGCGCGCGGGCCATCGCCGGCAGCATCTGCCTCTCCTCCGACACCGGCCACGCCGTGCACCCCAACTACGCGGAGCGGCACGACCCCTCGCACCACCCGCGCGCCAACGGCGGCCCGATCCTCAAGGTCAACGTCAACCAGCGCTACGCGACGGACGGCAGCGGGCGCGCGGTGTTCGTGGCCGCCTGCGAGCGGGCCGGCGTGCCGTGGCAGACCTTCGTCTCCAACAACTCCATGCCGTGCGGCACGACGATCGGCCCGATCACCGCCGCCCGCCACGGCATCCAGACCGTCGACATCGGCGTGGCCATCCTCTCGATGCACAGCGCCCGCGAACTCTGCGGCGCCGACGACCCGTACCTCCTGGCGAACACCCTGGTGGCCTTCCTGGAAAGCTGAGTCCGCACGGTCGGAGCCCGCGTGCCGTACGGCGCGGGCTTCGGCCGGGTGGGTCGTTCTCGGGAGCACCGCCGCGCGACGAACCGATGGTGACGCTCCGTCATGGTCTGCTGGGCTCCCGTCACGCCCGGTCGCCAAGGAGAGTCCCGTGCTCCGCATGCCCCGCAGACCCCGCCGATCCCGAACGCCGCGTATCGCAGGCATCGTGGGCATCGTGGGCATCGCCCTCGCCCTGCTCGCGACCGCCCCCGCCGCGGGCGCGGCCGCCACCGGGACGACACCGCCGCCGCCGTCGCCGTCGCCGAAGTCCTCGTACTCCCTCACGGACCCGCGGATCGTCGCCCACTTCGACTTCGCGGCCGGGCAGACGCCGGAGAACATCGTCCTGGAGCCCGACGGCTCCGCCGACCTGACCTTCGCCATCGCCCGGCAGGTCGCCCGGGTCTCCCGACACGGCGACACCGAGGTCCTCGCGACCCTGCCCGCCGTCGCGCACCCGGCCACGCCCCTGCTCGGCCTCGCGGTCGTCACCGGCATCGTGCGCACCCACGACGGGACGCTCTACGTCCCCTACCTCACCGGCACGGCCGTGACCGGCATCTACCGGATCACCCCGGACGGCGAGCTGTCCAAGTTCACCGACCTGCCCCCGAACGGCTTCGCGAACGGCCTCGCGCTCGACGAGCACCACGGCGTGCTCTACGCGGCCGACTCGGTCCTCGGCACCATCTGGCGCATCTCCCTCGACGACGGCGAGGTGACCCCGTGGGCCACCGGCGCCGCCCTGCGACCGACCACGTTCATCGGGGCCAACGGCATCAAGGTGCACGACCACGCGCTCTGGGTCTCCAACTACGACCGGGGCACGCTCCTGCGGATCCCGGTCCGCGAGGACGGATCGGCCGGGACCACGGCGGTCCGGGCCACCGGGCTGACGGGGATCGACGACTTCGCCTTCCCCGGACACGACGACACGGCCCTCGCCGCCCTGAACTCCACCAGCGAGGTCGCCCTGGTGCGGCCCGACGGCACCCACGACATCCTGCTGACCCCGCGGGACGGGCTGTCCAACCCCACGTCGTTGGCGATCCGCCACCACAAGGTCTACGTACCCAGCGCCGCCTTCCTCACGGGGCGCGACCCGAACCTCCTCCTCGCCCACCTCGGGGAGGACGAGAAGGAGGACGGACACGGGCACGGTCGCGACGACTGAGCCCGCGCCCTACGACGCGTCTTCGTCCATACCGGCGAGGACGAGGGGAAGGCGGGCGGTGCCCTGCGTGGTGACGCGGACCGGAACCCCCCAGTCCTGCTGGTGGACGTGGCAGGCGGGGTACTCGTTCGCCGGGTCGTCGTCGCAGGAGGCGGCCATCGCGGAGACGTGCAGGACGCCCTCGGTGACCTCCGGGTTCAGCGCGAGCTCCCGGAACAGGTCGGTCCCGGGCCCGTCCCCCGCCGCCAGCAGCTCGGGCGGGGTCGAGGAGACCAGCAGGCGGGTCGAGGGCCCGTAGCGGGTGTCCAGCTTCTGGCCGCTCGGGGCCTGGAAGACGATGTCGAGCCGGAGCGTGCCGGGGGCCACCTCGGTCGCGCCGCGCTGCGTGCGGTGGGCTACCGCGTCCACGCGTACGGCCTCCTCCGGGAGCCGCAGCCGGGTCAGCCGGTGCCGGGCGGACTCCACGACCACGATGTCCCCGCCGACGAGCACGGCGTCGCTGGGCTCGCGCAGATCGGTGGCCAGCGTGGTGACCTGGCCGGTGGCGGGGTCGTACCGCCGCAGGGCGTGGTTGTACGTGTCGCACACCGCGACCGAGCCGTCGGGCAGGGCGGTGACGCCGAGCGGGTGCTGGAGCAGCGCCTGGGCGGCGTCGCCGTCGCGGTGGCCGAAGTCGAACAGCCCGGTCCCGACGGCGGTGGTGATCGCGTAGCCCCCGTCCTCCGTCGGGTGCACGTACCGCAGGGCGCTGGTCTCGGAGTCGGCGATCCACAGCCGGTCCTCGGTGGCCGCGAGCCCGGACGGCTGGGCGAACCAGGCCTCGGCGGCCGGGCCGTCGTGCAGGCCCTCGTTGGTCGTCCCGGCGGCGAGCGCGACGGTGCCGGTCTCCGGATCCCAGGTCCACAGCTGGTGGACACCGGCCATGGCGATCCACACCCGCCCCCGCCACCAGGCCACGTCCCACGGCGAGGACAGGTCCACCTCCAGGGCCGGCCCCGAGGTCGGCGAACCCTGCCACCACTGGCGGCCGGTCCCGGCGACGGTCTCTACGGCGCCGGTGGCGGGGTCGAACCGGCGCAGCGCGTGGTTCACGGTGTCGGCGACGACCACCGACCCGTCGGGCAGCAGGGCCAGCCCCTGCGGCTCGCTGAAGCTCTCAGTGGTGAAGCCGCGCTCCCCGCTGCCGATGCGGCGTACGACGCCCTCCCCGTCGGCGGCCAGCTCCACCAGCTGGTGCCGCGTCGAGTCGGAGACCAGGAAGTTCCCGGACGGCAGCACGAGCGCCTTCCCGGGGAACCGCAGATCGCTCGCCACCGGCTCGGGGGCCACGTACGGCCCGTCGCCGCGCCGCAGCGTCCCCTTGGCCTCGTGCTCCGCCTCCAGCTCCTCCACGAGCCGCGCGATGGCGTGCGCGTGCCCCTCACCGGCGTGCTGCGCGACGACGTACCCCTCGGGGTCGATCACGACGAGCGTGGGCCACGCGCGGACGGCGTACTGCTTCCAGGTCGCGAGCTCGGGGTCGTCGAGCACGGGGTGGTGCACCTCGTACCGCTCGACGGCGTCCACGACGGCGGCGTGCTCGGCCTCGTGGACGAACTTCGGCGAGTGCACTCCGATGATCACGACGGTGTCGCGGTGCTTCTCCTCCAGCTCGCGCAACTCGTCGAGGACGTGCAGGCAGTTGATGCAGCAGAAGGTCCAGAAATCGAGAATGACGATCCGTCCTCGCAGGTCAGCGAGGGTATACGGCTTACCGCCGGTGTTGAGCCAGCCGCCCTTGCCGATCAGCTCGGGGGCACGGACTCGGGCGCGACGGGGTGCGGACGCGGCAGAATTCATGCACCAAGGGTGCCACCCCGCGTCCGTCGCTTCCCCGGGGAGTGACCCGCCCCGGCCCGGGGTACACCCTTCGGACAGGTTGGCGCCGGGGGGCGTTGAGGGGGGCGGGGATTCATGGGGCGGATATTGCGGGTGGCGTTACCCGTGCTGCTGGTGGGGCTGGCGCTCTGGTACGGGTCGTACTACACCACCGTCCTGGTGTGGGAGCTGCGCAAGCTCGTCTCCTGGCTGGCGGCGCCGCTGCTGCTCGCGGGGGCCGTGGGGGTGCCGTGGCTGCTGGTGAAGGCGGTCCGGCGGTGGCGGAAGCGGGATGCGAAACCGGGTGGGGGTTCGGGGGCCGCGGACTGGGTGGCGGGGGTCGGGTGCCTGGTCGGGGTGGCCGGGCTGGGGCTCGCGATCTGGTGGCTGGTGTACGGCTCGTACCTCCAGGACCGCGCGTACATGCACGGCGTGCAGATCGTGACCGAGGCCGTGCCCGAGATGACGCCCAGGGCCCCGTACCTCGTCGGCAAGGCGCAGTCCGCGACCCACCTGGGCGATGTCACCGGCGACATCTCCGACGTCACCTACCTGCCCGACTCGGACCGGTTCGCGACGCTGGTCGAGCGGCGCGGGTGGCTGTCCGGGTACGAGACCGCGCTCGTCCAGTACGTCCCGCTCGGCGGCAACAGCCGGACCCAGCAGCGGTGTTCCTTCGACACCGAGAAGGCGGACGCGCGGATCAGCGGCTGGTTCACCCACAACCTGGGCCGGAAGATATCGGCCCGGGAGCGCTGGGTGCGCTTCGCCGCCGGCGACGTCTACGTGGTCTGCGACGGCGACACCCCGACCGTGGTCGTCCCCCTCAAGCGGCAGACCGGGTTCCTGGTGGTGACCGAACGGCCCGCCGGAGTCGCGCTCTACAACGGGCGGACCGGAGAGCTCAAGATCACCACCGACACCGCCGGCGTGCCCGGCCCGACCTATCCGCTGAGCCTCGCGAAGCGCCAGCGCGAGGCGACCACCGCGGTCGGCAGCTTCGCGGACTGGTGGTCGGACCGGGGCGGCTGGGACGCGTCCGAGGACGGCACCAACGCGGGCAACGAGTCGGAGTTCACCCTCCAGTACCGCGACGGGAGCGGGCGCAGCGCGTACGTGACCCCGCTGACCCCGCAGGGGGAGGCCAGCTCGGTCGTGGCCGTCTCGACCGTGCCGGCCCGCCAGAGCGGCGAGGGCGGGGGCAAGGGCGGCGGGCTCGCCACGATGACCGTCCACCGGCTCGATCCCGTCTGGTCCTCGCCGAAGGCGCTCGTCGCGCTGATCAAGGCCGAGTACCGGGACGTCTGCTGCTACAACGACGACCAGGTCTTCGAGGTCATCCCCACGGGCGGCAGCAACTGGACCTCCACCATCGGCAGCGAGCAGAACGTCCGCTACCGGGTGGAGGGCCGGGGCCAGGTGGACGGCCGGGACGCGACCTGCCTGAAGGACGCCAACGGGGAGCTCATCCGCTGCGCCTACGCGGCTCCCGGCTCGCCGGAGGAGAAGGAACTCCAGCGCAGGGAGCAGGAGAAACAGAAACAGAAGGAGCAGAATGCGGGCGGCCCCGGGGGCGGGGACCTCACCGGCTACACCCCCGAGCAGCTCGCCGATCTGCAACGGAGGCTCTCGGACGAGATCACCCGACGGTTGAAGGGCTAGCCGACTGGGTCCCGGACATGAACGAGCGCAGGGAGCCCACCAGCGCGGTCACGAACGCTTCGCGGACCGGGTCCGGGAGCAGGTCCAGGGACAGGTACGGGTTGAGGTCCTCCAGCTCGACCAGGAGGAGCTCCCCCGAGGGGGCGCGGCAGGCGTCCACGCGCTGGATGCCGTGCGCGAGGGTGTTCCAGTCGATGAAACCGCGGGCGAAGGCCAGGTCCGCCGGGGTGGGCTCGTACGGGACCAGTTCCCAGCGGCGGGCCGGGTCCGGGGCGTACAGCGCGTACTGGAAGGAGTCGTCGACGAAGTAGAAGGACACCTCGTACGCGAAGTCGACGCGCGGCTGGATCAGGAACTCTCCCGGCGCGCACTCCGGGTGCGGGGTGAAGGTGAGCCCGATCGAGTCCGCGCCCGCCTTGGGCTTCACCGCGTACGAGGCCGAGCGCGGCAGGAGTGCCAGGTCCGCGGGGTCGTCGATGGTCGGGATGACCGGGTGGCCGGCCGCCGTCAGGTCGAGGAGGTACTGCTTGCCCGCCATGTCGCCACGGCCGGTGAGGGGGTTGTAGACGGGGGTTCCGGCGGCGAGGGCGGCCGCGCGGAAGGAATCGTAGGCCTGCTGGTAGTGCAGGACGGGGCCGCTGTTGCGGATCACGACCGCGTCGAAGCCGGCCGGTATGAGGGCCTGCGCGTCCAGCGGATGGCACAGGGCCAGCGGGAAGTGCTCGCGCAGCCGCGAGGTGAGGAAGACGTCCTCGTCGCCGTACCGGCGGCCGCGCGCCGGGTACGCCAGGTCGGTCACGTAGAGCAGAGGCATGGCGGCAACCTATCGCGGGCAGCGATGACGGCATGAAATACCTGGTTCGGGACAAAGTGCTGGCCCTCGGGGACGACTACTGGATCGAGGACGAGGACGGCCGCCACGCCTTCCTCGTCGACGGGAAGGCCCTGCGGCTGCGGGACACCCTGGAGCTGAAGGACCGGGACGGGCGGATCCTGATCACACTGCGGGAGAAGTGGTTCGCCTTCCGCGACGCGATGACCCTGGAGCGGGACGACCGGCGGCTCGCGGTGATCCGCAGGAAGCGGTTCTCGCTGCTGCGCAACCACTACCTCGTGACCCTCAACGAGGGCACCGAGCTGGACATCAGCGGCCGGATCCTGGACCGGGAGTTCAAGGTCGAGTACGACGGGGAGCTGCTCGCCCTGATCTCCCGCCAGTGGTACCGGGTCCGCGAGACCTACGCGGTCGACGTGATCCGCGAGGACGCGGACGCGGCGCTGCTGATCGCCGTCGCCGTGTGCGTGATCCGGATGGCCGAGAAGGAGCGCGAGGGCGAGGGCGACGAGGACTGAGCCACGACGGGAGCTACACGCCCAGGCGGCGGTCCTTCAGCGCCGGGAAGGCCTCCCGCGTCTGGGCGACCTTCGCCGGGTCGAGGTCCACGGTCAGGACGTCCTCCCCCGGCCCCGCCTCCGCGAGGACCTCGCCCCACGGGTCCACGACCAGGCTGTGCCCGGCCTGCTCCACGCCCGCGTGGGTGCCCGCGAGCCCGCACGCGAGTACGTACGACTGGTCCTCGACGGCCCGCGCCCGGTTCAGGAGGGTCCAGTGGGCGCGGCGGCGGGCCGGCCAGCCCGCGGCCACGACCATCGTCGTCGCCCCGGCGTCGACCAGTCCGCGGAACAGCTCGGGGAAGCGCAGGTCGTAGCAGGTGGCGATGCCGAGCGTCTGCTCCGGCAGCTCCACGGTGGTCAGGGAGTCGCCGGGGGACATCAGGACGGCCTCGCCCTGGTCGAAGCCGAAGCGGTGGATCTTGCGGTACGTGGCCGCGAGCTCGCCCGTCGGGGAGAGGACGAGCGCGGTGTTGTAGAGCGAGCCGTCGCCCGCGCGCTCCACGACGGAACCGGCGTGCAGCCAGACCCCCGCATCGCGGGCCGCCTTGGACATGGCCTCGTAGGTGGGGCCGTCCAGGGGTTCCGCCTCCGTCTCGAACTGCTCGTAGGAGAAGGCGCCCACGGTCCACAATTCGGGAAGGACGACGAGGTCCGAGCCGGACTGGTCGCGTACGAGGTCGGCGGCCCGGGAGCGCCGGGAAACCACCGACTCCCCCTCATTCACCGCGATTTGGATCAGGGAAGCGCGCACAGTACCACCGTCCTGGCATTCAAGCCGTCAACTCGGGCCTACGATCGTCACACGAAAGCACTGCCGGGGTGCTCACCGGCAGCGTAGTTTTGAAGCCATTGCACAAGCTTCCAGAACGCGCCAACGCGCCAATGAACAGCACGCGAGGGGTCCCGTTGACCGTCCATCCGCATCCCAGTCTTCAGCCCTATGCCGACGCGTGGACCCACTCCATCGAGGCGATATCCGAGCTGGTCCTTCCGCTGACGGAGGGCGAGTGGAGCAGGGCGACGCCGTGCCCCAACTGGTCCGTGCGCGATGTGGTGTCACACATCATCGGCATCGAGTGCGAGCAGCTCGGCGACCCGCGGCCGATCCACACCCTGCCGCGGGACCTGAGGCACGTGGTCGACGAGTTCAGCCGCTACATGGAGGTCCAGGTCGACGTACGGCGCCACCACACGGCGCCGGAGATGACCTCGGAGCTGGAGTACACGATCATTCGCCGCTCCCGCCAGCTGCGCAACGAGAAGCGGGATCCGGACACCATGGTGCGCGGGCCGCTGGGCGAGCCGGCGACGCTGGAGCACTCGCTGAGGCTGCGTGCCTTCGACGTGTGGATGCACGAGCAGGACCTGCGGGCGGCGCTGGGGGTGCCGGGGAACTGGGACTCGCCCGGCGCGTACGTGACGCGCGACATCCTGCTGGCCGGGCTACCGAAGGTGGTCGCCAAGAAGGCCGGCGCGCCCGCGAACTCGGCCGTGGTCATCGACGTGCACGGGGCGCTGGAGTTCATGCGGACCGTACGGGTGGACGCGGAGGGGCGGGGCACCATCGACAAGGCCCCGTCGCTGGGTCCGGCGGTGACGCTGACCCTGGACTGGGAGACGTACGTACGGCTCGCGGGCGGGCGGGTGCGGCCGCACACCGTCGCCGACCGGGTGAAGGTGGAGGGCGAACCGGAGCTGGCCGAGGCGATCCTCGCCAATTTCTCCGTGACGCCGTAGGCGGGCAGCCGACCGTATCCGGGCAGCAGTCGAGAACCATCGTCACATCTGCGTCGTCCCTGGTCACGAACATGAAAGTTCGTGGAGGGGTTCTTCTAGGTGTGGTCGATGGTGTCGTCCGCTGCCCTGCCGGCAGCGGACCGGTTCGATTGGTTCTCCGAGGTGGTGGCACAGCAGCTGGTGTCCACGTCGATCAGGAGTGAGCACGCGGGCGACTTCCGGGCGGAGGCGGCCGTACTGGACCTGGGCACCGTCCAGGTCTCGCAGTTCGGCTACGCCCCGCTGCGCGCCCGCCGCACGGCGGCCCACGTACGGGCCAGCGACCCGGAGCAGTACCAGTTGGGGCTGGTGACCAGCGGGTCCATGTGGATCTCCCAGAACCGCAACGACTCGGGGCCCTTCTCGCAGGACCTGGTGCTCTGGGACACCTCGCGCCCCTTCGAATCGGGCGTCCCCGGCACCGAACCGGTCCGGGCCGTCATCCTCTCGCTCCCCCACTCCGTCCTGTCCCTGCGGCCCGCCCGCGTGGAGCGGCTGCTCGCGCAGCGCATCCCGGCCGACCGGGGCATGGGGGCGATCCTGGCGCAGTACATGCGCTCGCTGGCCGTGTACGGGGAGGAGTGCGGGCCCGCCGACCTGGAGCGGCTGGGTTCCGTCGCCCTCGATCTGGTCGGTGCGGCCCTCGCCGACCGGCTCGGCGCCGCCGATGACGAACTGCCCGAACAGGCCCGGAACCAGGCCCTGCTGGCGCGCATCGACACCTTCATCGGCCACAACCTCGGCGATCCCGAGCTGACCCCGGCCGCGGTCGCCGCCCGGCACAGCATCTCGCTGCGCCGCCTCCAGCTGCTCTTCCGCGAGCGCGGGCAGGGCGTGGCCGCCACCATCCGCGGACTCCGGCTGGAGCGGTGCCGCGAGGATCTCGGTGACACCGGGCAGCTCGCCGGGACCGTCCACGGCGTGGCCGGGCGGTGGGGATTCACCAGCCCGTCGGCTTTCAGCCGTCTGTTCCGCGAGACGTACGGGATCAGCCCGACCGAGTACCGCCGCGCGGCGGTGGCGGCCGTTGCGCGCGATGTCCGTGCGCGCAATGACAACGACCCTTGCGCGCACGGCACACATGGCGGTGCTGCGCGCTCGTAGGCTCGGCACACGTTGGCCTGAACCCGACCGATGGACGGGTGAACGGGCGGGAAAGGACGGGGGTCTGTCCCGCCCGGGGCCCACAGAGCTCAGGAGCGTGCCGGGCCGGCGTCGCAGTGCGCGACGTCGGCCACGGCCCCGGCAGGGGTGCCGGACGCGGGGCCGGTCCCGGGGGGGGGGCCCGGGGGGGGGGGGGGCGGGGGCGGGGGGGGGGGGCGGGGGGCGCGGGGGGGGCGGGGGGGGGGCGGGCGGGCGGGGGGCGGGCGGGGGGGG
>NZ_JBHYVM010000041.1:15205-41467 GCF_042750105.1 Streptomyces sp. NPDC059443 | reverse complement strand
GTTCACGGGGGGCTATTGGGGGGGGGGCTGCCCGGCCGGGCCCCCAATCAGTCCTGTTGGGGCGGGGCGGGGCGTGGTCGGCGGGGCCGGCCCCCACGGCCCCGGCAGGGGTGCCGGACGCGGGGCCGGTCCCGGCAGCGACCACGGCGGTGGCCGCTGCCGGCGCCGGCGGCGGCAGCGCGACGCCGATGCGGTCGCGGTCCCGGTCCCGTTCGCGGGACAGCGCGCGGCCGCGCAGGCGCAGGATCTGGGTGATGCCCAGGAGTTCCAGGACGAATACCGAGGAGAACGCGATGCGGTAGTCGTCGTCCGTGGCGTCGAGGAGCAGCCCCACCACCAGCAGGGTGGTCATGGAGGCGATGAAACCACCCATGTTGGTGATCCCGGAGGCGGTGCCCTGACGCTCCGCCGGATTGGCCGGGCGGGCGAAGTCGAAGCCGATCATCGAGGCCGGACCGCAGGTGCCGAGCACCAGGCAGAGGCAGACCAGCAGCCACATCGGCGCGTGGTCCCCCGGATAGGCCAGGACCGAGCCCCATAGCAGCGCGGTCAGGGCGACCGTGCCCAGGGCGAGGGGGATCCGCGAGGACTGCCGACGGGCCACGATCTGCCCGTAGACCAGGCCGAGCGCCATGTTCGAGGCGACGATCAGCGTGAGCAGCCCGCCCGCCGTGGTCCGCGACAGCCCCTGCGCCTCGACCAGGAACGGCATGCCCCACAGCAGCAGGAACACCATCGCCGGGAACTGCGTCGTGAAGTGCACCCACAGACCGAGCTTGGTGCCCGGCTCCTTCCAGGAGTCGGCGATCTGGCGCCGCACGAATCCCCCCGCACCGGACCCTCCCGCTCCCGCGGCGGCCGCGGGGCGCGGCGGCGGCTCGTGGCCCTCCGGGTGGTCGCGCAGGAACAGCACGAGCGGGACCAGGACGACCAGCCCCGCCACCGCGCTGCCCGCGAACGCCGGCACCCAGCCGATCCCGTGCAGTACGGGCGCCAGCACCAGCGTGGAGACCAGGTTGCCCGCCATCCCCACCAGCCCGGCCAGCTGCGCCATCAGCGGTCCGCGGCGGGCCGGGAACCAGCGGGTCCCGAGCCGCAGCACGGAGATGAAGGTCATGGCGTCCCCGCAGCCCAGCAGGGCGCGGTGGGCCAGGGCCATGCCGTAGGAGGGGGAGAGCGCGAAGCCGATCTGTCCGGCGGTGAAGAGCACGGCGCCGAGGGTGAGCACCTTCTTGGTGCCGAGCCGGTCCACCATCAGGCCGACGGGTATCTGCATGCCCGCGTAGACCAGGAGTTGGAGGAGGGAGAACGTGGACAGCGCGGAGGCGTTCACGTGGAAGCGGTCGGCGGCCTCCAGTCCGGCGACGCCGAGGCTGGTGCGGAAGATGACGGCGACGAAGTAGACGGCCACGCCGATCGACCAGACGAGCACCGCCTTGCGGCCGCCCGGGGGGTCCTTGGGGAGGGCCGGATCCCTGCGGACGGGGGCTTCCCTGGGACCCGGGACCGCGGGGGCCGAGCTCATCGGGAGGACCCCCGGACCAGATCCGCGACCCGGCCCACGTGGGCCCGTACCGCCGCGGCGGCCGTATCGGCCTCGCCCGCGCGCAGGGCGTCGAGGATCTCGGTGTGCTCGGCGAGCGTCCGCTCCACCCGGTCGGGGTGCGCGTGCAGCAGGGCGACGCCCATGCGCAGCTGGCGGTCGCGCAGCTGGTCGTAGAGGCGGCACAGGATCTGGTTGCCGGCGTTGCGCACGATCTCCGCGTGGAAGGCCCGGTCGGCGGCCATCATCGCCGGGAGTTCGCCGGCGGCGCCGTGGCGGCGCTGCTCCTCGATCAGCTCCGCGAGCCGGTCCAGCAGACCGGGCGGGGCGGGCACGGCCCTGCGGACGGTGAACTCCTCGACCAGCAGCCGGGTTTCGATCACATCGGCGATCTCCTGCGCGGAGACCGGCAGGACGAGGGCGCCCTTCTTCGGGTAGAGCTTCAGCAGCCCCTCGGTTTCGAGGCGGAGCAGCGCCTCGCGGACCGGTGTGCGCGAGACGCCGACCGCGAGGGCGAGCTCGCCCTCCGTCAGCAGGGTCCCGCCCTCGTAGCGCCGGTCGAGCACGCCTTCTTTGACGTGCTGGTAGACGCGCTCGGCGGCGGTCGCGGCAGGGGGCGCGGTGGTGGTCGCGGTACTGGTCCCGGATGGCATGCGCACAGCATAGATACAACAGAGGTGCAACTTGCGCGCGGTCCACGATGTGGACCTTCATCACTCCATCACGACACCACGACGTCCAGGACGAACTCGTCCATCGGGGCCTCGTCGGGATACGGCGGGCGCACCTGCGCGAAGCGGATCCGGGCCCGCCCGGCCGCGAGCCCCCGTACGACGTACACGCGCTCGACGGTCGCCCCGGGCGGCAGCGGCGGCAGCTCCGCGACGGCCGGCGGCGGGCCTTCCGCCACCGAGACGGCGTCCGCGTCGCCCGTCACCCGCCAGGTCCAGACGTAGCCGCGCGCACCGCGCCCGGTGAGCCGCAGCTCGTACGGTTCACCGGGCACGAGCACCACCTCACGGACCTCCACGCGGGCTCCTCTCCGGTCTCCGGCAAGGGGTCAGGGGTCAGGCCGGGCCGATCACGGCCCCCTCGTGCCAGCCCGCGCCGTCGCGCCAGTAGTGCTGGAGCAGGCGGTCGGTGCGCAGCACGATCACCTCCAGGTTGAACCCGAAACTGCCCTGGAGCATCCCGGTGACCGCGAGCACGTCGTGGCCGAAGACCGCCGAGCGCTGCCAGGAGGCGCCGGAGGCGTTGCCGCGCCACCAGTGCTCGACGCGGCCGCCCCCGCCGGTCACGCACAGTTCGTAGTTCCCGGCGGTGTCCTCGTCGGCGGCCCCGTACTGCGCCTCGATCAGGCAGGGCGCGGAGGTGATCCCGCTGCCGAAGATCTCGCCGGGGCGCCAGACGAACCCGTTCGGGTCGTCGCGCCACCACAGCTGCATCCGGCCGTCCGTACGGGTGGCGACCAGGTCGAGGTGGCGGGCGCGGGTCTGGATCAGGGCCGGACCGTAGTGGGCGATGCCGGAGGCGAAGCGGCCGCCGTCGTTCCAGGTCCAGGGGGCGCCGTTGATCCGCCACCAGTGGTTGAGGCGGCCGTCGGCGGTGCGGACGACCACCTCGAAGTTGCCCGGCGCGCCGTAGTCGCTCTGGATGAACGCCGGGGTCGAGCCGACCGCCGCGTCACCGGGGCCGAAGGCGCCGCCGTCGCGCCAGGCGCCGGCGAAGTGCTCGTAGTACCAGTGGCGCAGCCGGCCGCCGGTGGTGACGTGGAGGGTCTCCATGTTCCGGTTGTAGGTGGTCCCGGTGAAGGCGGGCTGGCCGGAGGCGTCGGAGCCGAAGGTCCGGGCGCGGGCCCAGGGGAAGGGGGCGTCTCCCTCGCGCCACCAGTGCTGGAGCCCCGCGCCTGCGCTCCCCGCCAGGGCGGCCATCTCGAAGTTGCGGTGGGCGCGGCCGTTGCCGCTCTCGTAGACGTTGCCGGTGTGCAGGCGGCGCTTGCTCCAGGGGTCGATGTTGGTGCCCTGGAGACCGCACTTGGCCCAGTAGTCGATCTTCACCTCGCCGTACCCGATGCGGCCGTAGCCGCCGACGTGGAAGCCGGGCCCCCAGGAGTTCTTGAACAGCCAGCAGCCGGCCGCGTCGTCGTAGCCGACGATCAGGACGCAGTGGCCGCCCGCCAGGCGGTCGCTGGTGCGGTGGTAGACGCCGGAGCCGAGGCCGAAGAAATCGTCGTACACGTCGAAACAGGCGGTCAGCGGACCGACGGTGTCGAGCCACACCTTCTGCTGCTCCACGTCGCCGAGCCGCACGTGCTGGGGTATCCGGACGGTACGGCCCGACCGGTCCCAGCTCGGGGTGTACTCGGCCCGCCAGGCGTCGAGCCGGTCGGCCGGGGTGCCGGGCGGGGGCGGGGAGTACGGCCAGCAGCCCGGATCGGCGAGCCCGCCGTTGGTCCTGACCCAGTCCAGGGCGGACTCGGGACTGCCCGTCTGCCCGCAGGGGGCCCGCAGCCCGTCGTGCACGTCCCCCTCGGACCGCTCGGCCCACACGTGGTGCTCGATGCGTGCCATCGACTCGACCAGCCCGACCGCCCCGAACGCCCAGCAGGAACTGCACGGGTTCTGATCCTTGACCTTGGTGATCCAGGGCCACCCCCATCGGCTCCGCCAGTCGACGGCGACGGGTCGGGCGGGGGCGGGGGCGGCGGGGCCGCCGGGGGGTGTGGGGTGGGCGGAGCCATCGGGGCCCGTGGGGCCCGTGGGGTCTGCGAGGCCGCCGGGGCCCGGCGTCGGGGGTGCCAGTAGGCCGTGCGCCGCCCTGCGCCGGGTGAGGTGCGGATTGCCGCTCGGCCGCCCGACGAGCTCCCGCAGATCCAGCGGCGGCACGGCCGCGGCGGGCGTGAGGTCGGCCCCCGGGCCCAGGCCCAGCGAGGGCCTCGGTACCGGATCGTCGTCGGCGAGGTGTTCGCTGACGGACCACCGCGCCCCGTAGGCCACGAGCTGCGCCCGCAGCTCCCCCGCCGTCTGGACGTGCTGCCCCGACTGCTCCGGCATTCCGGCCCCCCAAGCCACCCGTACGGATCCGAGCCCCGGGAGCGTCCACCTGCCCGGAGGGCGCGTCAAGGGGGTCCGTACGGTCGCGCGGCGGCACGGCGGTCGCACGCGGTCGTACGCGGTCGCGCGCGGCGGGGGTCCGCCGGACCGGCAGGGGCCCCGGCCCAGACCGGGCCGGGGCGCGACCGGCCGCGTACCGACCGCGTCGGGCCTACTCGACCGGTAGGGCGGGGGCCGGGACCGGGAGCGACGGGAGACCGGGGAGCCCGGCTCCGGTGAGCAGGGCGACCACGGCGGCGACCAGGTTGGTCACGACGTCGGTGGCCTTGGCCTTGGCGTCGGTGGAACAGCCGCACGGACCGGCGGCCTTGGTGAGACCGTCCACGGAACCCTTGAGCTTGTCGATCGCGGCGGTGGCGAGGTCCAGCGGCCCGGCGGCCTTCGCCCTGACCGGGGCGGAGACGGGGAGGGCGACGGGAGGCGCGGCCGGGAGCGCCACGGGCAGCTTCGGAGCATCGAGCGGAAGCTTGGGGGTGTCGACGGGCAGCTTCGGAGCGTCGACCGGAAGCTTCGGCGCATCGACGGGCAGCTTCGGAGCGTCGACCGGGAGCTTCGGCGCATCCACCGGCAGCTTCGGCGCATCCACCGGCAGCTTCGGAGCATCCACGGGAAGCTTCGGCGCATCCACCGGCAGCTTCGGAGCATCCACGGGAAGCTTCGGCACGTCGACCGGGAGCTTCGGAACCTCCACCGGCGGCACCGGGACCGGCAGGGCCGGGGCAGGCGGCAGGGTCTTCTTCAGCTCCGCGACCGCCGCGTCGATCTTCTCCTTGAAGGCGGCGAGGTCCGCCTCCGGGAGCTTGCCGTCGGGGGACTTGAGCACGGCGGCCAGCAAGTCCGTGACGGGTTTGAGCAGTCCTGCGACGCCGCCCAGCGACTGCACCTGCGCCAGCAGGGCTTCGGTACCGGGGATGGCCTTCTCCGCGACCACGGCCGACGGCTTCCCGGGAGCGGAGGCGGCGCCCGCGAGGCCGGGAGACACGGCCAGCAAGGTCAGGCAGAGGGCGGCGGGGACGGTGTATCGCGTGATGCGGAGCAACGTTTCTCTCCTGTCGAGAGCAGAGCGAACAGGCACGTGGGTGTGCCATGGGACGTGACATGGGACGTGTCACCGTCCACTCACCGACACCCCGTCAGCCCCCGCAACCGCAGCCCCGCCCCCGCGCTCGACGACACGCCGCGCAACCGGCGTACGGGCCCTGCCTGACCAGCCGCGATCCCTTCACCCACCGGTCGTGCCCCGTCAGGAACCTCCCCGACCCGCCCCCAACCGGGTCTCGGCGGATCCCGTAAGGCGCCCGCCGCAGGGCCACCGGGCCGCCGCACGGAGGCATGGCCCGGCCCTGAAGCCCCCGGAGCCCCGTCAGCCAGCCCCTACGGGGTCAGCGCCTGGCCTCCGATGTCCGCCGCCCCCGCGAGCTGGCCCTGCCACCACGCCTGCGCCTCGCCGTGCCCCATGGACCCCCAGTCCGGGGTCCGCTCCACCTGGGCCCGGCCCAGCCGGCGGGCCAGCGCGACCAGTTCCCGGCCCGCCGCGCCCCGGGCCGCCTGGTAGCCGCGCAGCAGCTCCTGCCACGAATCCGTCCCGCGCCACGCCTCCTCGAAGGCACTGGCGTCCTGGAGCGCCTTGGCCGCGCCGCTGGTGTTGTGCGGGCGCACCACCGACGCCGCGTCCCCGGCCAGCAGGAGCCGGCCCGCCGTGATGGCGGTCGCCTCCAGGTCGTAGATGGGCTGGATGTAGACGTCCTCCGGGGCGGTCAGCCCCAGCGCCCGACCCCAGTACGGCGGGAACCCCTTCTCCAGCAACTCCGCGAGGTGCACCGCCAGTTCCCCCGTCACCGTCCCGGGCGGGAAACTCGTCGGGTCGTCCAGCCGCAGCCCGGCCGCGGGCGGCGGGGTCGCGTAGAGCACCCAGTTGACGCGGAGCCCGCCGTCCGGACCGGGGATCCGGTAGATCACGCAGGTCCCGCCCCGCCAGCACACAGTGGTCACCGCCCCGGGGTACGAGTCCTCGTGCCCGCCGAGCGAATCCAGCAGCCCGGCGTCGAAGTTGCCCCGCCAGCACACGTAGCCCGCGTAGTGCGGCCGCGATCCCGGGCACACGGCCTCCCGCACCACCGACCGGTACCCGTCGCCGCCGACCACGAGGTCGTACCGCTCCACCGCCCCGCCGGCCAGCCGCACTTCGCCCTCCGGGGTCACCCCGGTCACGGTCTCGCCCTGGCGGTAGACCACCGACTCGGGGGTGGCCTCGCGCAGCCCGCGCCACAGCAGGCCCCAGTGGTACGAGTGGAACGGGAACGGCTGCTCCCAGATCACCCGGCCTCCCGCCCCCGACGCCGGATCCCGGACCACCCACCTACGCCGTGCCAACGGGTGCGCGGGAATCCCGGCCGGCAGCGCCCCGGCCGCGGCGAGTTCGGCGGCGCGGTCGTCGTGGACGCACAGCCCGACCCCCCGGTCCGAGAGCCGCCCGCGCGTGCGTTCCAGTACCACCACCCGGGCCGCCCCGGCCCGCGCGGCCGCCGAGGCGAACGCGCACCCCGCGATGCTCCCACCGACGACCGCGACCGTACCGATGCCCCGCATAGCCGCTCCCTGTGCCACGACGAGTCCCTTGGGGCCCGACACCTTACTGGCGTTCCGGGCACGGGCGAACCGTACGATTCCAGCCAGTTGCGCGAAGGCGTGGTCAGCCGGTCGTCAGCTGCCACCTGGTCTCGCCGTCGTGCCACTGGTCGGTGGGCGTGAGCCCGGCCGCGGCGGCGACGGCCGCGGATGCGGCGTGCTCGGGGTGGATGTGCGCGATGACGGTCGCCACCGCGTGTGTCCGGAGCCAGCCGACCAGTCCCCGGGCCGCCTCGGTGGCGATGCCGTGCCCCTGCCAGGGAGTCCCGACGACCCAGGCGATCTCGGCGACGCCGTCGGCGGACACCGTCGCCTGGACCGTGCCGGTCAGGCAGTCGGCATCGTCGAGCCGGACCACCCAGTTGCACCAGGAGACGGCGGGGTCCGGCGAGCCGGCGACCAGCCGTTCGTAGCGCGTGCGCAGGGCTTCGGCAGTGTCCGGAGCGCCGCCGATGAAGGTGTGCAGGGCCGGGTCGGCCAGCACGGCAACCATCTCCTCGGCGTACGAGGCCCGCAGGGGCAGCAGCGTCAGCCGCCCGGTGCGGATGGTCCCGGGTTCGAGGGTGGTCACGCCGCCGCCTCGCGGAGCTCCCGGAGTGAGGGACTGGGTATGCCGGGCCGGTCGCCGAACGCGACCATGGGCACCATTTCGATGCCGTAGGCGCAGCTGCGGACGAAGGCCGCCGCGTCGGGGTCCTCCCCGATGTCGACCAGGGTGTACGGGACGCGGGCCAGCCAGAGCTTGAACCGCAGCCTCCTCCAGTCCGGACACCCCGGCCGCCAGTAAACGGTGGCCCCGGCGGTCACCGAGCCGCCGCGAAGGCCGCCCACGCGGTGTCGGTGACCCGGATGACCGGCCCGTCGGTGTCCTTGCTGTCCCGGACGGCCACCGTGCCGGCCACGTTCGTGGCCACCTCGACGCATTCCGAATCGGCCTGGTCGTCGCTGTAGCTGGACTTCACGAACTCGAACTCGTTCACGGGCTTACATACCTTTACTGATGGCGTCGATCAGGTTCGCGGAGTCGTGCGGCGAGAGACTCAGGCGGGACACCCGTCCGAAGGCCCGGCTGACCGCCTCGTTGCCTTCGGACCCCTCCACCCACACCTTAGCCGCGGCGGTCTCGGCATAAGCGACGTCCAACGCCCCTGGTTCTGCGAACGAGACGATGTTGAACGCGCCCGAAGCACCATGGTGTCCACCCGCTCGAAAGGGCAGCACCTGCACATGGACGTGGGGCAGGCTGGCCATCTCGGCCAGGTGGTTGAGCTGCCCACGCATGACTTCCGGGCTACCGATCTGCTGGCGCAACGCCGCCTCCCACAAGACCGCGTGGAACTCCAGTGGCTGCTCACCCCACAGTCGCGCCTGTCGTTTGATGCGTGAAGTGACCAGCACCTCGATCTCATCAGGGTGGGACCAGTTGGACGTCACCCCCAACGCCCTTATGTACTCAGGGGTCTGGAGCAGTCCAGGAACCAGGGCGAGCTGCCACGTACGGATCCGCGTAGCGACCTGTTCCATCGCGATGTACTCACCCAGGTTGCCGACGAGGTGCATCTGCTGCCACCAGCCCTTGGCCTTGCGCCGCTCCCGGTCCAGCTTGGCCAGCGACAGCAGCGCGGCGACGGCCGACTCGTCCGTCTCCCCGTAGAGCTTGCACAGGGCCACGATGTCCGGGTCCCGGAACGGAACCCACCCGCGCTCCATCTTGGCGACCTTGGCCGCCGTGGCACTCAGCACCTGTGCCGCCTGCGGCTGAGTCAGGCCCGCCGCGTCACGCAGGCGCAGCAGCTCTCCGCCCAGTCGGCGCGCCAGCACCGTGGATACCCGGTTGTCCGTGGGCATTTGATCCACCTCCTCGTACCCGGGCAGTCAACCGCGCCCGGCGCGAACCGCACAACTACTCCCTGGGGATAGATTTCCCCGCTTTAGCTTGCACCTCAGGCGAGACCCGCCCTACCGTCGGTGACGAACCACTCACCGCCCAGAGTCAGTTGGCGGAAGCGCACCGGCCTGCCCACAAGGCACGGCACCGGCATGCCACCGCCCGTACCGGAGGTGCACGGACATGGACGTACTCACCCGACACGACGTACGGAACTACCCGCCCCGCCAGGACTCCGTACCCGAGGCCCGGCGGCGGGCCGCGTGGCTCGCGGTGGCCTGGGGGCGGCCCGAGCTGGCTTCGGACGTGGCGCTGCTGACCAGCGAGCTGGTCACGAACGCGCTGCTCCACGGCTCCGTGTGGGACCGGTACCTGCGGGTCGAGGTGCGGCTCAGCGGAGCAGTGCTCCGGATCGAGGTCACCGATCCGAAAGGAGAGCGCCGCCCCGAGCCGCGAGCGGCGGCTGCGTACGAGCAGTACGGGCGGGGGCTGCACATCGTAGGCGCGCTCGCCGAGCGGTGGGGGACGGCCGAGCGGGTCGTCGGCAAGACCGTATGGGCCGAGATCGGCCACAGGGAGCCCCGTTAGGCTGACCCGTATGGATGGGTGGACGGCGCCGAGTTCCATCGAGCGCGAGCTGTACGAGGCCAAGGCGCGCGGCGACTGGCCGGGGTACCTCGACGCGCTCGCCCGCAGCGAGCTGTTCCTGCCGCAGTCCCGCGCCCAGGTGGACGCCGAGCCCGCGCACGCCCGCTTCCACCCCACCCCCGACCGCCGCAGCCTCGTCGTCCTCACGCGCGGCATGCTGCCGGCCCCCGACCCCCACACCGTGTACCTCCCCCGGTCCCTCGCCTGGTTCGCGAACGCCTGGGACGCCGCAGACCCGCCCCACCTCGCCGTGAACCCCGGCTCCCCCGCCGAGGCCTACCTCACGACCACCCCGGCCGACCTGGCCCGCTGGCGCGCCCACTGGGACGCCGCCGCCCCCGTCTGGGGCCTGGCCCCCGGAGCCGTGCACTCCCTGCACACCGGCGGACCGCTGCACGGGCCCGTCGCGCACGGGCTCGCCGTGGGCGCCCATCTCGCCGTCTCCAACGGGGAGTTCTGGAACGCCCTCGCCTACCACGGCAACGGCTACACCCGCGAGCGAGCGCGCCTGCGCGAGTCCTGGGGCATCACCACCGCCGAGGACTGGCACGACGTCCTGCGCCGCATGCTCGCCGCCGAGATCGTCAGCCCCGTCTGGGAGTTCGCGCTACGGGTCCGCCGGGTCCTCGCCTCCGACTTCGCCGGGCCCGTGGACGTGGAGCACTGGCGGCACGCGTCCGCCTCCGCCCTGCGCCGCAGCGCCGAGCGGGCCACCGAACCGCAGCTCACCCCCGACGGGGTCACCGTGGCGGAGCCCCGCCCGACGGCCGAGGTGGAGGGCGAGGTGGCGGGCGTACAGCGGCTCATCGGCCGGATCGCCCGCTACGAGCAGCGCTTCCGCGCCGACGGGCTGCTCCCCGAGGACGGCTGGGTCCGCTCCGTCGAGGGCTGGGACCACGGCCGGGCCTCGCAGATGGCCCGCTGGGGCCTGGGCGCCCGCTTCGGCACGCTCGAAGACGCCGAACGCGGCGTACTGCGCGCCGGGGCGGCGGCACGCGCGACGTACCGCTCGTGGGAGGAGTTCTCCGCCGGGTACGCGCTGGGGCGGTGCCTGCACTTCGACGAGGAAGAGTTCGGCGACTGGTACACGGGCTCGCTGGCCACGCACCTCACCCTGACCACCGACCCTGCCGGGCCGTGGCTCAACATTCCCTGGAGGGGGTCCGACCCGGCGTAGTCGGGCCGGCGGGTCGGATAAGTCCTCGCAGGGCCCCGTACGGCCGAACTACCGTGCCGCACATGACGATTTCGCTGAACGACACGGTACGCAAGCTGCTGGACGCCCCGCTTCCGGCGGTGCTCGTGACGCTGAACCCCGATGGCAGTCCGCAGAGTTCGGTGGTGTGGGTGACCCGGGACGGGGACGAGATACTGATCTCCACCACGGCCGGCCGCCTCAAGGCGCGGAACATCGCGCGCGACGCCCGGATCGGCCTGACCGTCTTCGACCTGGCCGACACCAACCTCTACGCCGAGATCCGCGGCACCGCGACGATCACCGAGGACACCGGCCGGGCCTTCGCCGTCCGCATCGCGGAGGAGTACGAGGGTCCGGGCGCGGGCCGGGAGTACGCGGACGCCCCGGCCGAGCAGGTACGGGTCGTCGTGCGCGTCACCCCCACCAAGGTCCTCGGCAGCGCCGCCCGGGGTTAGGGGCGCACCACGCACGCCAGGTCCTCGTGCATCGGTCCGGGCGTGCCGCCGAAGCCAAATTCAGCGGCACGCCATCCCGCCCGCATTATGGCGAGATGACGATGCCTTTGCCGATAGCGGTTTTCAGCCCGCCGGCAGCGCCGACTCCGAACGCTCCGGCCAAAACATAGAGCAGGGATGCCTCCTCCGCCTCTGCCTCCGCTTCCCACGACACGGAAAGCTCGCCCGGTTTCCCGCATGTGACCCGCGCGCAGGGCCTCCTGTCACGGAGGAAGACGCTCACCGCGTCGGTCTCGGGGATGAACCGGTACCGGCGGTCCCGGAACTCGACGTCCACCCGGAGGGAGCGTCGGGTGAGGAACCCGGGGCCCGGCCGGAGCGGAACCGGCACGTCGTCCACGCACAGCAACAGGGCCGCGGCATCCCGCGTGCCGATGGGAGTCCTCTCATCGGCCGTCACAACGCCGCTTCGCTGCGCCGAGGCCGGGGGAATCCGGCTTCCGGATACGCCCACGCGGCCCACCGCCGGATCGGTGTCGACGGCCAGCAGGCCGAATCGTTCGTCCTCGTGGTGGCTCGATCGGGATGACATGGGGCCAATTATCCCGAACACGGCAAATGAGCCCCTCCCGACCTGAAGGTTCCCTCAGGAATCAGGGGTTCTGCTGGTGGCGGCGTACGACCGCACGAACCTCACCTTCAGGGCAGCTTCGGCCGCAGCGCGGTCCAGGCGTCCGCGGCCACCGCGAGGGGGTCGGTGTCGGCGAGGTACGGGCGGGCCGGGGCCATGCAGGGGATCAGGTTCTTGATGCGGCGCAGGCGCAGGATGGCGGGGCGCGGCAGGTCCCGCCAGACCCCCGCCTGCGCGGCCGCCTCCCGCGGGGTCATGCCGAAGCGGGCCAGCACGTCCCGGCAGAGGGCCGCCGGGTCCCTGTCGGGGTCGGGCGCGAGGGCCGAGCCGGGGTCGGAGGCGGATCCGGGGGCGGGTGACGGGCCGAAGGTCTGGATCAAGTAGGCGCGTACGTACGGCTGTTCCTCCGGGCGGCCCGCGCGGGCCAGCGCCGCCAGCGACACCCGGCCCCACCTCAGCCGCATCCCCTCCGGCAGGCTCTCGTCCTGCATCCGGACCGTCGCCATGGCCCGCAGCGGGTCCGGATGCGGCTCCTCCAGCAGCGGCGGCCCGGTGGCCAGCCAGGCCTCGACCTCCGCCAGCGCGTGCCCGCCGGGCGGTACGTACGTCAGCACCTGCCCCCGGGCGAGCAGCGCGACCACGGGCCCCGTGAGGTGCACCTTCGCCACGTGTCCCGCGTCGAAGGACTCCACCGCGCGCCCGTACCGCTCGATCCTGCGCAGTCCGGTCCGCAGCTCCCCGGCCGCGTAGACCTGCCCGGCCCGCGCGACCCCGCCGACGCAGCGGACCACGCACACACCACCCGTGACATCGGCCGCCTCGACGGCGTACACCTGCAATTCGGCGATGGACACCCGGCCCCACCCCTTCCCCGGGCCGGGAGGCTACCGCTTCCAGATCACCTCCAGGTGTTGGTGTCCACAATCTCGCCGGTCTCCAGGTCGATACGGCCGTGGAAATCACCTGCGTTGCGCGTGACCATGATCATGAGCGGCCGCCCGTTCTGCGGGAAGGCGTCGTAAAAACCGCCCATGTCGCTCGGTTCGTAGACCAGGCTCTGCGGCGCTTGCAGCCGGAACCGCTCGGAGCCGTCGGGCCAGTAGACCACCGCGTTGTCCGACCGGGTGAAGGGTGCAGGGTCCAGCCACTCCACCACCAGCACCAGCGTCTGGTCGTACTCCCGCCACGCCAGGACGGCCTGCGGCGAGCGCTCGTACGTTTTCTCGACGTCCCCCGCCGGACCGCTCCACCGGACCACGGTGTCGCCTTGGGACCAGGTGACGACTACATCCAGGTCTTCTACTGTCACTTGGGTATCTCCTTGGGCGGGCCGACTGGGATCAGACGGGCTCGGTCATTGAACTCCATGATCTCTATCTGAGTACCGCCGCCTGGCAGACGGCCCAGGTTCGGATCCATCTGAGGCCCGATGATGCTCTCCTGGACGAGGATCGGGTCACCGTCCGAGATGCGGTAGCGCTGAAGCTGCGAGACGTCGTCCTTCCAGTCCGTACGAACGGCCATCTGATCCCGGACGTACTGTTGGTTGGGGACGTCATCGAACGTACCGAATCCTCCGGGCCTCTTCTGACCGGCCGAAATCACCATGTTGAACTCCTCCCCCGGCTGTGCGAAGCGCGCGACGATCGTCGACCCCTCAAGGTGCGGAACGGTGTCACCACGCTTGGCCGGGGGCAGGGCCTTCTGTTCCTCCCCCGCCTTCGGGCAGGGGCTGAGACCCAAGGGATCCGCCCACACATGCGGGTTGGAGACGTAGGCGACCGGGTTCGGGGCCGGCGCAAGGCCCAGCGGATCGCCCGACAGGTAGCGGGCTGTCTCCGGGTCGTAGGTGCGGAAGTAGTTGTGGTGGAGACCGGTCTCCGGGTCGTAGTACTGCCCCGGGAAGCGCAGCGGAGTATAGGCGGAGGCGTCCCGGTTCCAGCTCGTCGTGCCCCAGAGCGTCGCGCGGGTGCGCCAGGCGACCTCGCCCTGCTCGTCGATGAGCTCGGTCGGTGTGCCGACCAAGTCTGTGACGATGGCGAAGAACCGGCTGTCGATCTCCTCCTGCGAGGCCTGCGAGGCCCTGCGTATGGACTCCACCTGCGTGAGCGGGTGCAGGCCAGAGTGCGTCCAGCTGAGTGTGACCTCGTGCTGGTTGCCCGCCGAGCGCGTCGTCTGCTCGATGAGGGTCGGGCCGTCCCACGTGAAGACGGTCTCCTCCACAACCTCGTCGATGCGGGATACCTCGTCGGACTGCGCCGATGTTTCACATGAAACATCGGCCTCCGCAAGACGCTGCTTCGCGGCACGGCGACCCAGCGCGTCGTAGAGGTAACGCCAACGCGTCCCGTCCGGGGTGCTCACCTCCGTGAGCCGGTCGTCCGCGTCCCACGTGTAGTGCCAGGTATCCGGCTTCCGGGAGAGCCGGGCCTTCTGCCTCAGGACCACGCGGCCCTGTGCGTCGTGTTCGTAGCGGACCCGGCCCGCACGGTTGATCCGCGTCCCGGTGTAGACGCGTTCACCGGTGGCCGCCCTTCCCAGCTGCTCTGGCCAGGCGGCCGAGGTCTGGTTGCCCGCCTCGTCATAGGCGTAACGCTCCGACCAGGAGGCGGCGTCCACGGCAGTGACCCGGGAGGACGAGTCGAGGGTGAAGGTCCGCGGACCTGTCTCCGCATCGTCGATAGCCAGCAGATTGCCGTCGGCACGGTAGCTATAGCCACGGCGCAGCAGGGTCCGCTGGTCAGAACCTGTGATGTGCCGGGTGGTGAGCCGGCCCACCGCGTCGAATGTCTGGTGCAGCTCCGTGCTGTCGCCGATGCGCCGTGTCAGTTCCCGGCCAACCACGTCCCGCTCGAAGCTCAACGTACGGCCCGAGACGGTGAGCTCGGTGCAATGGCCGCCTTGGTCGTACGTCCAGCGGGTCTCGGCCCCGGTGGGCGTGGTCATGGCCACCGGCCGGCTCAGCTCGTCGTACGCGTAGCGGACCGTACGGCCGTCGACCTGCTCCTCGACCAGTCGCCCGTGCCGGTCGCGGATGCGGACCAGCCTGGTACCGTCGGACGAGACCGCCGCCGCCGGTAGATCGAAGACGTCGAACTCGAACGTCGCCGTGCCGGTGGGGGAAGTCTTGCGGACGATCCGACCGAGTACGTCCCGCTCGTACGTGATCTCCTCGCCCAGCCCGTTCACGCGCGAGCGCAGGAAGCCGGTCGGGCCGTAGGTATAGGTGAGCGTGAGACCGTCGAAGTCGGTCTCCGAGATCAGTCGGCCCGCCGCGTCGTACCGGTACTCCCAGGTCAGGCCCTGGGGGTTGCGTACGCCCGTCACACGCAGCAACGCGTCGTAGGTGTACTCGTGCCGTACGCCGTCGGGTCCGGTCCGAGCAGCGAGCAGGTCGAAGTGGGTGTACTCGAAGCGGGTCATCCCGCCCACCGGGTCGGTGAAGGCGGTGCAGTTGCCCTCGCCGTCGTACGTCCACACCGACTCGGCGCCGTCCGGGTCCACCCTGCGGGCGGGACGGCCCTCCGGGGTCCACTCCATGGCCGTCACCCCGCCGAGCGGGTCGGTCACGCGCACCGGGCGCCCGAAGGCGTCGCGCTCGAATCGGGAGGTGGCGCCGAGGGGGTCCGAGATGGTGAGCGGCAGACCCGCCGCGTCGGTGGTGAAGCGGGTGACGGCGCCCAGCGGGTTGGTCACCGTGACGACGTGGCCGCGCTCGTCGTAGCCGAAGGTGGTGACGGCTCCCGCCGAGGTGGTGAGCGAGGTGCGGTTGCCGCGCTCGTCGAAGCTCTGGCGGATGATCGTGCCGTCGGCGTTCGCCACCCGTACCGGAAAGCCCAGTTCGTCATACTCGGTGCCGGCGGTGCGGCCGTCGGGACGGATCGAGCGGGTGATCCGCCCCGCCTCGTCGTACTCCTGGAACGACGTGGCACCCAGTGCGTCTGTACGGCTGATCACGCGTCCCGCACTGTCGTACTGGTAACGGGTGGCGGCGCCGAGCGGGTCGATCTCGGCAACGACCCGGAACCGCTCGTCGATCAGGTAGCGGCGGGTGTGCCCGTCGGCAGTGGTGACGGCGGTAACGCGGTGGCCGGTCGCGGGGTCACGCCCGTCGTAGGTGAGGGTGAGGGCGAGGTGGCCCGCCTCGCCGCCTTCGGCGATGCAGCGGTCCTGGTCGTCGTAGACGTAGTCGTAGCGGCTGCCGTTGGTGTCGGTCCAGGAGGTGATGCGGCCACGCTCATCGTAGGTGAGCAGCAGTGGCCGGCCCGAGGAGTTGACGACCTCGGCGAGGTTCCCGTCGGTGTAGCCGTACGAGAGGACGCGCGGGCCGCCGGTCAGGTGCAGCCCGGTGACCCGGCCGTCGGCAGTCTCGAAGCGGAGGTGGTAGCCGCCTGAGTGGGCCATGCCGAGCGGTACGCCATCGGCGTCGTACTCGAAGACGATGTGGTTGCCGTTGCGGTCTTCCAGCTGGACGATCGGCACGATGCCGTCCGCAGAGCGATCAGAACCGGCATCAGCCCCGTCGCCCGTAGCGCTGACCTGCGGGCTGAACCGGCGCACCTGCCCGGACGCGGGGTCCGTCAGCGTCCAGTCGCCGTCCGGGGTGCGCTCCAGCGGACGGAGCGGTCCGGTGGCGGGAAGCACGGGTATGCCGGGGGCCGGGTGCGGATAGGCGACCACGAGCCCGTCCTCGGCCACCAGGACGACGCCTTCCGCGTCCACCTCCAAGTGCTGGTCGATCGTGGACGCCCAGGAGAGGCCGAACCAGCGGCCCGCCGTATAGCCGGACTCCGCGCGGCGGGCGAAGACCAGCGGAAGCGTGCCGGGCAGGACTAGGTCCGTCTGCGGCAGGAACATCCGGCCGGTCGCCAGGTCCACCGGATCGGTGTGACCGGTGGCCTTGTCGCCGTCCGGGGTCTTGTGGAGGTCCGGACCGTCGCCCTCGAGCGCTCGGCGGCCCGGCCCCTTGAGGTCGTCGAGGTGTTTGGCGGCGGAGCCGATCTTCTTGAGGGAGCCCAGGCCCTTGGATCCGATGAGTTCCGGGATCATCTTGCCGATGCCCTCGGAGGGGTCCTTCATGAACTCGTCGAGCATCTGCTTGCCCGCGCCCAGCGGATCGTTGGCCATGGTGACCAGACCCGCCGCCGTCGAGTTCAGATTCGTCACGTACTCGGCCGGGTGCGTCAGGTTGTACGGGTCCATCGGGTCCAGCGCCCGGGCGAAGTTCACCAGGCCGGCCGTGCCCTTGAGGACACCACCCGCCAGATGCGTCTTGGCGAGGTCGAGATAGTCCATGCCGTCGCCGAGCTGCTTGGCGTACGAAGGCTTCGGCGGAGCCGCGTCACGTGCCGCGCGGACCACCTCACTCGTCTTCTCCGCCACGTCGTTGCGCTGCTTGCGCGCACTGTCGAGCTTGTCCTGCGCCGCCGTCGCCAGCGCGGTCCCCGGATCGGTGAACTTCTCGGACGGACGCGGCGGCAGCGTGTCCTTCTTCGCCTTCAGCGCGTCGTTGTAGGCGTTGACGAGCTTGTTGTGCGCGTTGCGGGCGTCGGTGGAGACCTTCTTCGCGTTGTTGTACTCATCCAGGGCCTCCTTCGCCTGGCCCTGCGCCCACTCCACCGTCTCCGCGAACCGCCCCATCGCGTCCGCGGCCTTGCCGAAGGCCTCCGCCGCCTTGAACCAGCGCGGCGGCTCCTTCGACACCGACTCCCGGAACGAATCCGCCGCCTTGCCCTTCAGCCCGTCCGGCTCCCCCATCCCCTTCAGACCATTGCCAACCTTGTCGAAAGAAGACTTGAAGTCGTTCAGGTGCGACACCTGCGCGCGGATCTTCGACACGCTGCCGTAGACCAGCTTGTGCGGGTCATCGGTCTGACCGAGCTCCATCTCCGCTACGTCCGCGCCCAGCTGATTGGCGGCCGAACGGCTCTTGTCACGGATCCAGTCACCCGCGTCGTCCAGACCGACGTCCTCGGCCAGACCGGCCGCCTTGTCACCGGCCCACTCGACGGCGTCACCGACGTCCTCGACCCGGTCCTCGACCCAGCCCTCCACCGGATCCGGAATGAAATCCCGCCAGCCCATCAGCGACCGCCCCCGTCGAGCAGGTCCTTCAACGAGCTGATCTTCCCCGTGGAGGTCACGGTGTCCTTCGTGTCCGACCAGGTCTTCTTGACGTCCTCGGCGCTCTTCTCGAAGGACTCCCGGCTGTAATCGGGCCTGTGGGCATCCGCGGAGAAGATCTCACCCCAGCCCTTCTGCTCGATCTCGTCCTCACTCGCGTGCGGATTGCCGAACGTGGCGGCGTTCACGACGACCTTGAACGAACCCTGGATGTACTGCTCCTCCTCCCACACCGTGCCCGCCGCGATCCCCAACGACTGCGCCAACGTGCTCGCGTTCTGCACGAGACTGCGCGCGCCCCACTCCCAGCGCTCACAGAAGTCCTCGAAAAGGGTGGCCAGCCCGGCATGTCCGGCCTCCATCCCCGTCATCGACAGATCGGAGAAACCCGCGCCCTGCGAGGCACCTGCCGCATCCGCACCCGAATCCCGCAACTCCCCGATCGCCGCCCGCAGACCGTCCCGGACGTTCTTCACCGCCGCCGGCGAAACCTCCAGATCCCCGTCACCCGCCATCAGGCAACCTCCCCACGGTCCACATCGACGGCACTGCCCTCGGGCACGATCCCCACGACCGGCGGGAAGAACATCGACCCGTCCTCGTCCGCGACATTCACCGCCACACCGGCCGGCCCGTCCGCCATCGGAATCACCGCATCGACGAGACGCGCACCCAGCACCGAGAGGTACTCCCACTCCCTGCCGGTATCCGCCTCCCCGCGCGCCACCGCGAAACGGGACAGCGCCTCCTCGTCCGTGAACGCGTAGACCCAGCGAATGCCCCCCGACACCGCCGCCATCAGAGCACCCTCGGGACCGCCGTCCAGCGGAGCGAGGAGCACCGTCCGCCGGAACTCTCCCACCAGACGAGCCGGATCACCCCGCCCTTCCCGTATCGCGGCGATTTCTCCGGTAAGTCCCACGGCTCGTTTTCCCTCCAGCGTCGGTCGGTGTCCTGAGGGGAACGCTATCGGGGGCCCGCCAGGTCCGTTCGGGAGCCCTACGAGGGCTCCAGCACCAGGCGGATCTCGGTGATCTCGTAGCCGGCGCGGGTGAAGGCGGCGGCCATCGGGGCGTTCACGGTGTCCGTGGTGGCGGTGATGCGCTGCGCGCCCTCGGAGGCGTGGAAGCGGGTGATCTCGGCGAGGACCTCGTCGATCAGGCCGCGGCCGCGCTGCTCGGGTACGACGCCCAGGTAGCCGACGTTGCGGTGGTACGGGGTCGCGGACGGGACGGCCAGTCCGGCGAGGGTGCCGTCCGGGAGGTGGGCCAGGCGCCACCAGGAGCGCTCGCCGGGGCAGTCGGTGTAGAACTCGATGTCGTCGCGCGCCAGTTCCTCGGCGTCGATCGTGCGCAGCTCGTTCTGCGTGTGCAGGTCCAGGCTGCCGGCCGCGATGCGGGTGAAGGCTTCGAGGAACTCCTCGTCGGTGCCCTCGCGGAAGACCAGTCGTCCGGTGGGCTCGGCGGTCCCGGCGGCCGGGGTCCACTCGAAGCGCAGGCGTTCGATCTCGCGGGTCAGCCCGGCCTCGTACGCGGCCTCCTGCCGCCAGGCGACCGCGTCGGCCAGGCCGCCGGGGGCGGTGCGCCAGTCGTGCGGCAGCGAGATGTTGTACTCGGGGGCCTTCCCGAAGGCGGCGTGCCCGGCGGCGAGCAGCCCGGCGGCGACGGAGGCCGGGTCGGCCACGGAGCTCCGTACCTGGAGGCAGTCGAGGGCGTTGGGGAGCTCGCTGTCGCCGCGGCCCCACCACAGGGCGCGGGCCAGGATCTCGCCGTCCTCGTCCTCGGCGGTCCAGATCCACTCGGGACGCATCTGGTTCGCGGCGAGCTCTTCGCGGATCTTCTCGGGGGTGAAGGCGGGGACGGGGCCGTCGGCCGGGTAGGCGAGGGCGCGGTCCAGGTCGGTGGGGTCTGCGGTGGCAGAGCGGAATTCCATTGGCCGATGATCACATCGGCGAGGGCTCTCCCCCAAGGGATTTCCGCGGGGCTCGCGCGTGGTTCGTACGGGGGTTCGCGCAGGTCAGCGGCAGGTGGTGAGGGAGCGGAGGGTTCCCGTGCCGAGGTCGAGGGTGCCCTGGAAATCCCCCGAGGAGCGGGTGGCGACGACCAACACGGGGCGGCCGTCGGGTCCGGGAAAGGCCCGGAAGAAGCCGAGCACCGCGGCCGGGTTGCTCATCAGCTCGCGCGGCGGGCGTACGCGGCAGCGCCGCGAGCCGTCGGAGTTGTAGACCACGGCGTTGTCGGCGCGGGTGAACGGGCGGGTGTCCAGGGGCTCGATGACGAGAGTGAACGTTTCGCCGTCCTGGCTCCACGTCAGCGATTCGTTCGCGGGCGGACCGACGGGCTGGTCTGCGGGCTGGTCTTGGGGAACTGGCATGTGGATTCCCTGGGGAACCGGCCTCCGGGGTCAACCCGGAGGCCGGAGCGGGCCGTCAGGACCAGGTGATCAGGCGGCGGGGGTGTTCGAGGACGGCGGCGATGTCCGCGAGGAAGCGGGAGCCGAGTTCGCCGTCGATCAGACGGTGGTCGAAGGACAGCGCCAGGGTGGTGACCTGACGGGCCTTGACCTTGCCCTTGTGCACCCACGGCTGGAGCTTGATCGCGCCGACCGCCAGGATCGCGGACTCGCCGGGGTTCAGGATGGGCGTGCCGGTGTCGACGCCGAAGACGCCGACGTTGGTGATGGTGATGGTGCCGTTCTGCATGTCCGCCGGGGAGGTCTTGCCCTCACGGGCCGTGGAGACCAGCGAGGACAGTGCCCCGGACAGCTCGGACAGCGTCTTGGCGTGCGCGTCCTTGATGTTCGGGACGATCAGGCCGCGCGGGGTGGCCGCGGCGATGCCCAGGTTGACGTAGTGCTTGAGCACGATCTCCTGGGCCGCCTCGTCCCAGGACGCGTTGACGTCCGGGTTGCGGCGGATGGCCACCAGGACGGCCTTGGCGATCAGGAGCAGCGGGTTGATCCGCAGACCGGCGAGGTCCGGGTCCTCCTTGAGCTCCTGGACCAGCTTCATCGTGCGGGTCACGTCGAAGGTGATGAACTCGGTGACGTGCGGAGCGGTGAACGCCGAGCCGACCATCGCCTGGGCGGTGACCTTGCGGACGCCCTTGACCGGGATACGGGTCTCCCGGGCGGACGCTTCGGCCGGGGCGGGTACCTCGGCCGGGGCCCGGACGGGAGCCGGGGCCGCCGCGGCCGGAGCCACGGCCTGCGGAGCGACGGCCTGCGGGGCGATGGCCGCGGCGGCCGCCGCGTGGACGTCCTCGCGGGTCACCACGCCGCCGTCGCCGGTCGGGACCACGGCCGCCAGGTCGATGCCGAGGTCCTTGGCCAGCTTGCGCACGGGCGGCTTCGCCAGCGCCTTGGCGCCGGTGGGGGCCGAGCCGTTCTGCGCGGGGACCACCACGGCCGGAGCCGCCGGGGCCACCGGAGCCGCCGGGGCCGCCTGGACCACGCCCGTGCCGTTCTGAGCGGCGGCCGCCGCGTGCGGCGCCTTGCGCGGGCGACGCTTCGTAGAGGCCGTGGAGACCCCGTAGCCGACCAGGACGGCCTGGCGGGCCGGGGCGGCCTCGGGAGCCGCCTCGGGGGCCGCCTCAGCGGCTACCGGGGCGGGAGCGGCGACGGCCTCGGCCGCTGCCGGGGCCTCGTCGGCCGGACCCGTCCGCACCGAGATGATGACCTGGCCCACGTCGACCGTCACGCCCTCCTCGAAGAGGAGCGCGTGCACGACCCCGTCGAAGGGGATCGGCAGCTCGACGGCGGCCTTGGCCGTTTCGACCTCGCAGACGACCTGGCCGTCGGTGACGGTGTCACCGGGCTGGACAAACCACTTGAGGATCTCGGCCTCGGTGAGGCCCTCGCCCACGTCGGGCATCTTGAATTCGCGGATCGTCATGACGCGGGTCTCCTCAGTACGCCAGCGAGCGGTCGACTGCGTCGAGCACCCTGTCCAGGCCCGGCAGGTACTCGTCCTCCAGGCGGGCCGGCGGATACGGGGCGTGGTAGCCGCCCACGCGCAGCACGGGCGCCTCCAGGTGGTAGAAGCACCGCTCCGTGATGCGAGCGGCGATCTCCGAACCCACACCGAGGAACACCGGAGCCTCGTGCACGACGACCAGCCGGCGGGTGCGCTCCACCGAGGCCTGCAGACCGTCGAAGTCGATCGGGGACATCGAGCGCAGGTCCACGACCTCCACCGACTTCCCCTCCTCGGCGGCCGCGGCCGCCGCCTCCAGGCAGACCTTCACCATCGGCCCGTAGGCCGCCAGGGTGATGTCGGTGCCCGCGCGGGCCACCCGGGAGCCGTGCAGGGAGTCCGGGATCGCCTCTACGTCGACCTCGCCCTTGTCCCAGTAGCGGCGCTTCGGCTCGAAGAAGATCACCGGGTCGTCGCTCAGGATGGCCTGCTGGAGCATCCAGTAGGCGTCGCTCGCGTTGGACGGCGAGACCACCTTCAGGCCCGGGACGTGCGCGAACAGCGTCTCCGGGGACTCCGAGTGGTGCTCGACCGCGCCGATGCCGCCCGCGTAGGGAATGCGGATGACGACCGGCATCTTGATCTTGCCGAGCGAGCGCGCGTGCATCTTCGCGAGCTGCGTGACGATCTGGTCGTAGGCGGGGAACACGAAACCGTCGAACTGGATCTCCACGACCGGCCGGTACCCGCGCAGGGCCAGTCCGATCGCGGTGCCGACGATGCCCGACTCGGCGAGCGGGGTGTCGATGACCCGCTCCTCGCCGAAGTCCTTCTGCAGTCCGTCGGTGATCCGGAAGACGCCTCCGAGCTTGCCGACGTCCTCACCCATGATCAGGACCTTCGGGTCCGTCTCCAGGGCCTTGCGCAGCGAGTCGTTGAGCGCCTTGGCGATGGTCAGCTTCTGTACGGCCATGACGGTCACTCCCCGCCTTCGAAGGACGCGAGGTAGGCGGCGAACTGCGCGCGCTCCTCGTCGACGAGCGCGTGCCCGTCCGCGTAGACGTTCTCGAAGATCGCCATCGTGTCCGGGTCGGGCATCGAGCGCACGACCTCGCGCACCCGCTTGCCCAGGGTCTCGCTCTCGGCCTCCAGCTCCTCGAAGTACGCCTCGTCGGCGGCTCCGGTCGCCAGCAGGTGGGCCTTCAGGCGCAGGATCGGGTCCTTTGCCTCCCAGGCCGCCGTCTCCTCGTCGCGCCGGTACTTCGTCGGATCGTCCGAAGTGGTGTGCGCGCCCATGCGGTACGTGAAGGCCTCGACCAGGGTCGGGCCCTCCCCGCGGCGGGCCCGCTCCAGCGCCCAGCGGGTCACCGCGAGGCAGGCCAGTACGTCGTTGCCGTCCACGCGGACGCCCGGGAAGCCGAAGCCCTTGGCGCGCTGGTAGAGCGGCACGCGCATCTGGCGCTCGGTCGGCTCGGAGATCGCCCACTGGTTGTTCTGGCAGAAGAACACCACGGGCGAGTTGTAGACGGCGGCGAAGGTGAAGGCCTCCGCCACGTCGCCCTGGCTGGACGCGCCGTCGCCGAAGTAGGCGACGACCGCCGAGTCGGCGCCGTCCTTGGCCACGCCCATCGCGTACCCGGTCGCGTGCAGCGTCTGGGAGCCGATGACGATCGTGTACAGGTGGAAGTTGTTGGTGGTCGGGTCCCAGCCACCGTGGTTCACACCGCGGAACATGCCGAGCAGGTTGGTCGGGTCGACCCCGCGGCACCAGGCCACGCCGTGCTCGCGGTAGGTGGGAAACACGTAGTCGTCGTCGCGCAGCGCCCGGCCGGAGCCGATCTGCGCGGCCTCCTGCCCGAGCAGCGAGGCCCACAGGCCCAGTTCGCCCTGGCGCTGGAGTGCCGTCGCCTCGCCGTCGAAGCGGCGCGTCATGACCATGTCGCGGTAGAGGCCGCGCAGGTCTTCGGTGGTGATGTCCGCGACGAAGGGGGCGAATTCCGCGATGTCGGGATGGTCCGCGACCTCGACCCGTTCCCCTTCGGGCGTCAGCAGCTGTACGAGCTGGGGTTCGGCGTCATCATGCGTCTGCGCGGTGGCGGCGGCGGTCTTGGCGGCGCTCGCCGCGCCTGCCTGCCGCTTGGCGCCGCTGCTGCGGCGCGGCTTGCGCGCGGCAGTGCTCTCCACGGTCACGATTGCTCCTCCGTCGGTCCGGCACCCGGGTTCTCCGGGGACCAGTGCGGCTCACCTGCATCTCTGCCCGCGCACGGGGTGGGTGCGCTTCGGGTATGGGATTCAGGCGTGACAGGTGCCCCGGCGAGTGCCCTGCGCAATGCACGTTACCCAGTGCGTCGCATAACTGCGAAACCCCGTTTGACCTGCGATTTTGCTTGGATTTCCAAGTAAATCGACGGAAGCGGGAACAAGCACTGGTCACAGCCTTGCAGGGGGCCGGAACAACGGCACGTTATCCCGGCCTTCATCTTCAGGGAAGGGCTTGAAAACTGGGGCTTCCGGCGGTAACAGGAACCCGGCGCACGCCCCGGTACCCGCCCCGGGACCAGCACCGTCGCCCACAACGTGCAGCTTGCTCCGGTTGCACCCGGTCCGCCCTCAAAAGCGCCTCTTGGGTGACTTCGAGGCTAGGATGGGACCGGATAAGGGGCCAGCCAATTGCCACGACCGGCTCTTTTCTGCTGAGTCGCCGCCGGCATGTGTCCGGGGACGCACAACCACTCGGACGGGTAGTCGATGAGCGCACAAGACGGACAGGCAAAGATCAAGGTTTTCCTTCTGGACGACCACGAAGTGGTGCGTCGGGGTGTGCACGAACTGCTGTCGATGGAAGACGACATCGACATCGTCGGTGAGGCCGGCACCGCCGCCGACGCGCTGGTCCGCATCCCCGCGACCCGCCCCGACGTGGCCGTGCTCGACGTCCGCCTGCCCGACGGCAGCGGGGTGGAGGTCTGCCGCGAGGTGCGCTCGCAGAACGAGGACATCAAGTGCCTGATGCTCACCTCGTTCGCCGATGACGAAGCGCTGTTCGACGCGATCATGGCCGGCGCCTCGGGCTACGTGCTGAAGGCGATCCGCGGCAACGAGCTGCTCAACGCCGTACGGGACGTCGCGGCCGGCAAGTCGCTGCTGGACCCCGTCGCCACGGCCCGGGTGCTGGAGCGGCTGCGCGACGGCAAGAACGGCAAGGGCGACGACCGGCTCTCCAACCTCACCGAGCAGGAGCGCAAGATCCTCGACCTGATCGGCGAGGGCCTGACGAACCGGGTGATCGGCGAGCGGCTGCACCTGGCCGAGAAGACGATCAAGAACTACGTCTCCAGCCTGCTCTCCAAGCTGGGCATGGAGCGCCGCTCCCAGGCCGCCGCGTACGTGGCCCGGCTCCAGGCCGAGCAGCGTAGGTAGACCTTTTCGATCACACAGCGTAACGCCCCGTGGATGCACGATTCCACGGGGCGTTCTGTTTAATTCGGGACCAACGTCCCCGATGTGCGGGGCGGGATCCTCTTTTCCGGCACCGTGTCGGTACCCGAGAGTGGATGACATGTCCCCAGAGGAACTCCACGCCATCGAACTGCTGCGCCGGGTGCCGTACGGCCGAGTCGCCACCAGCATGCGCGCGCTGCCTTTCCTCGCCCTCGCCCGCCACATCGTGGTGAACGGCAAGGTCGTCCTGAGAATGCACGCCGGATTCGGATACCACCAAGCCTGCAACGGCAGCGTGGTCTCCTACGGCGCCGACAACTTCAACTCCCCAGACGCCCAGCTGTGGTCGGTGCAGATCACCGGCACGGCGAACCTCGTCGAACCCACCACCGCCGAACTGGAACTCTTCGGCCCCGGCCCGCACTTCATCGACGGCGCGGTCTTCGACCCGGTCTACATGCGGATCGAACCCCAGCTCGTCACGGTGCACACCCTCGCGGGGAATCTGGACCGGCAGTACCAGCACGCGCTGTGAGGAACCCCGGGGGACTTTGGTCCCACGGCGAACGGCCCCGGGGCCGCGGGGGTTGACAACCCCCCCCCCGCCGGGGGGGGATGTGTGGGGTGTGGTGACCGGGGGGGGGGGGGGGGGTGCGAGCGGGGGGGGGGGGAGGGGGGGCG
>NZ_JBHYVM010000041.1:0-15195 GCF_042750105.1 Streptomyces sp. NPDC059443 | reverse complement strand
TCCCCACCCCCCCGCCGGTCTCTCAGCCGGCGGGGGGTCTAGCCCCCCCCCGCCCCCGCGCGCGGGGGGTCAGTCCCCCCCCCCCCCCCCCCCGGGCCGTTCGCATTACTGAGGGTTACTGCTCCGGCTCGGGGTTCGCGGATTCCGTCGGAGGCTTCGTCGAGGGCGTCGGCTTCGGCGTCTTCGACGGCGTGGGGGTCGGAGTCGGGGTCGGCGTCGGAGTCGGGGTGGGAGTCGGCGTCGGAGTCGGCGAGAAGCTCGGAGTGAACTTGCTGCGGCTCGGCGTCGGCGTGTAGTCGTACGAGCGCGAGCTCTCCGGCGTCCGGGACGGGGTGGTCTCCGGGGTCGGGCTGCTCGGCGTACCGCTCGACGAGGAAGAGGAGGAGACCGTCGTCGACGGCCCTTCCTTCTGGCCGCCCTTGCCGCCGATGCCCTGCACCGCGTACGCCACGCCCGCCGCGACCGCGACCACGGCGAGGACCGCGAACAGCCACAGCTTCCAGCGGCCGCCGCCGGACCGGTCGTCGTAGCCGTCGTACCCGTCGTAGCCGCCGTGCCCACCGTGGCCGCCCGGACCGCCCTGGCCGCCCCCGCCGGGGAAGGCCGAGCCGTCGTCCGGGTTCAGCGGCGGCACCATCGGCTGCTGGAACTGCGAGGTCGACGCGTGCGAGTTGTACTGCGGACGGCCGCCGCTGCCCGGCATCGGCATCGCGGTGGTCTGCGCGGGGCCGCGGCCGTGCGGCAGCGCCATGGTGACCGGGCCGGTGTTCCAGGTGCCGGTGTTCGGCCCCTGGTCGTGCAGCATCTGGAGCGCGTACTGGACCAGCCCGCGCATCTCCTCCGCGCTCTGGAACCGGTCGTCCGGGTCCTTGGCGAGGGAACGCATGACGAGCCCGTCGAGCTCGTGCGGGATGTGGTGGCCCTCGGGCAGCTGGGACGGCGGGATCGGCGCGTCCTGCACGTGCTGGTAGACCACCGACAGCGGGGTCTCCCCGGTGAAGGGGGGCCGCAGCGCGAGGAGTTCGTAGAGCAGACAGCCCGTCGCGTACAGGTCGGAACGGTGGTCCACGGCCTTGCCCAGGGCCTGTTCGGGCGACAGGTACTGCGGGGTGCCCATGACCATGCCGGTCTGGGTCATCGTCGACTGCGCGCCGTGCAGGGCGCGCGCGATGCCGAAGTCCATCACCTTGACCGCGCCGGCGTCCGTGATGATCACGTTGGCGGGCTTGATGTCACGGTGCACGATGCCGTGCTGGTGCGAGTACGCGAGCGCTTCGAGCACGCCGGAGACGATGATCAGCGCCTGGTCGGGGCCCGGGGCCTCGGCGCTGATCAGCAGGTCGCGGATGGTGCGGCCCTCGACCAGTTCCATGACGATGTAGGGGACGACGCTCGGGCCGACCCGGTCCTCGCCCGAGTCGTACACGGCGACGACGGCATGGTGGTTCAGGCCCGCGACCGACTGCGCCTCGCGCGTGAACCGGGCCTTGGACACCGGGTCCTCGGCGAGGTCCGGGCGGAGCAGTTTGACGGCCACGGTCCGGCCGAGCCGGACGTCCTCGGCGGCGAAGACCTCGGCCATTCCGCCGCGTCCCAGACGGTGGGTCAGCCGGTAACGGCCGTCTCCCACCAGCCCGCCCGCGCCCCAGTGCTCAGGACCGTCTGCCATCCCGGCGCCGCTTCCCTCGGGTTCGGGTGCCATCAGTCCTCACCGTCGTCTGTCTCGGCCGCCGCTCAGCGGTACGTCCTCATCGTGTGCTCCGATGAACGCTACAGCCTCGGAACCGGTCACCGTTCGGACAAGACGCCCGGTGGCCTTGTGGTCACGGAACGGGAACCTGGCTTGACGTGTGCTTGCCCTCCGGCAGACTGAGCCCGACATGCGCTCAGCCAGAGGCGTAGGGACACATCCCGAGGGGAAGCAACAGTCATGAGCCAGGACGGCACTCAGGGCCAGTACGCGGGCGGCTCTTTGGCCGGTGGCCGTTACCAGCTAAGGGATTTGCTCGGTGAGGGCGGCATGGCGTCCGTATACCTCGCCTACGACTCCGCGCTCGACCGCCAGGTGGCCATCAAGACGCTGCACAGTGAACTCGGGCGCGAGGCCTCCTTCCGCGAGCGCTTCCGCCGCGAGGCCCAGGCTGTAGCGAAACTGTCGCACACCAACATCGTCTCGGTATTCGATACCGGCGAGGGCGTCGTCTCCTTCGCGGACCCCTCCGCGGCCGACGGCGCGGTCATGCCGTACATCGTCATGGAGTACGTCGAGGGGCAGCCGCTCGGCTCGGTCCTGGACGCGGACGTCAGGCAGTACGGGGCCATGCCGGCCGACAAGGCGCTGAAGGTGACCGCCGACGTGCTGGCGGCCTTGGAGAGCAGCCACGAGATGGGCCTGGTCCACCGCGACATCAAGCCGGGCAACGTCATGATGACGCGGCGCGGTGTGGTCAAGGTGATGGACTTCGGCATCGCGCGGGCCATGCAGTCGGGGGTCACCTCGATGACGCAGACCGGCATGGTCGTCGGCACCCCCCAGTACCTCTCCCCCGAGCAGGCGCTCGGCCGGGCCGTGGACGCCCGCTCCGACCTCTACTCGGTCGGCATCATGCTCTTCGAGCTCCTGACCGGGCGGGTCCCCTTCGTCGCGGACTCGGCGCTGGGCATGGCGTACGCGCACGTACAGGAGGAGCCGGTCGCGCCGTCCTCCATCAACCGCTCGGTCAGCCCGGCCATGGACGCCCTGGTGGCGCGGGCCCTGAAGAAGAACCCGAACGAGCGCTTCCCCACCGCCGCGGCCATGCTCGACGAGGTCGCGCGAGTGGCGGGCGCCGGGCACACCGGGGCCCCGGTCATCGTCCCCGGCTCGCACCCGACCGGCAGCGGGGCGGGGGTCGGCTCGGCGGTGTTCCCGCCGGTGGACTCGGGCCTCCAGGCTCCGCCGCAGTCGGTGCAGCAGCCGTACCAGGTCCCGCAGACCCAGGCGCCGTCCCCGTACGCGCCGACGCCCGCGCCGAACGCGGGCGCGTACGGGTACCCGCAGCAGCACGCGCAGCAGTACCAGACTCCGCCGCAGGCTCAGCAGGCGTACGGGGCGGCGACCCCGCCGCCGTACGCGGTCGCGCCCCAGAGCTCGCAGACCACCGTCGGCGGGGGTTCGGGCTCCGGCTCCGGCTCCGGCTCGGCGAAGAAGCGGAACACGCCGGTGCTGGTGGGGGCCATCGTGGTGGCGCTGCTGACCGTGGGCGGAGTGATCTACGCGCTGACCCCGAGCACCAAGGACGACAAGGCGAACCCGCCGACCCCGGCGGCTTCCGGTTCGTCGTCCGGCTCGCCGAAGGCCGGGCACAAGGGGCCGGACACCTCGCGCGTGATCGACGTGTCGAAGTGCAAGGAGCCCCAGAAGGACTTCAACGACGCGACCAAGGTGCAGGCGCCGGACTTCCGGTACATCAACCAGGTCTCGGTGAAGGCGTGCATCCGGGCCGCGGGCTGGAAGTACGAGGAGAAGCCGCGCGACGAGGTGGTCTACGGCGAGGGGACGGTCGTCGAGCAGTCGCCCGCGGGCGGCGCCAAGATCGACCCGAAGGACACCACCTTCGTCCTCTACATCTCCACGGGCAACCCGCAGTAGCCGGGGGCGCGGTAGGCGCCGGGCGCGGTTGCGCCGACGGGGCATCCCGTACGGCTCGTACGAGCCGTACGGGATGCCCCTTTTGTCCGTTTATGTAAATCTGAGTGCGTGACATATGCCCGCGCGCTGCGCTGGACCGCCGGGGCAGCGCTGGCGTCCGCCGCGCTGCTGATCACGGCGCCCGCGAACGCCGGGCCCTCGGCCTCCACGTCCGCCCTCCTCGCCGCACCGAATGCCACACCGGCCGCCACACCGTCCGGTAGCACCGCACCGTCCGGGACCGCCACACCTTCCGCGAGCGCCGTCGCCGTCGCCGCGGCCGCCACCCCGGACGGGGCCTTCGAGGAGCTCGCAGGAAGCGCAGCCGGGGCCGGGCGGGAGCGGCCGGGGCTGCCGGTCACCGAGCCCGCCAACCCCGAGACCGTGCTCGCCGCGCGGCCCGTCCCGGCGCGCCCGCGCACCGAGCCCGTCCGGCAGGCACCCACGGCCCCTTCCGCCTCCGCCCCGGCCCCGGTCAGCGCGCTCGGGTCCGAGCCCAACGAGCGGGCCGCCGATCTGGCCGCGCACATACTGCCGCTCGGAACGGGATTCGCCCTGATGGGACTGGGTTTCGGCTTCATGGGAATGCGGCTGCGCCGGGGCCGCTGAGTCCCTCTCAAGATCTACGAATCCCCGCCCTCCCTCTCGCGGCGTAGCCCTCAGGGTGGTTGCGGCGACGGGCATACTCGGTATACATACTGAGTATGTCGATCCGCCACGGCCTTCTCGCCCTGCTGGAACGGGGCCCTCGGTACGGCTCCCAGCTGCGCACCGAATTCGAGTCCCGCACCGGTTCCACCTGGCCGCTCAACGTCGGGCAGGTGTACACCACGCTCGCCCGCCTGGAGCGCGACGGCCTCGTCGCCCCCGGCGGCGAGGACACCGCCGGACACACCCTGTACGCCATCACCGACACCGGACGCTCCGAACTGCGCGAGTGGTACGAGCGCCCCGTCGACCGGGCCAACCCGCCCCGCGACGAGCTCGCCATCAAGCTCGCCATGGCCGTCTGCGCACCCAGCGTGGACATCCGCGCCGTCATCCAGGCCCAGCGGCACGCCACCGTCCAGGCCATGCAGGACTACACCCGGCTCAAGGCTCAGGCCCTGACCGCCATCGAGAGCGGGCGGACCAGCGAGCGCGACGACGTCGCCTGGCTGCTGGTGCTGGAACAGCTGATCTTCCAGACCGAAGCCGAGGCCCGCTGGCTCGACCACTGCGAGACCAGGCTCGTACGGCTCTCCGCGAACGGCGGGCCCGCGCCGGCCGACGCGGAGCCCGCCGAAGCGGAGCCGGCGTTCCCGGAGCCGGCCCAGGGACCCACACCCACCGCCATCACGACCGGCCCGACAGGCCAAACCGGCCTGACCAGCCCGGTCGGCCCGACCACCGACCGGATGTCCCGTACCGCCCGCACGCGGCGGGGCTGAACACGCTCATGTCCCAGGGGGGACCCTTCATGCCCGACCAGCCCGTACTGCAGTTGGACCAGCTCGTCCGCACGCACGGCAGCGGCGCCACCGAGGTGCACGCCCTGCGCGGAATCAACCTCTCCGTGTACCCAGGCGAACTCGTCGCCGTCATGGGACCCTCCGGGTCCGGCAAGTCCACGCTGCTCACCCTCGCCGGGGGCCTGGACACCCCCAGCAGCGGCCGGGTGATCGTCGAAGGCACCGACATCACCACCGCCGGCCGCAAGCAGCTGGCGGCGCTGCGCCGCCGCAGCATCGGGTACGTCTTCCAGGACTACAACCTGATCCCGGCCCTCACCGCGGCCGAGAACGTCGCGCTGCCGCGCGAACTCGACGGAGTCTCCGCCCGCAAGGCCCGCGTCTCCGCGCTGGCCGCCCTGGAGGAGATGGGCCTGTCCCACCTCGCCGACCGGTTCCCCGACGAGATGTCCGGCGGCCAGCAGCAGCGCGTGGCCATCGCCCGCGCCCTCGTGGGCGAGCGCCGTCTCGTCCTCGCCGACGAGCCGACCGGCGCCCTCGACTCGGAGACCGGGGAGTCCGTGCTCGCCCTGCTGCGCTCGCGCTGCGACGCGGGTGCGGCCGGGGTCCTGGTGACGCACGAGCCGCGGTTCGCGGCGTGGGCCGACCGCGTGGTGTTCCTGCGCGACGGCACCGTCGTCGACGAGACCCTGCGCAGCCACGCCGATTCCCTGCTCACCGGGCAGGCGGCCAACCAGTGATCTCCTCGTACCACTCCTGGATCGCGGCGATCCGGATAGCCCGCCGCGACGCCTGGCGCTCCAAGGGCCGCAGCGCCCTCGTCCTCGCCATGATCGCCCTGCCGATCGTCGGCGTGAGCGCCGCCGACCTCACCGTGCGCAGCTCCCAGCTCTCCGCCGGGCAGCGCATGGACCGGCTGCTCGGCACCGCCGACGCGCGGGTGAGCGATGGGCGGATGAGCGGCACTCCCCTCTACCAGTCGCCCGACGGGAAGAACTACGCCCCGGTCGGCGGGTTCGACAAGTACGACCCGAGCGGCGGCTTCAAAGAGACCGGGGACACCCCGCCCCCGCCCCCGCTGCCGCCCGGCGCCGAGTCGACCCGGGACAGCATGGCCTACGGCAAGGTCCGCACCCGGTACGGGATCCTCTTCACCGAGCTGCGGGAGGTGGACACCGCCAGCCCGCTGACGAAGGGCCTGTGGAAGCTGGACCGCGGCCGGCTCCCGCAGGCACCGGGCGAGATCATGGCCACCAACGCCTTCCTGAAGGAGTCCGGCTACTTCGTCGGCTCCAGCGTGACCCCGCGCGACTCGGCGGTCTCCTACAAGATCGTGGGCGCCTACGAGCTGCCCGACGCGCTCAAGCTGTCACAGATCATCGCCCCGCCCGGGAGCCTGCTCACCCCGCTCGCACGGGCCGGAGAGGCCGCCGGCAGCACCGGACTGCACCCCCAGCACTCCTACCTGGTCAAGGTCGGCGGCGATGGTTTCACGTGGAACATCGTCAAGGAGGCCAACACCAAGGGCCTCGTCGTCGAGTCGCGCGCCGTCCTGCTGAACCCGCCGGCCGATGCCGACGTACCGCTCTACCGGCAGGAACCCAAGAGCAACTGGAACAACGACGCGGTCCTCGGCAAGACCGAGCTCGCCGTCCTGTCCACCGTCGTCGGCCTCGCCATGCTGGAGATCTGTCTGCTGGCCGGACCCGCCTTCGCGGTCGGTGCCCGGCGCTCGCGCCGCCAGCTCGGCCTGGTCGGCGCCAACGGCGGCGACCGGCGGCACATCCGGGCCATCGTGCTCTCCGGCGGCCTCGTCATCGGCGCCGCGGCCGCCGTCATCGGCACCGCCATCGGCATGGGCCTCACCTTCGGGCTCCGGCCGGTCCTGGAACAGCAGATCGGCAAGCGCTTCGCCGGCTTCGACGTCCGCCCGCTGGAGCTCCTCGGCATCGGCCTGCTCGCCGTCCTGACCGGGCTGCTGGCCGCCATCGTCCCGGCCGTCACCGCCTCCCGGCAGACCGTGCTCGCCTCCCTCACCGGCCGCCGCGGCGTGCGCCGGTCCAGCCGGGTGCTGCCCGTCCTCGGCCTGATCGCCGTCGCGGGCGGCGCCGCCATCGCCCTGTACGGCACGGTCTCCGGGATGGGCTCCGTGGTCGTCGCGGGCGGCAGCGCCCTCGCCGAGCTCGGCATCGTCGCCCTCACCCCCGCCCTCGTCGGCCTCTTCGGGCGGGCCGGCCGGTGGCTCCCGCTGTCGCCCCGGCTCGCGCTGCGCGACTCCGTGCGCAACCGGGGGCGTACGGCACCGGCCGTGGCCGCCGTACTGGCCGCCGTCGCCGGCACCGTCGCCGTGGCCACCTACCAGCACAGCCACGAGCTCCAGGCACGCTCCGAGTACGTCGCCCAGCTGCCCTTCGGGACCGGTTTCATGACCACCCAGGACAGCTCCGCCTACCGGGACGTGCCCGCCGTGCGCCTCGCGCTGGAGAAGGAACTCCGCCTCGGCGTACGGGCCGACGTGGACAGGGTCGCCGTCGGCAAGCCCGGCTGCTCCCCGTACTCCTTCGCCCAGGGCTGCGGACGGGCCGAGATCATCATCGCGAAGGACCAGCTCTGCCCCCTCGACACGGCCAAGAACGGCCCCAGTTCCTTCACCACGGAACAGCGCAAGGCGCTCAGCGCCGACTGGCGCTGCGCCCGGGAGAACATGGGCGTCCAGTACCCCCTGGTCGTCGCCGACGAGAAGCTGCTCTCCGTCCTGGCCGTCACCGATCCGGGCGCGGTGTCCGCGCTGAAGGCGGGCAAGGCCGTCTCCTTCGCCAAGCAGAACGTGAAGGACGGCAAGGCCACCGTCCGGGTGATCACCGGCAACGACACCTCCGGGAAGGACCTGGAGCCGGGTGAGCAACCGCCGGGCGAGGACAAGGTGTTCGCCGCCTACCTGCTGCCCGAATCGGTGAAGGGCTACGGCCTCAAGCTGGTGCTGCCGCCCTCGGCCGCGAAGAGCGCGGGCCTGATGACCGCCCCCTTCGGTTCGTACTTCACCCTCGACGGCGGCGCGAGCTCCGAGCAGCTGCAGCGGGTGGACGGGGCCATCGACAAGATGGGCGTGGACGCCTCGGTACGCATCGAGAAGGGCTACCAGGGCAACGACAGCCTGATCATGCTCGCCCTGACCGTCTTCGCGGGCCTGGTCACCATCGGCGCGGCCGGCATCGCCACCGGGCTGGCCCAGGCCGACGCCGAAGCCGATCTCAAGACCCTGGCGGCGGTCGGCGCCCCGCCGCGGGTGCGGCGCACGCTCAGCGGCTTCCAGTGCGGGGTGGTCGCCCTGATGGGCGTGGTCCTCGGCTCGGCGGCCGGGATCCTGCCGGCGGTGGGCCTGCGGCTCACCGAGCGGCGGGCCGCGGCCGACATGGTCCGCAACAGCATCGAGCACGGCTACGCGGAGGCCCTGCCGTACATGCCCATCGCCGTGCCGTGGGCGACGCTGGCCGGGCTGCTGATCGCGGTCCCGGTGGGTGCGGCGCTGCTGGCGGCCCTGGTCACGCGTTCGAGCGGGGCGCTCGCGCGCCGCGAAGTCTGACGGCTGCCGGACGGCTCCGCGCCGGAGTCCGGCGGATGTTGGTGCCCCCGCACAGGGTGGATCACGCCTGTGCGGGGGCACACCGTGTGAAAGCGAAGGTGTGCGAGAGAATGACGGCATGGAGATGCCGAGGAGTGAACGGTCGCAGGACAGCCCCCCGCACGGCCTGATCGTGGGGCAGGACGGGATGCCGGTCGGCGGCGCCGATGACGAGTCGCGCGAGGTCCCGGTGACGGAGATGGTCGAACAGCCCGCCAAGGTCATGCGGATCGGCAGCATGATCAAGCAACTCCTGGAAGAGGTACGCGCCGCACCTCTGGACGAGGCCAGCCGGGTCCGTCTCAAGGACATCCATGCCGCGTCGGTGAAGGAGCTGGAGGACGGTCTGGCTCCCGAGCTGGTGGAGGAACTGGAGCGCCTCTCCCTCCCCTTCACCGAGGAGGCCATCCCCTCCGAGGCGGAACTTCGGATCGCCCAGGCCCAGTTGGTGGGCTGGCTGGAAGGCCTGTTCCACGGCATCCAGACGGCCCTGTTCGCGCAGCAGATGGCCGCCCGGGCCCAGCTGGAACAGATGCGCCGCGCCCTCCCGCCGGGTTCCTCCCACGAGGACGACGAAGAAGGCCCGCACGGCGCCATCCGCTCGGGGCCGTACCTCTAGCCGTGCCTCTGTCCGCCCCTCCGGGGCCGACCTCACCCCGCGGGGTGCGGCCGGCCCCGGAGTCGTATCCGGGCCCCGGAGCCGCCTCCAGGTCCCGAAGTCGTCTCCAGGTCCCGGCGAACCCGGCCCGTATTCCCGCCCGGAACCCGCCGGCAACACAACCCGCGCATACTCGGAACCATGATCTACGACACCCTCGTGCTGGCCGGGGGCGCGGCGCGGCGACTCGGCGGGGCCGACAAGCCCGGCCTCCTCGTCGGCGGTCGGCCCCTCCTCGACCGGGTCCTCGACGCCTGCGCCGGCGCCCGGACCACCGTCGTCGTCGGCGACCGCAGGGCGACGTCCCGCCCCGTCCTCTGGGCCCGGGAAGATCCCCCCGGCGGCGGCCCCCTCGCCGCCCTGGACGCGGGCCTGCGCCACACCACGGCCGCGCGGGTCCTCGTACTCTCCGCCGATCTGCCGTTCCTGGACCGTGAAACGGTCCGGGCTCTGCTCGACGCGCCCGGCCGCGACGGAGCCATGCTCCGGGATCCCGCCGGCCGCGACCAGCCCCTGGTCGCCGCGTACCGGGCCGAGTCCCTGCGGAGGGAAATCGCCCTGCTGGCCGCCGAGCACGGCACTCTGACCGGCCTGCCGCTCCGCGCGGTCACCGCCGAACTCGACCTCACCCCCGTCACCGCGGCCGCGCCGCTCGCCTCCTTCGACTGCGACACCTGGGACGATCTCGCCGCCGCCCGCGCCCGGATCAGAGAGCATGGAACCGTGCTGGAGCAATGGATCACCGCCGCCAAGAACGAGCTGGGCATCGACATCACCGTCGACGTCAAAACCCTGCTCGACCTCGCCCGTGACGCCGCCCACGGCGTCGCCCGGCCCGCCGCCCCCCTGACGACCTTCCTCGTCGGCTACGCGGCCGCCCGCGCCGAAGCCGCCGGCGCCGACCCCGCCCAGGCCGTCGCCGAAGCCTCGCGCAAGGCCGCCGACCTGGCCCTGCGCTGGGCCGCCGAAGCCGCCGAGGCCATCGACACCGAAGCCGCCGGCGCCGAAGGTCCCGGCACCGAAGAGGCTGGCTCCGAAGAGGCTGGCTCCGCATGACCGCCGACGCCAAAGCCAGGGACACGGCCGAGGCCCGTACCGGGGCGGAGGCCCGTACCGACGCCGACCGGGATCTCGACCAGGCGCTCGCCCTGGTCACGCGCAACCCCGACGGGGGAGGTCACCGCGCCGCCTCCTGGCTGCGCGCCCGGGAGACCGCCACCCGCGCCGGTTCCGGGGTCCGGGGCCGCACCCACCGGGTCCCCCTGGCGGACGCGCTCGGCGAAGTGCTCGCCGAGCCCCTCGACGCCCTCATCGACCTGCCCTCCTTCGACACCTCCGCCATGGACGGCTGGGCCGTCGCCGGTCCCGGCCCCTGGACCATCCGCCGCGGCCAGGACGCACTGGCCGGCTGCGAGCTCCCGGCGCCCCTCGCGGACGGCGAGGCCGTACGGATCGCCACCGGCGCCCGGATCCCCGCCGACACCACCGCCGTCATCCGCAGCGAGCACTCCCACGAGACCAGCAGCCTCCTCTACGCCGAACGGCCCGTGTCCACCGGCCAGGACATCCGCCCCCGGGGCCAGGAATGCCGGTCCGGCGACCTCCTGCTGCCCGCCGGATCCCTCGTCACCCCCGCCGTCCTCGGCCTCGCCGCAGCCGCCGGATACGACGAGCTCACCACCCGGCCCCGGCCGCGCGTGGAGGTCCTCGTCCTCGGGGACGAGCTCCTCACCGAAGGCCGCCCCCACGACGGCCTCATCCGCGACGCCCTCAGCCCCATGCTCGCCCCCTGGCTGACCCGGCTCGGCGCCGAGGTCGTCGCCACCCGGCGGTTCGGCGACGACCCCGCCGGAGCCGAAGCGCTCCTCGAAGCCATCACCACCTCCCCCGCCGACCTGGTCATCACCACCGGCGGCACCGCCTCCGGCCCCGTCGACCACGTCCACCCCGTACTCGCGCGGGCCGGAGCCGAACTCCTCGTCGACGGAGTCTCCGTGCGCCCCGGGCATCCGATGCTGCTCGCCCGCCTCGGGGGCCGCGCCGACGGACGCCACCTCGTCGGCCTGCCCGGCAACCCCCTCGCCGCCGTCTCCGGGCTGCTCACCCTCGCCGAACCGCTGCTCCGGGCCCTGGCCGGGCGCAGCGCCCGCCCCCGGTACACCGCCCCCGTGCAGGGCGACGTCCCCGGCCACCCCCACGACACCCGGCTCGTACCGGTCCTGCTCACCGACGAGCACGCCGTACCGCTGCGCTACAACGGCCCCGCGATGCTCCGCGGAGTCGCGGCGGCGGATGCGCTGGCCGTCGTACCGCCCAACGGCGCACGCTCGGGACAGGAAGTGGAGATCCTCGACCTGCCGTGGGCTTCGGGGGGATGTTTCACGTGAAACTTCACGGCTCCGACGCGATGGCGCGCGGCGCCGACGAGAAGCTCGTCTCGCGCCGCATCAAACTGCCCAAGCGGGTCGTCGAAAGACCGCTGAGGCAGGTCACGCGGCGGCTGCTGATGGCGTTGTTCGTGATGTGCCTGACGGTCCTGATCGTGTGGATCGACCGCGACGGCTACCACGACAACGCCAACGACAAGGTCGACTTCCTCGACTGCGTCTACTACGCGACGGTCACCCTGTCCACGACCGGCTACGGCGACATCGTCCCGTACAGCGACAGCGCGCGGCTGGTGAACGTCCTGCTCATCACGCCACTGCGGGTCCTGTTCCTGATCATCCTGGTCGGAACCACCCTGGAAGTCCTCACCGAACGCACCAGGGAAGAGTGGCGGCTCAACCGCTGGAGGAAGAACTTGCGCGACCACACGGTAGTCGTCGGCTTCGGTACGAAGGGCCGTTCGGCCCTCCAGACCCTGCTGGCCACCGGCCTCCAGAAGGAGCAGGTCGTCATCGTCGACCCCAGCGCCAAGGTGATCGACATCGCCAGTGCGGAGGGGTTCACCGGGGTCGTCGGCGATGCCACGCGCTCCGAAGTACTGCTGCGCGCCGAGCTGCAGAAGGCCCGTCAGATCGTGATCGCCACGCAGCGGGACGACACGGCTGTCCTGGTCACCCTGACGGCGCGCCAGCTCAATCGCGGCGCGAAGATCGTGGCCGCCGTCAGGGAAGAGGAGAACGCCCCGCTGCTGCGCCAGTCGGGCGCGGACGCGGTCATCACGAGCGCGAGCGCGGCGGGCCGGCTGCTCGGACTGTCGGTGCTGAGCCCGAGCGCGGGCACCGTGATGGAAGACCTGATCCAGCAGGGCAGCGGCCTCGACCTGATCGAGCGGCCGGTCAACCGGTCCGAGGTCGGCAAATCGGTCCGGGACACCGACGATCTGGTCGTCAGCGTCCTGCGCGGCCACCGCCTGCTCCCGTACGACGACCCGCACGCGAGCCCGCTCCAGCTGACGGACCGTCTCATCGCGATCGTCCGCGCGAGCCCGTCGTCGACCCCGCCGGTGGTCCTGGGCCCGGCGGAGTAACTCGCCCGTCCCGGGTGGCCGCACGCCGGCGTACGGGCCGGTAGCCTCCGGGCCATGCATGCGATCACCATCGAACAACCCGGCGGCCCCGAGGCCCTGGTGTGGGCCGAGGTTCCCGACCCGGTGGCCGGACAGGGCGAAGTCCTCGTCGAGGTCGCGGCGAGCGCCGTGAACCGCGCCGACGTCCTGCAGCGGCAGGGCTTCTACGATCCTCCGCCGGGCGCCTCGCGCCACCCCGGCCTGGAGTGTTCCGGCCGGATCTCCGCGGTCGGCCCCGGGGTCTCCGGCTGGTCGGTCGGCGACGAGGTGTGCGCGCTGCTCGCCGGCGGCGGGTACGCGCAGCAGGTCGCCGTTCCGTCGGGCCAGCTGCTGCCGGTACCGGCGGGCGTGGACCTGGTGACGGCGGCGGCGCTGCCCGAGGTGGTCTCCACCGTCTGGTCCAACGTGTTCATGGTGGCCGGTCTGCGCCCCGGCGAGACCCTGCTCGTGCACGGCGGATCGAGCGGCATCGGAACGATGGCGATCCAGCTGGCGAAGGCGGTCGGCGCGCGGGTGGCGGTGACGGCGGGCGGCAAGGAGAAGCTGGCCCGCTGCGCGGAGCTGGGCGCGGACATCCTGATCGACTACCGCGAGCAGGACTTCGTGGCGGAGGTCCGGGCGGCCACGGGCGGGGCCGGGGCGGACGTGATCCTGGACATCATGGGAGCGAAGTACCTCGCCCGGAACGTGGACGCCCTGGCCGTGAACGGCCGCCTCGCGGTGATCGGGCTCCAGGGCGGGGTCAAGGCCGAGCTCAACCTGGCCACGCTGCTGGCGAAGCGGGCGGCGGTCACGGCGACCTCCCTGCGGGCCCGGCCGCTGGACGAGAAGGCGGCGATCGTCGCGGCGGTACGGGAGCACGTGTGGCCCCTGATCGGCGCGGGCCGCGTCCACCCGGTGGTCCACGCCACCTTCCCGATGCGGGAGGCCGCCGAGGCGCACCGGGTGCTGGAGTCGAGCGCCCACGTCGGCAAGCTGCTCCTGACCACCTGAGCGCCGACGGGGCTGTTTTCAGCCCCGCCGGCGTTTGAGGCAGGGGGCACCCCCGGCGGCAGCTGGGGGAGGGTCCGCAACCCGCAGCCACCCGCACCTACAGGCTGCGCAGCAGCACCGCCGGGGACTCGACGCAGTCGGCCACGTACCGCAGGAAGCCGCCCGCCGTGCCCCCGTCGCAGACCCGGTGGTCGAAGGTCAGGGACAGCTGCACGACCTGGCGGACCGCCAGCTCGCCCTGGTGCACCCACGGCTTCGGGATGATCCGGCCCACGCCGAGCATCGCCGCCTCAGGGTGGTTGATGATCGGCGTGGAGCCGTCCACCCCGAAGACCCCGTAGTTGTTCAGCGTGAACGTGCCGCCGGTGAGGTTCCCCGGGGCCAGCTTGCCCGTCCGGGCCAGCTCCGTCAGCCTGCCGAACTCCGCCGACAGGGACTCGGCGCTGCGGCCCTGCGCGTCCCGGACCACCGGGACCATCAGGCCGCGCTCCGTCTGCGCCGCGAAGCCGAGGTGCACGGCGGGGAGCCGGACGATCTCCTTGGCCGCGAGGTCCACAGTGGAGTTGAGCTCCGGGTAGCGCGCCAACGCGGCCGTGCAGATCCGGGCCAGCAGCGCGAGCACCGAGATCTTGGGGCCGCCGGTGGCGTTCATCGCCGCCCGCGAAGCCATCAGTTCGGTGGCGTCCGCGTCCACCCAGCACGTGGCGTCGGGGATCTCCCGCCGGCTGCGCGACAGCTTGTCGGCGACGGCGCCCCGTACGCCCTTGAGCGGGGTCCGCGTGGCACCTTCCGGCGCGGCGGCCGGGACCGGTGCGACGGCTACGGCGGTCGCGACCGGCTCCGGCGCGCGCAGCGCCGTCTCGACGTCGGCGCGCAGGATCAGGCCCTCGGGACCGGACCCGCGCAGCGCGCGCAGGTCCACCCCGTGGTCCCGGGCCAGCTTGCGTACGAGCGGCGAGATGACCGGCACGGGCCCGGCGAAGCCGGCCGGTACGGAGGCCGCCGGCGCCATGACCGCAGGGACGGGGGCCGCGGGAGCCACAGGGACGGGGGCCGCGGCCGGAGCCGCGGGGGCCGTTCCCGGCGCGGCGGAGCCGGGTCGCACCCGCCTCCGACGCGCCGGACGCGAATGGTCCGTCCCGTAGCCGACCAGCACGTTCCCCGAACCGGAGTCCGCATCCGGGCCCGGGGCCCGGGGCGGGGCCCGGGGCCGGCGCCCCGGCCGGGGCGGGCCCCCGACGGGCCGCGCCCCCCCCCCCCCCCAACAAAACCGGGGGGCCGCCCGCC
>NZ_JBHYVM010000040.1:12955-77817 GCF_042750105.1 Streptomyces sp. NPDC059443 | reverse complement strand
GGCTGAAATTGCCCTGCGGGGCAATCCAGCCCCGCAACATCCAGCCCCGCCGGCGTTTGAGGCGCGGGGGTCCGGGGGCTGGCCCCCGGCAACGGCGCCGCACGCGGCAACGGGTCCGGGGCGCAGCCCCGGGGAACGGGCGAAGGGCGGGTAGGGGACCTCCGCCCCGCGCAGCGGCACACCCCGCAGCCCGCAGCCCCGGCATGGCTGCGACCCGAGGCGCGGCAGGGCCGGGTCCCCGGCAGCAGCGGGAACCGGCCACGGCTACGGCCGGCGGTACAGCGCCTCGATCTCCCGCTCGTAATCCCGCGCGATCGCGCCCCGCTTCAGCTTCAGCGAAGGCGTCAAATGCCCCCGCTCCTCCGTGAAATCCCCCGTCAGCACCGCGAACCGCCGGATCGACTCCGCCCGCGACACCAGCTGGTTCGCCTCGTCCACCGCCCGCTGCACGTCCGCCCGGAGTTCCTCGTCCTCGACGAGCTGCGCGATCGGCACGCCCTGCTTCTTCCGCATCTGCCGCCAGTGCTGGAGCCCCTCCGGTTCCAGGGTGATCAGCGCGGTCACGTAGGGCCGGTTGTCGCCGACCACCATGCACTGGCCGACCAGCGGGTGGGCCCGTAGCCAGTCCTCCAGCGGGGCGGGGGCCACGTTCTTGCCGCCGCTCGTGATGATCAGGTCCTTCTTTCGGCCGGTGATGGTGAGGTACCCGTCCGCGTCGAGCTCGCCGATGTCCCCCGTGGCCAGCCACTGCTGCCCACCCGCCGGAGCCCCGTTCCAGTACCCCGCGAACACGTGCGGCCCGCACAACAGCACCTCGCCGTCGTCCGCGATCCGCACCGCCGTCCCCGGCAGCGGCCAGCCCACCGTCCCCAGGCGGGGCCGCAGCGGCGGGGAGAGGGTCGCGGCCGCGGTCGTCTCGGTGAGCCCGTAGCCCTCGAAGACCTCGATGCCCGCGCCCGTGTAGAAGGCGGCGAGGCGCCGCCCGAGCGGGGAGCCGCCGCTGAGGATGTACCGGACGCGCCCGCCGAGCGCCGCCCGGATCCGGCGGTACACGAGCGGCTCGTACAGCGCCCGCGCCGCCCGCAGCCCCAGCCCCGGCCGCTTGCCCTCGACCGCCTCGCCGAAGCTGCGCGCGATCCGGGCGGCCCGGTCGAAGGACGCGGCCCGGCCCAGCTTCTCGGCGGTCGCCCGCGCGGTGTTGTAGACCTTCTCCAGGACGTACGGGATCGCCAGCAGGAACGTCGGCCGGAAGCCGGCCAGGTCCGCCAGCAGCTCCTCGCTCCGGATGCTCGGCGCGTGACCGACCTTCACCCGCGCCCGCATGCAGCCGACCGCCACCATCCGCCCGAAGACGTGCGACAGCGGCAGGAAGAGCAGTGTGGAGGCCGGGTCCTTGCTGACCGACTTGAAGACGGGGTGCAGCAGCGCCACCGAATTGTCCACCTCGGCGAAGAAGTTGGCGTGCGTGAGCACGCACCCCTTGGGCTGCCCGGTCGTCCCGGAGGTGTAGATCAGTGTCGCGACGGTCTCCGGCGCGCACCCCGCCAGCCGGTCCCGCACCACCTCGTCGGGGACGTGCTCCCCCGCCTTGACCAGCCGGGCCACCGCGCCCGTGTCGAACTCCCAAAGGTGGCGCAGCCACGGCAGGTTGGCCCGCTCCGCACTGATGATCCGCGCCTGCGCGGTGTCCTCCACGGCGCAGGCCACCGCCCCGGAGTCCTGGATGATCCAGCGCGCCTGGAGCGCGGAGGAGGTCGGGTAGATCGGTACGGTGACCAGCCCGGCCGCCCAGCCCGCGAAGTCCAGGAGCGTCCACTCGTACGTGGTCCTCGCCATGATGGCCAGCCGGTCGCCCGGCCGCAGCCCCTCGGCGATCAGCCCCTTCGCGACGGCGAGCACCTCGGCGGCGAACTCGGCCGCCGTGACGTCCCGCCAGGTCCGCCCGTCCTGCTCCTTGCGGGCGAGCACGGCCTCGCCCGGGGCCTCGCGGGCGTTGTCGAAGGGGATGTCCCCGAGGGATCCGCTCACCGGCACCCGGGCCAGCGCGGGTACCGCGACCTCGCACACTCGCCCGTCGATGACGGTCTTGAAGGGCTCCACCAGCTTCGGCTCGGCATCCACGGCGCGTTCTCCTCGCTCGGACGGAGTGTTACCGCCGGTAATTTACTCACCGGTAATCGCCCCTGAACACCCCCGGGGGCCCTTTTTCACGCTCCCTCCACGTCACCCGAACCCCCAGGGAAACCCGCCGCCCGAAGATCACGCGACGGGCAGAATGCCCCCATGACGGAACCCACACCCGCACAGACGCCCGCGCAGACACCCTCGCCCTCGCCCACGCCCACGCCCGCCCCCGCACCGGCGGACCCCAAGGCCGACCTCCACCACTACCTCCAGTCCGCCCGCGACGCCCTCCTCTGGAAGCTCGAAGGCCTCTCGGAGTACGACGCCCGCCGCCCCCACACGCCCACCGGCACCAACCTCCTCGGCTTGGTCAAGCACGCGGCCGGCGCGGAGCTGGGCTACCTCGGCGACACCTTCGGCCGGCCGTCCGACGAGACGCCGCCCTGGCACGAGGAAGGCACCGAGCCCAACTCGGACATGTGGGCCACCGCCGCCGAGACGCGCGAGCACATCGTGGACCGGTACCGCCGGGCGTGGGCCCACGCGGACGCGACGATCGCCGCGCTGCCGCTGGACGCGGTGGGCAAGGTGCCGTGGTGGCCCGCCGGCCGGGACGAGGTGACGCTGCTCCACGCCGTGGTCCGCGTGATCGCCGACACCCAGCGGCACGCCGGACACGCCGACATCATCCGCGAACTCATCGACGGCGCCGTAGGCATGGAGAAGGGCAACGCCAGCCTGCCGCCGGGCCACCCGTCCTGGTGGGAGGACTACCGCGACCGCCTGGAGCGGGTGGCCCACGAGGCCGACCGGGCCGCCCAGCAGAGGCGGTGACGGGGATCAGTCGGTGTCGAGACCGTCGATCAGGCGGTTGAGGAACCGGGTGAAGGTGGCCTCGGGGGTGACGGGACGCCCCGGGGCCGAAAGGGCCTCGGCGAGCTCGGGGTGGTGGCCGTCCGTGGCGACGGCGACGAGGTAGCGCACCTCGGCCGCGGCCCGGTCGGGGGACTGCGCGGCTTCGGCCTGCGCGATCTCGTGGCCGACGTGCCCGGCCACGAATCCCGTGAGCTGGGCGAAGATCTCCATCTTCGCCATCCCGTCCAGCCCGGCGGGCCGCAGGGCGGTGAGCGCGTACTCCAGGAAAGCCAGGGTGTGGGGCCCGGGGATGCGCCGGGTGGCCAGCGCGGCGGGCAGCCAGCGGTGGCGCAGCATGTGGTCGCGCTGGAGGCGGGCGATGGCCTTCAGATCGGCGCGCCAGTCCCCGGTGAGCGTCGAGTCCGTGGTCGGCAGCTCTCCGCTGACGTGGTCGACCATCAGGTGCAGCAGCGTCTCCTTGTCGGGGGCGTAGCTGTAGAGCGACATGACGCCGGCTCCGGCCCGTTCGGCGACCTTCCGCATGGTGACCGCTTCGAGCCCCTCGGCGTCCGCCAGGGCGACGGCCACCTCCGTGATCGCCTCGCGGCTGTAGGTGGGCTTGCGGCCCCTGCGCGGCTGGCCAGAGGTCAGCCAGAGCTGCTGGGGGTCGACGCCCGGGGCGCCGGCCCCTCCGTCACGCGGCATGCTCCGCGCTCCTTCCATGATCGATAGCCCTTGTGGGCCTCAGTCGAGTATTCTATTCTCGTACACAGTACGAGAATCAATCGAGGAGGGGAACGATGACGTCACGCACGCACGCTTCCGTGCTGAGTCCGACCTGGACACCGCCTTCCGGGAAGCCGCCCCTCTCCTCACGGATGATGCGGGCGACGTGGCGCCGCCTCCCGGCCAAGCTGCACGACGTCGGCTGGGAGCCGGGACTGGTGGTGCCCGCCGCCGACGGCAGCCCGCTGATCACGGACCACTACTTCCCGCGCACCGAGGGCGACTTCCCCACCCTCCTGGTGCGCTCCCCGTACGGCAGGGGCCTGCCCTGGTCCCCCATGTACGGCCTGCTCTTCGCCGAACAGGGCTTCCACGTCGTCGTGCAGAGCTGCCGCGGCACCGGCGGTTCGGGAGGCACGTTCGACCTCTGGCGGAACGAGGCAGCCGACGGCCGGGCCACGGTGTCCTGGCTGCGCGAACAGCCCTGGTTCAACGGCACCCTCGGCACCGTCGGCCCCAGCTACCTGGGCTACGTACAGTGGGCCCTCGCCACGGACCCGCCGCCGGAGCTGAAGGCGATGGTGGTGCAGGTGGGCCTGCACGACCCCCACGGCCTGTTCCACGCGAACGGCGCCCTCAACCTGGAGACCGCCCTCGCCGTCGGCGCGGGCATGACCTACCAGCACCAGGGCATGGCACCGTTCGTGAAGGCGACCCTGCGCCTGCAACGGCACCTGGGCGAAGCCACCACCGCGCAGCCGCTGCGCGGGGCGCACGCGTCGGCGTACAAGGACGAAGTGCCCTGGCTGGACGAGGTGATGACGCACCCGGACGCCGAGGACCCGTACTGGCACGGCGCGTCCCTGGGTGAGGTGGCGGAGCGGCACACCGTGCCCACGAGCCTGATCACGGGATGGCACGACGCGCTGGCCGACCAGACCTTCGAGCAGTACGACCGGCTGCGTAGGGCCGGATGCGAGACCTCCCTCCTCGTCGGCCCGTGGACCCACACCTCCGCCCTGCAACAGGGCTGGCCCGAGGTGTTTGCCGAGAGCCTCGCCTGGCTGCGCGCCCACCTGTGCGCCGACCCCTCCGGCCTGCGCCCCACGAAGGTGCGCGTACACGTGGGCGGCGAGGAGGCCTGGCGTGACATGGACGACTGGCCGTCGGCCTCCACGACCGTCAGCCCGTGGTTCCCCACGGAACAGGGACATCTCATCCAACAGCCCCCCACGGACTCCGCACCCCTGACCTCGTTCCGCTACGACCCGAGCGACCCCACCCCCTCCCTCGGCGGCCCTCTGCTCTCCCGCACCGCCGGCCCGCGCGACAACGGCAAGCTGGAGGCCCGGGACGACGTACTGACCTTCACCGGCCCCCCGCTGACCGAGCCCGTGGACGTCCTCGGACCGGTCTCGGCGCGGCTGAGCATCTCCACGGACACCGGTCACACCGACGTCTTCACCCGCCTGTGCGACGTGGACGCAGAAGGCCGCTCCACCAACATCTGCGACGGCCTGGGCCAACTCCGCACGGAAGGCCAGGAGCCGTCGCAGCTCACGGTGGAGATGAGCTCAACGGCCCACCGGTTCGAGGTCGGCCACCGCATCCGCTGGCAGATCAGCGGAGGCGCCCATCCGCGCTACGCCCGCAACCCCGGCAACGGGCAGTCACCGGTGGACGCCACCACCTTCACACCGGTCCGCATCACGCTCCACGCGGACTCGGCGCTGACGCTCGCGACCCCGGCCGACGGTTCCGGTCTCAGCCCTGCGAAGCACGGCTGACCTGCTCCCTCGCGCATCACGCGACGGGCGGACAGTCCCGGCACCGGCCCGGTTCGGGGGCGCGGAAGGCCCGGTCGCAGCCGTCGCAGTTCTGGAGCGGGTCGGGCCGCCCTACGGGCCGTACGGCCGCGGCCGCCGGCAGGTGGGGCGGGATGCCGGCCTTGAGCCGGTAGGCGATGAGGCCCGCCGGATTGCGGAGGTCGCCGGGAAGGTCCGCCGCCAGCACCTGCCGCACGGCCTCGGGCTCCGCCCCCCGCTCCAGCCAGTGCGCCACCTCGGGCGCCAGCTTCCGCACGTCCCTGTCCGCGAGCAACAACCGGGAATCCTTCCGACGCAGCCACGCGAGCAGCTCAACAGCCTCCCCCAGCCCGACGGTTGCCTCCGGCGGCTGTACGGCCCCGGTCGCGGCCGTCGGCTCCGGGGACGCCGGGGACAGCTCCGGAGACGGCCCACCCCCGGGCCCGGCGACCGGCTCGGCCATGGGCCCGGCGATAGTCTCGGCGACCGGCTCGGCCATGGGCACGGCGACGGGCTCGGCGACGGGCTCGGCGACGGGCTCGACCATCGGCTCGACCATGGGCTCAGCGACGGGCCCGGCGGTGGGCCCGGCAACTGGCTCAACGACCGGCTCGGCCATCGGCCCGGCGATAGGTTCGGCGACGGGCCCGACCACCGGCTCGGCCACGAGCTCGACCATCGGCCCGGCGACCGGCCCGACCACAGGCCCGGTGACCGGCTCGGCCACAGGCATGGCCATCGGCCCGGCGATAGGTTCCGCGATGGGCCCGGCGACGGGCTCGGCCATAGGCCCGGCCAACGGCTCGGCAACTGGGTCGGCCATGGGCACGGCCACGGCCATCAACTCGGGAGCGGCCATCAGCCCCGGCGTCAGCTCGGGTTCGGCTTCGAGCTCCGGCTCGGATTCGACCAACGGCGCGGGGGTGGCCATCGACCCCTGCACCGGCTCGGGCGTGGGTGCAGGCTCGGGCTCGGGCTCGGGCTCGGCCACAGGCTCGGCCACAGGCTCCGGCTCCGGCTCCGGCTCCGCGATCGGGTCGGGCACGCCCGCCGCTTCGGGGGCCCGCCCCAGCATCACTTCCGGCCCAGGCCCCGGCCCAGGCCCCCGCCCAGGAACCCGCACCACCTCCGGCCCCCGTCCAGGCCCCGCCCCAGGAACCCGCACCACCTCCGGACTCGGGCTCGGCCCCTGCCTAGGCACGGCCGAGGGGCGGTTGTAGGACACCGTCCGGGTGACGACCTGCCCGCTCGCCAGCCGGACCCGGCTCCGTTCCAGGTAGCCGTGCGTCTCCAACTCCCGAAGGGCTCCGGAGATCCGCGTCTCCCCCTCCCGGAACCGCTCGGTCAGCCTCTTGATGCCGATGCGGGCACCGGCGGGCAGCGACTGGATGTAACCGGCGAGGCCGATGGCGACCAGCGACAGCGAGTGGTGCTGGAGGAGGTGGTTGCCGATCACGGTGTAGTGCTCCGCGTGCCGGACCTTGACGTGGGCGACACCGGATCGGGGAGCCCCGGTCGGAACCCGGGACGAGGCGCAGGAGGGCGCGATAAGCTTCTGAAGAGCCATTGGGAAGGTAGTGCTTCCTGTGTGGTCAGGCCCTCGATCGGGATTGCAGTCCCGGCGGGGGCCGTCTCATGTCTTGGTTGTGTGGGGCGAGCATATGCCCGGCAACCACCCCGAAATCCACCCCAGTTGGCACAGTTCACCCTTGAGGGTGATGGGGAGCCGGAGGGGTCGGTTGGTTGGATTTAGCTCCGCCTTTCAAGCGGTTACGTCGCGCCCCGCCGGGTCCCGGGTTCCCGCGACCCGGCCGTCCGGACCAACCGGCACATCCAGCTCCGCCCACACCGACTTGCACGGCGGAAGCCCCCGTTCCACCCCCCAGCGGTCCGCGATCGCATCCACCAGCACCAGCCCCCGCCCGGCCTCCGCGCACCCGTCCGCGTCCCGGATTCCCGGGACCCGGTCACCCCGCGTGTCGACCACCTCGATCCGCAGCACCCCGCCGCCGAGCATGAGCCCGATCCGGAAGTCCCGCCCGGGGACACGGCCGTGGGTCACCGCGTTGGCGGCGAGCTCGGCCACGATGAGCGCCGGATCCTCCGGGGGCAGCCCCCAGGAGGCGAGTTTCTCGACGGCGAGCCGCCGGGCCTGACGCGCACCGAAGGGTGTGGCGGCGAGCTGGGCGGTGAACTGGTCTGCGGAGTCACGGATTTGCGTATTCACATAACCGAGCGTGGTCGTGCCTGCGTACCGTGAGAAGCGGCACCGCCCATGCGTCCGGCGTCTGTCCGGTCGTTGTCCGGCGCTGTCGCGCCTGTCCGGTCCGGGCCCCGGGGATCAGGGCGTTGAGGGAATCGGTGCGTCGGATTGGGTGGGCACGCATGAATGTGGACAGGGACGGCACGGAAGACAACGGCTGGGACGTCGACCCCGAGGACGAACAGGGAGTGGCGGTCCTGGCCGCGCTCGGCCGCCAATTGAGGGTCTGGCGCGAGGAAGCGGGCATTCGCGCCACCGACTTCGGCACGGAGATCGGCTACGGCGAAGACCTCGTCCGCAAGGTGGAAGCGGGCAAGCGGATCCCCCGCCCCGAGTACCTGGACAAGGCGGACGAGGTGCTCCGGGCGGGCGGCAAGATCTCCGCGATGAAGGCGGACATGGAACAGGTCCGCTACCCGAAGAAGATCCGCGACTTGAAGAAGCGGGAGAGCAAAGCCGTCGAGATCGGCACGTACAACAACCACAACATCTACGGCCTGCTGCAGACCGAGGAGTACGCGCGGGCACTGTTCCGAACATCGCGACCCGCCTACACGCCGGACGAGATGGAGCGGATGGTGTCCGGCCGCATGTCACGTCAGTCCATCTTTCAGCGATCTCCCGGCCCGGCCCTCAGCTTCGTCCAGGAAGAGGTCACGCTCCGCCGTCCGATCGGAGGCACAATGGTGCTGCGCCGCCAACTCGAACACCTCCTGGAGGTCATCCAGTTGCCGAACATCGAGTTTCAGGTGATGCCGACCATCCGTGAGGATCACGCCGGGATGGAGGGGCTGATCGAGCTACTGAAGTTCGCCGATGGCTCTGCGGTGGGCCGAGCGGAAGGGGCGTTCTACGGGCGCCCGGTCTCCGATCCCAAGCAGCTCCGAATCCTTGAGCTGCGCTATGGCATCATCCGAGCTCAGGCACTCACGCCCCAAGAATCACGGGCCTTCATCGAGGAACTGCTGGGAGAAACATGATCCACCACCCCGAGTTGGACTGGTTCAAGAGCAGCTACAGCAGCAGCAGCGACGGCAACGACTGCGTCGAGGTAGCCCACACCCCCGCCGCGATCCACGTCCGCGACTCCAAGGACACCCAGGGCCCCCACCTCGCCTTCGCGCCCCACGTGTGGGCCGGATTCGTGGAGCACACGTCGTGATCGACAACCCCGAGCTGGACTGGTTCAAGAGCAGCTACAGCGACGGCAGCGAAGGCGACTCCTGCGTCGAGGTGGCCGCCACCCCCGCCGCCATCCACGTCCGCGACTCCAAGGACCTCACCCAGCCCCACCTCGCCTTCGCACCACACGCCTGGGCGGGATTCGTCGCGCACGCAGGGGGCTGACCTTCCGCCGGGACCTGGGGCGCAGCACTGCGCCCCGGCCTGCCGGCCCACACCTGGCATCCTGGCCATGTGCTCTTGATGGATTCCGCCGGTAGCGTCGACCTCCGCCCGATGCGTTATCAGTTCGCCAACGTTCGGGGCGATGCATACGACGACAACTGGCTGGTCATCGGCGGCACGGTGACGACTCCCGAGGGCAGCTGGTCCTTCGCCGATCCATGCCTGCTGACCGACGAGGCCCGCCAGGTGGCCCCGTGGCTGCGCGCGGTGGCCGCGGGGACGGTGGCTGTGACCGGACCCGATGCCGAAGGCGAGTTGTCCCCGGACACCTCGTTCATCGAGCCGCTCCTGGCTTTCAGCCTTGCCGACCGGAGCGAGGACGGAACGGCGGTGATCCGCATTCACCTGTCGCTGGAGGCGGCGCCGCCATGGCAGCAGGGTGACGACCGGGCCGACATCTACCAGTACGCCGTCGGCGTGCGGATGGATGCGGCCGCGTTGCGTCATGCGGCCGACCAGTGGGATGCCGCTCTGACGTCCCTCCCGCCCCGCTGATCACCTTGCCGACTCAGTCGAGGCAGAACTCGTTGCCCTCGATGTCCTGCATCACGAGGCACGACTCGTTCTCTTCGTCGGCGAGCAGGAGTTGTCCGCGCACCGCGCCGAGCGCGACCAGTCGTGCGCACTCGGACTCAAGCGCGGCCAGTCGCTCTTCGCCGACAAGGCCGGTGCCGACCCTCACGTCGAGGTGCAGCCGGTTCTTGACGACCTTGCCTTCGGGCACGCGCTGGAAGTACATGCGCGGGCCCACCCCCGAGGGATCCATGCAGGCGAACCCCGCCCCCTGGCGCTCGGGCGGCAGCGAGCGATCGTAATCGCCCCAAGTGGCGAACCCCTCCGGCGGCGGAGGTACGACGTACCCCAGCACCTCGCACCAGAAGCGGGCGACGCGCTCGGGTTCTGCACAGTCAAAGGTGACTTGGAACTGCTTGATCGACGGCATCGGCCCACCCTAATGACGCGTGGCCCGGAACTCCGGCGATTTAAAACGCACCGCAGCCCCCGCCCGGACGGGGGCGGGGGCTGCGGCGAGTAGGCGGTGTGGTGCGGCGGCGTCAGGCGGAGACGAGGACCTTCTCCGGAGCGGCAGCGGCCTCGGCCGGGGCCACCGTCGGCTCGTCCAGCGGGGAGGAGGAGGCGGTCGCGTAGGCGACCTTGTCCAGGATTCCCTCGCGGGCCGCGACGATGACCGGGACCAGCGCCTGGCCGGCCACGTTGGTGGCGGTGCGCATCATGTCCAGGATCGGGTCGATCGCCATCAGCAGGCCCACGCCCTCCAGCGGGAGGCCCAGCGTGGAGAGGGTCAGGGTCAGCATGACCGTGGCGCCCGTCAGACCGGCCGTGGCGGCCGAGCCGACGACCGAGACGAAGGCGATCAGCAGGTAGTCGCCGATGCCGAGCTGCACGTCGAAGATCTGCGCGATGAAGATCGCGGCGAGCGCCGGGTAGATCGCGGCGCAGCCGTCCATTTTGGTGGTGGCGCCGAACGGGACGGCGAACGAGGCGTACTCCTTCGGGACGCCGAGGCGTTCGGTGACCTTCTGGGTGACCGGCATGGTGCCGACCGAGGAGCGGGAGACGAAGGCGAGCTGGATGGCCGGCCAGGCGCCCTTGAAGAACTGGAGCGGGTTGACCTTGGCCACGGTCCAGAGCAGCAGCGGGTAGACGCCGAACATCACGAGCGCGGAGCCGACGTACACGTCCGCGGTGAAGGTCGCGTACTTGCCGAGCAGGTCCCAGCCGTACGTGGCGATCGCGGTGCCGATGAGGCCGACGGTGCCGAGCGGGGCGAGGCGGATGACCCACCACAGGGCCTTCTGGAGCAGCTCCAGCACGGATTCGGCGACGGTCAGCACCGGCTGGGCCTTGCTGCCGAGCTGGAGGGCGGCGATACCGGCGACGGCGGCGAGGAAGACGATCTGCAGGACGTTCAGCTCGGTGAACGGCGTGATGATGTCCTTCGGCACGATGCCGGTCAGGAAGTCCAGCCAGGACCCGTGGCGCTTCGGCAGCTTGCCGTCCTGCGGGGTGAGGCCGGTGCCGGAGCCCGGGTTGGTGAGCAGGCCGATGCCGAGGCCGATGGCCACCGCGATCAGCGACGTGATCATGAACCAGAGCAGCGTGCGGGAGGCGAGCCGCGCGGCGTTGTTCACCTTCCGCAGGTTGGTTATCGACACCAGGATGGCGAAGAAGACGAGCGGGGCGACGGCCAGCTTCAACAGCTGGACGAAGATGTCGCCGATCTGCTCCAGGGTGGTGCCGAGCCAGCTGATGTCCTGGCTGCGGGAGACCCAGCCGAGGAGGACACCGAGCACGAGGCCGGTGACGATCTGGGCCCAGAAGGGGAACTTGAACGAGGGCTTCGGCTTGGCGGGGGCCTCGGCGGCAGGGGCCTGCGGTGACGCGGACACGGACACTCTCCGGGTGGTTCTGCGGTGTGTGCGGTGGGGTGGGGTGGTGTTGCGGTGCGACGGCACCCGGAAACGCGAAGAGCCGGGCGGGCGGGACCGCTGCTGTGCCCTGACGACGTGCCAGGGCTGGTCGCGGGACTCAGCGACAGCAGCAACAGGCCGCGGACGCGCGGCGGCAAAGGTCGACGTGCAGGCGCGCCACGAGCGGAACGCTCGTGGTCATCGGGTGCGCAGCTGCGGTCAACATGTTGAACACGCTAACACTTCTTCTTTGGGAATCTCAAAGAGTCCCTTTGGGATCGGGCGGTGCGAAGCCGCCCGAAAACGCCGAAAGCCCCGGCATCGCGGGCGGTGGGCCCGGAGCCGAGGCATTTCGGTGCGTGATGAAACTAACTGCGGCCCTACTGGCCGGCGCGCGCGGCGTCGTCGGCCACGTCCTCCTGGCTGCGGTTCGCGGCGAGCTTCTCCTTCGCGCCCGCGACGCGTCCTGAGATCGCGACGGACATCTCGTCGCGCTGCTTGCGCAGCAGGACGAAGGAGAGCGGGGCGGAGATCACGAGGGCGAGCAGCACGACCCAGGCGGGGTTGGCGTCGCCGAGACCGGCGGGCACCCAGCCCAGCCGGACCATGCCCGCGACGAAGACGAGGGACCCGACGAAGATCACCAGGCGCATCGCGGTGTACCGGATCGTCGCGTTGGGCTTGAGGGACACGGTGACCCCTACTCTCTCTTCGTCCGTTCGCCGCTTTTACGTCGGCTCGTTCCCGTCCAGTGAAGCACGCCGGACCCCCGCTCCGGCCCGCCGGGGTCGCCCGTCCGGCAGCCCCGCAGGTCAGTGCGGCAGAGACTGCCGCATCCGATCAACCGGCCATACGATCTGCGGCGTGTACCGATTCGGCTCGCCCTTCGAGTCCCACCCGCGCACCACGTACGCCCTCGGCGTGCTCTTCGGCCTGGCCCTGCTGGGCCTCGGCACCTGGCTGACCTTCGTCGACTTCCCGCCCAGGCAGCGGGAGTACGCGGCGCTCGCGCACGCCGTCGCCTGCCCCGCCGGGCAGGAGACCCGGCCGGAGGCGGACTGCCTGCGGCCGGTCGACTTCACCGTCGACAGCACGCACATGAGGCGCAGCAAGAACGACTCCATCTGGATCCTGGCGACCCCGGCCGACGGTTCGGAGCAGGTGAGGCTGCTCTTCGGCGAGTCCCACCCCGTCGTCAGCGAACTGAAGCGCGGGGACACGGTGTCGGTCACGCTCTGGCGCGGCAAGCCCATCCTCGTCTCCGCCCACGGCGCGACCCAGCGCACCGACCGCCACCCGCGCATCAACACGATCTCCATCCTCGGATCCGGCCTCGCGGCGCTCGGCTTCGGCGGCGTCCTGCTCGTCTCCCACGGCTGGCTGCTCGCCCACCCCGGCTCCAAACGCCGGTACCGGGTCCGGGACGGTTTCCGTCTCGCCGGATACGGCGGCCTCGCCGCCATGGTCACGCTCATCCTGTTCGTGGACGACCACGACCGGCCCGTCCTGAGCCTGCTCTGGCTCTGGCTGCCGGTGTTCGCCGTGCTCCTCGCCGCCGGCGCCGTCCTCGCGACCCGGCCGCCGCACGCGTCAGGCCCCGGTCCTCGACGAGGACCGGGGCCTGCTCACGACTTCCGTGGCCAGGACTGACCGGATCAGACCCGCATCGCCTGCGGGGTCTCGCGCAGACCCGCGTCCGGGCCCGGGTACTCGCGGATGATCTCGTAGCGCGTGTTGCGCTCGACCGGGCGGAAGCCCGCGTCGCGGATCAGCTCCAGCAGGTCCTCGCGGCCCAGCTTGTTCGGGGTGCCGTAGTTGTCGGCGTCGTGCGTGATCTTGTACTCGACGACCGAGCCGTCCATGTCGTCCGCGCCGTGCTGGAGCGCCAGCTGGGCGGTCTGCACGCCGTGCATCACCCAGAAGACCTTGACGTGCGGGACGTTGTCGAAGAGGAGGCGCGAGACCGCGAAGGTCTTGAGGGCCTCCGCGCCCGTCGCCATCGTCGTGCGCGCCTGGAGCTTGTTGCGTACCTTGCCGTCCTTCATGTCCACGAAGTCGTGCTGGTAGCGCAGCGGGATGAAGACCTGGAAACCGCCGGTCTCGTCCTGGAGCTCGCGCAGCCGGAGCACGTGGTCCACGCGGTGGCGCGGCTCCTCGATGTGCCCGTAGAGCATCGTGCTCGGGGTCTTGAGGCCCTTCGAGTGCGCCAGGCGGTGGATGCGCGACCAGTCTTCCCAGTGGGTGCGGTGGTCGACGATGTGCTGGCGGACCTCCCAGTCGAAGATCTCCGCGCCGCCGCCGGTGAGCGATTCCAGGCCGGCCTCGATCAGCTCGTCCAGGATGTCGGAGGCCGACATGCCGGAGATCGTCTCGAAGTGGTGGATCTCGGTCGCCGTGAACGCCTTCAGCGAGACGTTCGGCAGCGCCTCCTTCAGTGCGGAGAGCGAGCGCGGGTAGTACCGCCAGGGCAGGCTGGGGTGCAGGCCGTTGACGATGTGCAGCTCGGTGAGGTTCTCGTTCTCCATGGTCTTGGCCAGGCGAACGGCTTCCTCGATGCGCATCGTGTACGCGTCCTTCTCGCCCGGCTTGCGCTGGAACGAGCAGTAGGCGCACGAAGCGGTGCACACGTTCGTCATGTTGAGGTGACGGTTGACGTTGAAGTGGACGACGTCGCCGTTCTTGCGCGTGCGCACCTCGTGGGCGAGGCCGCCGAGCCAGGCCAGGTCGTCCGACTCGTAGAGGGCGATGCCGTCCTCACGGGTCAGCCGCTCGCCGGAGCGAACCTTCTCCTCCAGCTCACGCTTGAGCCCAGCGTCCATGCCGGTCCTCTCCTCTGTCCTTCGTCCTCGTGCCCTCGACCGTCCCCACCGTACTCTCAGCCCTCCTCGGGCAGCCCCCCGACCCGGTTCTCCCACTTGGTGGAGAGCACGATCGTGGTGCGCGTGCGCGAGACGCCCTTGGTGCTGGAGAGCTTGCGGATGATCTTCTCCAGCCCGTCCACATCGCCGGCCCGGACCTTGAGCATGTACGAGTCGTCGCCGGCGATGAACCAGCAGTCCTCGATCTCCGTGAGGTCGCGCAGCCGGCGGGCCACGTCCTCGTGGTCGGCGGCGTCGGAGAGCGAGATGCCGATGAGCGCCGTGACGCCGAGGCCGAGCGAGGCCGCGTCCACGGTCGCCCGGTAGCCGGTGATGACTCCGGCCGTCTCCAGCCGGTTGATCCGGTCGGTGACGCTGGGGCCGGAGAGGCCCACGAGCCGGCCCAGCTCCGCGTACGAGGCACGTCCGTTCTCACGAAGTGCCTGGATGAGCTGCTTGTCCACCGCGTCCATATACCTGGAGCCTTCCATTATTCGGCGATCCCACCAGTTTACGTATAGAATCAAAGGCGCACAGGGTCGACACCCTGTGAATCTTTCAACAGATCAATGACGATCTGACAATCTTCAGGAGTGGTTCACCGTGTACACGATCGAGATGGCCTACGCGCACATGCGACAGCTCCAGGAGCTGGCCAACCGATCCCGCACCGACCAGCCCGTCGCCGCGCACCGCGTCGACAAGACCCGCAAGCCGGGGCGCAGCAAGAAGCACTAAGCACCCCCGCTTGCACCCTGGGCCTTCCCAGGAACGGGAAGCCGGGAGCCTCCGAGCTCCCCTTCCCACCGGCGGTACAGCCCGTGCGGCACCCCTGCCGCGTCGAGCACCCGCCCGGCGACGAAATCCACCAGATCCTGGATGTGCGTCGCACCCGCGTAGAACGCCGGAGAGGCGGGCAGCACCACTGCGCCCGCCTCGTCCAGCGTCACCAGATGTTTCAGCGTCTGCCCGCTCAGCGGGGTCTCCCGTACCGCGACCACCAGCCGGCGCCGTTCCTTGAGCGTCACGCTCGCCACCCGCTGGAGCAGGTCCTTCGACAGCCCGAGCGCCACTCCGGCCACACAGGCCGTGGACGCGGGCACGATCAGCATCCCCTTGACGGGGTACGAGCCGCTGCTCGGTCCGGCCGCCAGGTCGCCGGCGCCCCAGTAGCGGACGCCGTCCAGTTCCGGCCGCGCGAAGGTCGCGGGCTTGCCGTCGGCCCCCCGCTCCAGCCACTCCCCCAGGTCGTCGCGCCAGTGCGCGTCGCGGAAGGCGATCCCGGTCTCGTCGAGCAGGGTCAGCCTGGACGCCCGGCTCACCACCAGGTCCACGCCCTCGCCCGCCGCCAGCAGCCCGCGGAGCACGGCCGCCGCGTACGGCGTCCCGGACGCCCCGGAAACCCCGACCACCCACGGGGTGCGCTTGCCCTCAGTCATACCTCCGAGACTATCCGGCCACCGCGAATGGGCACTGGCTAAGGTGGCCGGACGTTCAAGGGGTGGACACATGCGGGTGAGAGCGGGGCGGGGGGCGTCATGACCGACTGGCAGGGGACACGCGGCACGGGCCGGACCCGGACCACAGGCCGGACCCGGACCACGGACCGGGCCAAGGCCGCCGGGCTGCTGATGCTGGGCTGGGTCGCGCTGCTCTGGCTGATCGAGCTCGTCGACTACGCCACCGGCCACGCGCTCGACGCCTACGGGATCACCGCGCGCGAAGCGGACGGCCTGACCGGAATCCCGCTGGCCCCGTTCCTGCACTTCGGCTTCGACCACGTGGCCTCCAACAGCATCCCGCTGCTGGTCCTCGGCTTCGTCACCGCCCTCAGCGGGATACGCCGCTTCCTGGCCGTCTGCGTCGCGATCGTCCTCGCCGACGGGCTGGCGGTCTGGCTGATATCCCCGTCCCACAGCATCACCGCGGGCGCCTCGGGCCTGATCTTCGGCCTCTTCGGCTACCTGCTGATACGAGGCTTCGTGGAGCGCAGCCCGCTCGGCGTCACGGTGGCCGTGGTGATCGCGGCGGTCTGGGGCACCACGTTCCTGGCCGGAGCCCTCCCCACGGACTCCACGACCAGCTGGCAGGCCCACCTCTTCGGCCTCGTCGCGGGCGCGACCGTAGCCCTCCTGTCCCGCCCGCGCCCCGAGGTGGCGGCACTCTAGGCGGCGCTGCCGGGGTCCACGGGGAGCGCGGCCGTGTCCACGGCGACCCTCCCGATCCCGGTCTCCACGGTGACCGTCCCCCCGTACGGGATCACGTCGCGGCCCAAGTAGCCGTCGGGCCCGGGGTTCCACAGGGTCGTGCACTGCGCCTTGTACGGGTCGAAGATCAGGTAGTGCGGGATGCCTCGCCGGGCGTAGGCCCGGTCCTTGACCTCGTAGTCGTTGCGCGCGCTGCTCGGGGAGACGACCTCGATGGCGAGCTCGATCAGTTCGGGCGGGTAGGCGCTGAGGTTCTTGGCGACCTCCGCCTCCGGGACCACCGCGAGATCCGGGCAGAACTCGTTGTCACCGTCGAAGGGGATGGCGACATCGCTGAGGAAGTCCCAGTCATCCGACAGCTGAGCCGACAGCGCGGTCCACACCACCTGGACGGTGCGACTGTCGGTCGGCCTCAGCGGACACATCACGATGGCGCCCTCGACGAGCTCCACCCGGTACCCCGGGAACATGTCCTCGAACCGGCTGAGCCGTGAGTGCGGGCGGTCACCCTCCGAGGCGGTCACGGTGACAAGCTAACCGCCCTGGCAGGCCGCGAACCGCCGTACCGGACCGGGCACACACGATCGAGTTACAGGGACAGGCCGCGGGCCACCAGGTCCGCCAGGGCGCAGACGAAGAGCGCCATGCCGATGAAACCATTCACCGTGAAGAACGCCCTGTTCAGACGGGACAGGTCGTGCGGCTTGACGATGGTGTGCTCGTAGAGGAAGGCCCCGACGACGATCAGCAGGCCGAACCAGAACCCCGGACCGGCGTGCGTCGCGACGGCGTACCAGGCCAGCAGGGCCGTGGTGACGACGTGCGCGCCGCGGGCGCCCCACAGGGCGGCCGGGATGCCGAAGCGGGCCGGGACGGACTTGACGCCCTCCGCCCGGTCGGCGGCCACGTCCTGGCAGGCGAAGATCAGGTCGAAGCCGCCGATCCACACGCCGACCGCCAGGCCGAGGATGACCGCGTCCCACGACCACTCGCCGGTGATCGCGAGCCAGGCCCCGATGGGCCCCATCGCCTGGGCGACGCCCAGGATGGCGTGCGGGAAGTTCGTGAACCGCTTCCCGTACGGGTACACCACCATCGGTACGACGGCGATCGGCGCCAGCATCAGGCAGAGCGGGTTCAGCAGCGCCGCCGCCCCGAGGAAGACCACGAGGGCGACCCCCGCGCCGGTCCACGCCGAGCGCACCGAGACCGCGCCCGTCACCAGCTCCCGCCCGGCGGTGCGCGGATTGCGCGCGTCGATCTCCCGGTCGATGATCCGGTTGGCGGCCATCGCGAAGGTCCGCAGCCCCACCATGCAGACGGTGACGAGCAGCAGCTTGCCCCAGTGCATGCTCTTGTCGAGCGTGAACATGGCGGTGAGCGCGGCGATGTAGGCGAAGGGCAGCGCGAAGACCGAGTGCTCGATCATCACGAGCCGCAGGAAGGCCTTGACCTTGCCGGTCGGCTGCGGCGCCGGGCCGGACGAGCCGATCAGTTCGTCGGCGGTCGTCATCATGCGAGGGCTCTCCGGAACTCTTCGAGGTCGGCCAGCAGTTCCGCCGCCGGGAGCGCGCCGAGCTCCAGGGTCTGCTCCGGGCTCCGGGCGGCGCCGTCTTCGTGGCCCTCGGGCGGGGTGACGTGGGCGGTGACCACCCAGGCGTCGCCGGACGGACGGGCGTCGAGACGCAGGAAGTTCCCGGCCTCGGCGGTGAACGGCTCGGCCGCAGCCAGGGCCCGCTGGAGCTGCTCCGCGAAGTCGTCCGCCTCGATGTCCCGCGCGCCGGGCAGTTCGAAGCCGTCGCCCTCGCCGTCCTCGTCGAGCATCAGCGCCCAGACGTTGCCGGGCCCCGCGAACTCCTCGGGGCTCACGCCCGCCTCCTCGGCGGCCAGCCGGACCCCGGGGTCCGACGGGTCGAGCTCCGGGCGCACCAGGGCCACGTAGACCGTGTCGGTGCCGATGAAGAGGGCCGGGCCCTCCATGCCGATCGGGCTCACAGGCCGTACTCCTTCCAGCGGCGGTCCACCAGGGCCGCCGTCGCGGGGTCGGACTCGACCATGTCAGGCCAGCCGCCGTCCCGGGTGTAACCCTCCGTCGGCAGCTTCTTCGTGGCGTCGATGCCCGCCTTGCCGCCCCAGAACTGCTGGTACGAGGCGTGGTCCAGGTGGTCCACCGGACCCTCCACGACGGTGAGGTCGCGGGAGTAGTCCGTATTGCCCAGGGCCCGCCAGGAGACCTCGTGGAGGTCGTGGACGTCGCAGTCCTTGTCCACCACGATGATCAGCTTGGTCAACGACATCATGTGTGCGCCCCAGATGGCGTGCATGACCTTCTGCGCGTGCTTCGGGTACTTCTTGTCGATCGAGACGATCGCGCAGTTGTGGAAGCCGCCCGACTCGGGGAGGTGGTAGTCCACGATGTCCGGGACGATGATCTTCAGCAGCGGCAGGAAGAAACGCTCCGTCGCGCGGCCCAGCGGACCGTCCTCGGTCGGCGGGCGGCCGACCACGATCGACTGGATCAGCGGACGCTTGCGCATCGTCACGCAGTCGATCTTCAGCGCGGGGAACGGCTCCTGCGGGGTGTAGAAACCGGTGTGGTCGCCGAACGGACCCTCCGGCAGCGTCTCGCCCGGCTCCAGCCAGCCCTCGATGACCACCTCGGCGTTGGCCGGGACCTGGAGCGGGACCGTCTTGCAGTCCACCATCTCGATCCGCTTGCCCGCCACGAACCCGGCGAAGAGGTACTCGTCGATGTCGCCCGGCAGCGGCGCGGTCGAGGCGTACGTCACGGCCGGCGGGCAGCCGAAGGCGATCGCCACCGGCAGCCGCTCACCGCGGGCCGCGGCGACCGCGTAGTGGTTGCGGCTGTCCTTGTGGATCTGCCAGTGCATGCCGATGGTGCGCTTGTCGTGGCGCTGGAGGCGGTACAGACCGAGGTTGCGCACGCCCGTCTCGGGGTGCTTGGTGTGGGTGAGCCCCAGGTTGAAGAAGGAGCCGCCGTCCTTGGGCCAGGTGAAGAGCGCCGGCAACTGGTCCAGGTCCACGTCGTCCCCGGTGAGGACGACCTCCTGGACGGGCGCGGACTCGCCCTTCACCTTCTTCGGCGGCACGTGCACCATCGAGCCGAGCTTGCCGAAGGCCTCGCGGACGCCGACGAACCCCTGCGGCAGTTCCGGCTTGAGCAGGCCGCCGATCTTCTCGCTGATCTCGGCGTAGGACTTGAGCCCCAGCGCCTTGAGCAGCCGGCGGTCGGTCCCGAAGACGTTCATGGCCAGCGGCATCGCCGAGCCCTTCACGTTCTCGAAGAGCAGCGCGGGTCCGCCCGCCTTGTTCACTCTGTCGACGATCTCCCCGACCTCTAGGTACGGGTCCACTTCGGCCTTGATGCGCTTGAGGTCGCCCTCCCGCTCCAGAGCCCGGAGCAGCGAGCGGAGATCGTCGTAAGCCATGCGGGCAATTGTGGCATCCCCGCTCAGAGCCCGGACGCGGGCGGGCCCTCTACCCTGGAACAGTCCACCGCGGGCCTGCCCGGTCCGCGCCTCTCCTTACGGGGGTCGGTCCCACACCGTGCTGCGCTATCTGCCCTTCCTGCTGATCATCGGGCTGACCATCTACGCCTTCATCGACTGCCTGAACACGCCGGAGGAAGAGGTCAAGCACCTTCCCAAGGTGGTCTGGGTCCTGATCATCCTGCTCTTCTCGATCGTCGGGCCGGTGGTGTGGCTGTTCGCGGGCAAGAAGCGGACGGCGGGCGTCGGCGGCGTCGGCCGGTCCCGGGCGGGCCGCGGCACGTGGGTGGCGCCGGACGACAACCCGGAGTTCCTGAAGTCCCTGCGCGAGGACCAGGACGGCAAGGACGCCAAGGAGAAGGACAAGGACAAGGACTGAGTCCCGCCGCGCCCTACTGCGCCCACGGCAGGGGGCGGGAACCCTCCGTGCCCGGGACCGATACGAGGCCGTCCGCGCGCATGGCGACGTACACCTCGGTGTCCTCCAGGGCGTGGACGCGGCGCAGGACGTCCGGGGGCAGGACCACGGCCTGACCGGCGGCAACCTTCTCGGTGCGGCCGTCGCAGGTGACGTCCAGGGCGCCGGTGGTGACCGTCCACACCTGCTCGCGGCTGACGGAGTGCTCCGGGCCGGTGGCCCCGGCGGGGATGGCGGCGTGCCAGGTGCTCAGTTCGGCGCTCCCCCGGCTGGGGGAGGCGAAGCCGGTCATCGTGGCGTTCGGCGTGGTGATGACGTGCTCGGGAGAAGTGGTGATCACGCGCAAGGCGGGTCCTTCGCTTTCTCGGGGCGGCGGCAACGACAACGGCGGTGAGTAAAGCTGCTTTACTCGCTACGAGTAAAGCAGCTTTACTCACCTGTGTCACCATGTTTCCGTGACCAACCAACGAAGCGGCGAAGGCGACGGCGGCGGCATCGAGCTGGCCTTCCTCCTCGGCCTCGGCTTCCAGCTGCTGCTCGGCGAGTTCACCCGCCGCCTGGAGGAGGCCGGCCACGCCGACGGGCTGCGCCCGCTGCACGGCATGGTCTTCCAGGCCCTGGGAAGTCGGGGCGCGACCGCGACCGAGCTCGCCGAGCGGCTCGGGGTGACCAAGCAGGCGGCCGGGCAGATCGTCGACGACCTGGAGCGGCGCGGGTACGTGCGGCGCGAGCCGCACCCCGAGGGCGGCCGCCGCAAGCTGGTCGTCCTGACCGACGCGGCCGGCGCCCACCTCCACGCCGCCGGGCGGATCCTGCACGGACTGGAGGCCGAACTCGGCCGCGGCAGCGTCGACCTAGGCGCACTGCGCGCCGAACTCGGGCGGCTGGTCGGCGCGCTCAACGGCGACGGGCCGCTACCGGCGCTGCGCCCCGTCTGGTAACCCGGCCGACCCGTGTGACCGGCGACACAATTGAACGCGTTCAAGGCTGCTGGCAGAATGCGGCCATGGGGGAAGCCTTCTCGCAGCACGGCGGCAGGCCGCGGATCCTCGACACGGTCCTGCGCAACCTGCTCGCTTACGCGGTGCTCGACGCCGCCCTGCTCGACGGCCAGGAAACGCCAATGGGGCCGCAGCCGCCCCGAGGGGCAGCTGCGGCCCCGTCGGGGCTCCGGGTCAGACTCCCGCGTACGAGTGCTTGCCGTTCAGCAGGATGTTGACGCCGTAGTAGTTCCAGATCCAGCACGCGAACGCGAACAGCGCCAGGTACGCGGCCTTGCGGCCCTTCCAGCCGGCCGTGGCACGGGCGTGCAGGTAGCAGGCGTAGGCGACCCAGGTGACGAAGGACCAGACCTCCTTGGGGTCCCAGCCCCAGTAGCGGCCCCACGCGTCGCCCGCCCAGATCGCGCCCGCGATGATCGTGAACGTCCACAGCGGGAACACGGCCGCGTTGATGCGGTACGAGAACTTGTCGAGCGAGGCCGCCGAGGGCATCCGCTCCATGACCGAGGTCGCGAAGCGGCCCGGCGTGCCACCGCCCGCGAGCTTGCCCTCGTAGGCGTCGCGGAACAGGTACAGGACCGCGCCGGCCGCGCCGATGTAGAAGACCGCGCCGCAGAAGATCGCGGTGGAGACGTGGATGTACAGCCAGTACGAGTGCAGGGCCGGGACCAGCTGGTCGCTGTCGGTGTAGAGCACCGTGGTGGCGATGCCCAGGTCGAGCAGGACCGTGGTGACCAGGAACAGGCCGAGCCAGCGGACGTTCTTCTTCAGCACCAGGAGCGCCAGGTACGTGCCGACGGCCACCGTGGAGAAGGTGATCGAGAACTCGTACATGTTGCCCCAGGGGGCCCGCTCCACCGAGAGCGCGCGGGCGAGGACGCCGCCCGTCGAGAGGAGGAAGCCGAGGGTGGTCAGCGAGACCGCGATCCGCCCGTACAGGTCGCCCTGGACGGTGCCGCCGGCCGCGCCGGGGCCGTCCGGGACGTCGCGGGTGCCGGCGGCGCCGCGCGTGACGATCTTCGGCTTGTCGAGGACCGCCGTGCCCCCCTTGCTCCGTACCTGGACGGCGGGGGCGTCCGCACCGGCCGCGGACGCCGTGAGCGCGGCGGCCGTACGGCCCACCTTGCTGCGGCTACCGAAGATCCACTCGGCGATGTGGGCGAAGAAGGCGAGGGTGTAGACCGCCATCGACGCATAGATCAGGTTGTTGCTGAGGTGGGCCAGACTCTCGTTGGTTGCGGCCGCGAGCTGCATCACGCGCGCTCCCCTTCGACTACTTCGGCTGCTTCGGCAGGTGGTGCGACAGGTGCGACAGATGGGGCGGACGCCGCCGTCGGCGCCTGCTCGTGGAGCGCGCCGGCCAGCACCGACAGCTCCTGGGGAAGCTTGGCGGACTCGCTGCGGCCGAGGCCCGCCATCTCGACGACGGTCACGCCGTCCTTCCCGGTGACCGCCCGGACCCAGATCCGGCGGCGCTGGATGAAGAGGGAGCCCGCGAGGCCCCCGATGGCGCCGATGGCGCCCGCGAGGGCGAGACCGCTGCCGGGCTGCTGGGTGACCGAGAAGGTGGCCCAGCGCTCGATGCCCTCGAACTTGACGGTCCCTTCGCCGCCCGGCAGCTCCATCGACTGGTTGGGGAGCAACAGCTGCTTGAAGGGCTCGCCCTTCTCGTCCTTGAACTTCTCCATCTTCGACGTGTCGAGCTGGTAGACGTTCTGCGGCAGGCCCGAGTCCACGCCGAGGCTGCCGTGGTACGCGTTGAGCGCCAGCGCCGGATTGTCCAGTTCCGGGAACTGGGAAACCATCGTGCCCTGGCCCTCGCCCGCGTACGTCGGGAGGAACCTGGCCTGGAAGCCGAGCTGCTCGGACTTCCCTTCCTTGTTCTTGTAGCCGTCGGTGACCTTGACGGCTCCGGAAGAGGTCAGGTTGGCGTCCTGCGGCAGCACCGGCACGGCGTCCTTGAAGATCACCTTGCCGGTGGGGTCGGTCACCGAGATGACCGGCGCGTAGCCGTGGCCGAGCAGGTAGACCTTGGTCCCGTCCACCTCCAGCGGCTTGTTGACCTGGATCTCGCGCTTCTCCGGCTTGCCGTGCGCGCCGTCGCTGAAGGTGACGTACGCCTTGAAGTCGCGCGGGGTGCCCTTCTGCGGGCCGCTGCGCTCGTAGGTGGCGTCGAACTTGTCCAGGGTGAAGGAGAACGGCGGCAGGTCCTCGGGGTCGAAGAGGCTGCCGGACTTGAAGTCGTCGTACTGGGTGAGCGTGTTCGAGAACCCCTGGCCGCGCAGGACGAGCTTGCCGCCCTCGGACTTCAGGTACTGGCCCCAGGCGAAGGCGATCAGCATCACGATCAGCGAGATGTGGAAGGCCAGGTTCCCGGCCTCGCGCAGATAGCCCTTCTCGGCGGAGACGGACCCCTTGCCCGCCTCCGTACGGAAGCGCCGGCCACCGAGCAGGGTCCCGGCGTACGCGAGCACCTGCTCCGGGGACTCGTCCGTACGCCACGTCGTGTACGCGGGCATCCGGTCGAGCCGCCGCGGCGCGGCCGGCGGGCGGCCGCGGAGCTGGCCCACGAACTGCCAGGAGCGCGGCAGGATGCAGCCGATCAGCGAGATGAACAGCAGCAGGTAGATCGCGGAGAACCACACCGAGGTGTAGACGTCGAAGAGCTGGAGCTTCTCCGCGACGCCCGCCCAGGAGGCGTGCTCCTTCTTCCAGACGGCGACCTTCATCAGGTCGACCTGGTTCTGCGGGACCAGCGAGCCCGGGATGGAAGCCAGCGACAGCAGGAAGAGCAGGATCAGCGCCACCCGCATCGAGGTGAGCTGCCGCCAGAACCAGCGGACCCAGCCGAGCACACCGATGCCCACGGGTGCGCCGGGGGCGTCCTCCAGGGGTGCGGTGGACAGCTGCGCGCCGGCGGCCGCTTCGGCGGAGGCCTCCGCCGAATCCTCGGCGGACTGTTGCGGCGCCCCGGAGGGCGCGTTGTCGGTCGTACTCATGTCCGTGTAGTCCTCAGATCCCCACCGTGAAGCCTTGGGTCCAGCTCTGCATGTCGCTGACGATGCTGCTCCACATTCCTGTGACGAGCAGCAGGCCGGTCAGGATCAGCATGCCGCCGCCGATGCGCATCACCCACGCGTAGTGCTTCTTCACCCAGCCGAACGCGCCGAGCGCCTTGCGGAAGGCGAGGGCGGTGGCGATGAAGGGCAGTCCCAGTCCCAGGCAGAACACGACGGTCAGCAGCGCGCCGCGGCCCGCGGTCGCCTGGTCGAGGGAGAGGGTGCCGACGGCCGCGAGGGTCGGGCCCATGCAGGGGGTCCAGCCGAGGCCGAAGAGCACCCCGAGCACGGGCGCGCCGATCAGGCCGACCGCCGGCTTCTTGTGGAAGCGGAACTCCCGCATCGTCAGGCCGGGGATCGCGCCCATGAAGAACAGGCCGAGCAGGATCACCAGCCCGCCGAGCACCTGGGAGATGATCCCCTTGTTGGCGTCCAGGGTCCGCCCGAAGTAGCCGAACAGCGCGCCGGTCGAGGTGAACACGGCCGTGAAGCCGAGGACGAACAGGCTCGCGCCGGCCAGCATCCGGCCGCGCCGGGCCTCGGCGAGGTCGGCTCCGCCGACGCCGGTCACGTAGGAGAGGTAGCCCGGGACCAGCGGCAGCACGCAGGGCGAGAAGAAGGAGATCAGCCCGGCGAGCAGCGAGATCGGCAGGGCCAGCAGCAGGGCGCCGTTGAGGACGGTCGTGTTCACGCCGGTCGATTCGGCGGCGAGGACGACCTGGGAGAGCTCGGTGACCACGAGGTCACTTCTCCGCGAGGAAGGGCTCGATCATCGAGCGCAGCTGCTCCTCGTTGACGGCCGCCAGGGTACGGGCGGCGATCTTGCCGTCCTTGTCGAGGACGATCGTGGAGGGGATGGCCTGCGGGTTCAGCGCGCCCTTGGGGAAGCGCAGGATCAGCTTGCCGTCCGGGTCGTAGAGGCTCGGGTAGGTGATCCCGTAGGTCTCTTCGAAGGAGACGGCGTTCTGCTTGCTGTTGTCGCGGGTGTTGATGCCCACGAAGGCGACGTCCTTGCCGGCGTCCGCCATCTCCTTGGAGACCTTGGCGAAGTTCGCGGCTTCGGCCCGGCACGGCGGGCACCAGGAGCCCCAGACGTTGAGGACGACGACCTTGCCCTTGAGGGTGGTGGTGTCCAGGGTCTTGCCGTCGACGGTCTCGCCGTCGAGCTTGGGGGCGTCGACCCGGTCCGCCTTGGCGACGGTGGAGACGCCGTTGGAACCGGTCACATAGCCTCCGGCGGAACCGGAGGCCTTGCCACCGCCGCCGCCCGAATCTCCGCACGCCGTAAGGGTGAGGGCGCTCGCGAGGGTCACCGCGGTCAGCAGGATGGCGCGGCCGCTGGTCGAGCGGCGGCTTCGTCGACGGGCACGCGCGCGGCTAAGGCTCATGTGAAAAGTTTCGCATGAGCCTTTTGCCGATCTTCCGCGCCCCCCGAAGGTGTGTTAAGCCGCTGGTCAGGTCAGGTCAGGCGCCCGCGAGATACGTGGCCCAGCCACCGGTCGGCGACTGGCCGGGATCCAACGTGCGCAGTCTGGCCAGAACCTTGGGGTCCTGGACGTCCAGCCAGTCGGTGAACTGCCGGAAGGATACGAGCCGTACGTCCTTTTTGTCCGCCATCCCCTTGAGCGCCTCCTCCACGGCGTCCATGTAGATCCCGCCGTTCCACTCCTCGAAGTGGTTGCCGATGAAGAGCGGCGCGCGGTTGGTCTCGTAGGCCCGCCTGAAGCCTCCGAGGTAGGCGGCGGTGGCCTGGGAGCGCCAGGCCGGGTAGTTGGAAGCGACGCCCCTGGTGGTGTTCTTGGACTGGTTGGCGAGGATGTTGTAGTCCATCGACAGCACTTCGAAGGAGTGCCCGGGGAACGGCATCGACTGGAGCGGCAGGTCCCACAGGCCGCCGCGCTTGACCGGCCACTGCTGGAGGCCGCCGGGCGAGCTGGAGTCGTAGCGCCAGCCCAGCTTCCGGGCGGTCGGCAGCAGGTTGTCCTGACCGAGCAGGCAGGGAGTGCGGGAGCCGGTCAGCTCCTTGCGGTAGTCGAAGGGCAGCGGTTCGAGGTCGGTCCAGCCGGTGTTGGTCCGCCAGTTGGTGACGAACGACACGGCCTGGTCGATCTCGTTCTGCCAGTCCTCCGGGGTCCACTTGCCGACCGAGCCGGAGCCGCCACAGAAGTGGCCGTTGAAGTGAGTGCCTATTTCGTGGCCGTCCAGCCAGGCCTCGCGCACGTACTTGAGGGTGTTGCGGACGTTCTCGTCCTTGAGGTAGCCGATGTCGGAGGCGCCGACGGGGTTGTTCGGCGGCCGGTAGAGCTCCTTCTTCGACTCGGGCAGGAGGTAGAGGCCCGAGAGGAAGAAGGTCATCCCCGCGCCGTGGTCCTTGGCGAGTTTGAGGAAGCGGGGGAAGAGGCCGTTGCCGATCTCGCCCGCGCCGTCCCAGCTGAACACCACGAACTGGGGCGGGGTCTCGCCCGGCTGGAGGGGTACGGGGGCGGGCGGCTGGTGGGGCTGCGGTCCGGTGTCGGCGGTGGAGCCGTCGCCGATCAGCCTGACCGCGGGCTTGCCCGGCTTGGGGGTCGCGCCGCCCTCGACCGTCTTCGGGCCCGGGCTGCCCTGGTCGGGGCCTCCGACCGAGCCGCACCCCGCGATACCCATCGCGGCGGCGGCCCCGAGGCCGAGGCCGATCGCTCCCCTGCGACTGAAGTCGCGCACATCGCTCATGAAAGTCACATAAGCGGACATACGGCCGGGAGCTGCCGCGCCACGCGACAACTCCCGATCATTTTGTATGAAATTAGGACAAGGCTGCGGCGATGCCTAGGCCCCGAACGCCTTGGACTTGCCCTTCACCGGCTTCGCCCCCGCGAGGAGGTGCGCCGGGACCAGGTCCCGGGCCGGCTCGCTGTAGCCCACCGACACCAGCTTGTCGCCCTGGTACGTGAACGAGGTCAGCGAAGCCAGCGTGCACTGGCGGCGGCGCGGGTCGTGCCACAGCCGCCGCTTCTCCGCGAAGCTCCGTACGATCCAGATCGGCAGCTGGTGGCTGACCGCCACCGCCTCGTGGCCGCGGGCGGCGTCACGGGCGGTCTCGATCGCGCTCATCATCCGGACGACCTGCTCCACGTACGGCTCGCCCCAGGACGGCTTGAACGGGTTCGTCAGGTGCTTCCAGTTCTCCGGCTTGCGCAGCGCGCCGTCGCCGACCCCGAAGGTCTTGCCCTCGAAGACGTTGCCCGCCTCGATGAGGCGGCCGTCGGTCGCCAGGTCCAGCCCGTGCGACTTGGCGATCGGCGCCGCGGTCTCCTGCGCGCGCTCCAGCGGAGACGCCACGACGTACGTCACGTCCCGGCCCTCCAGGTGCTCGGCCACCCGGTCCGCCATCTTGCGGCCCAGGTCGGAGAGGTGGTAGCCGGGGCGGCGGCCGTAGAGGACCCCCTCCGGGTTGTGCACCTCGCCGTGGCGCACGACGTGGACGACGGTGATCTCGCTCATGCGGTCGCCTCCGCGGCGGCTCGGGCGGCGGCCGGCAGCGCGGCCGCGATGCGCTCGATCGCCTTCTCGTCGTGGGCGGTGGACACGAACCACGACTCGAACGCCGACGGCGGCAGGTAGACGCCCTGCGCCAGCATCGAGTGGAAGAAGCCGTTGAAGCGGAACGCTTCCTGGGTCTTCGCGTCGTCGTAGTTGCGGACCTCGTTCTCGGTGAAGAACACCGAGAACATGTTGGAGGCCGTCTGCAGCCGGTGCGCCACGCCCTCCTTGGTCAGCGCGGCCGTCACCAGCCCCTGGATCTCCTTGGAGACCGCGTCGACCTTGACGTACGCCGCCTCGTCCAGCAGCCGCAGCTGCGCGAGACCGGCGGCGGTCGCGATCGGGTTACCGGAGAGCGTGCCCGCCTGGTAGACCGGACCGGCCGGAGCCAGGTGGCCCATCACGTCCGCGCGGCCGCCGAACGCCGCAGCCGGGAAGCCGCCGCCCATGACCTTGCCGAAGGTCATCAGGTCGGGCTTGACCCCGTCCACGCCGTACCAGCCGGCCCGGGAGGTACGGAAACCCGTCATGACCTCGTCGGAGATGTACAGGGCGCCGTTCGCCCGGCACAGGTCGGCGAGGCCCTGGTTGAAGCCCTCGCCCGGGGTCACGACGCCCATGTTGCCGGGCGCGGCCTCGGTGATCACGCACGCGATCTCGCCGGGGTGCGCGGCGAAGGCCGCCCGTACCGCTTCGAGGTCGTTGTAGGGGAGCACGATCGTGTCCCCGGCCTGCGCGCCCGTCACCCCCGGGGTGTCCGGCAGCGCGAAGGTCGCGAGCCCGGAACCGGCGGCGGCCAGCAGCGAGTCCACGTGCCCGTGGTAGCAGCCGGCGAACTTCACGATCTTGGCGCGGCCGGTGAACCCGCGGGCGAGGCGGATCGCGGACATGGTCGCCTCGGTGCCGGAGGACACCAGGCGGACCTGTTCCACGGGCTCGATCCGCGCGACGATCTCCTCGGCGAGCGCGACCTCCCCCTCACCGGGGGTACCGAAGGAGGTGCCGCGGACGACGGCGGCCTGGATGGCCTCCACCACGGCCGGGTGGGCGTGACCGAGGATCATCGGCCCCCACGAGCAGACCAGGTCGACGTACTCGCGCCCGTCGGCATCGGTCAGGTACGGACCGGTACCGGACACCATGAACCTGGGCGTTCCGCCCACGGCGCGGAAGGCGCGCACGGGAGAGTTCACGCCGCCAGGCGTCACGAGGGACGCGCGGTCAAAGAGAGTCTGCGAGACTTTGGCTTCATACGGGTACGGGTAGCTCACACCAGCCATGGTCTCAGAGGCCGCGACTGACTTGCGGACGGGCGTTTCACCGCGCCGCCCCGGGGGAGGTCACTGCCATGATGATCAGGCTGCGTGGCGGGGGCCGCGGGGCCGGGGCAGGCAAGACCAGTCGGGTGGAGATATGCAACGCGGTGGTGGACCGGGCGAGGGCACGGACGACCTCGATCCGCAGCGCGCCCGCGAACGTCGCCGCGGCAAGCACCGCCGCCGCGTCACGGACGCCGCGGAGCCCGTACCGGGCCCCACGCAGGACCCGGACGGCCTCCCCAGAGGCCGCGGCATGGGCGTGACGTACAAGTACTTCGGCGCGCCCGACGGCGCCACCGCCGCCCGGGTCCCGGTGACGATGCGGCCGGAGGAGCTCGGCGGCGACGAGCTAGGCATGGGCGGCCTGTTCAGCAAGATCAAGCCAGAAACGGTCGCGGCGATGGTCCTGACCGGCATCGAGGGCATACCCCTGCACAAGGTGCCCCCGCTGGAGCTGGTCGTCCTCCACCCCGACTACGCGGTCGTCAAACTCCCGATGACCGTGGTCGACCCGCTGCGCGGGATCGGCGAGGAGTCGGTCGGCGCGGCCGCCTTCATCTGGTCCACGGTCCCGGACCGCGGCGGCCCCCGCGACGCCTTCAACGTCTACCAGCTGCTCCACGAGTGGCAGGACTTCTCCCACCGCCTCCACGAGGCCGGCCACCAGCCGTACTGCCTGGTCTGGCCCTGAGCTGACCAGGCAGCAGGTGGGTTACGGGTTCGACACAAGGACGATCGCTTCCCAGTCCTTCGCGGAGTCTCCCGTGAGAAGAAATTCACTCAGGTACATATCCGTCTCATCGTGCAAATCCTCTTCCTTTAGCCACAGTGATTCACACTCCGGACACATGAAGAAGATCTGGCCAGAATCCTTACGCTTGTAACATCGCACCCAATCCTGGCCGCAATGTACACACGCCACCTTCTCCATCAATTCCAACTCCTCGGAAAAGCAGTGATCACGGCACACAAGCGGGTGCTGAAGTCGGTGGATGTCTCCTGAGCCAGTTTGGCCAGCAGGGACACACCCGCCTCACGGATCAACGGCTCGTGGTCGGTCTGGGTGAGTGGACGATGGGCGCCAGGAGCGTAGTCCCAAGTGGTCGCGCGGCCTCGGGATGTCTGCCGTTCGGCCAGACGGGTGTCGTCCCAGGTGAAGTCCGTGCGATCGACGGCCGATCCGTCGTCCGTCAAGCGTTGCTTGGACATTCGGCGGCCCAGCGGGTCGTAGGCGTACTGCCAGCGCTCGCCGGCCGGTGTCACCGCCTCGGTCAGGCGGTCTTCCGCGTTCCAGGTGTACGTCCACGTCAGCCGCTGACCGTTGAGGAGTTTGCGCGACTTGCGGATCAGGCGGCCTTGGGCGTCGTGTTCGTAGGCCGTACGGCCGGCATTGCGGATCAGGGTGCCGCTGAACTCGCGGACACCGGCGGACTCATGGGCGGGTGCCGCGGCATGGGTGAGGTTGCCCGACACGTCATAGGCGTATGTCTCCGTCCACCCATGGGCGCGCACGCCCGTGACACGGCCCATCGCGTCAAGGTCGAATCGGCGTGTCCCTGAAGTCAGTTCACGGATCTCGGTGAGGTACCCGTCCTCGCGATAGGCGTAGCTGCGGTGCTGGACGAGGCGGTCGGTCCCGTCCGCACGGCATGAAATGCTCTGCTCGCTGAGGCGGTCGGCGATGTCCCAATTCTGGGTGAGCGTGACGCCATCGTCGAGGTGGCGCTGGGTCTCGCGCCCGGAAGCGTCATAGGTGAAGCCCAGCGAGCCCGCGTCAGTGGTGAGTCCGATGGGGCGACCGGTCCGGTCGTAGCTCCAGTCGGAGCTCAGACCGGACGGCGTGGTTCGCCGGAGGACACGGCCGAGCACGTCGTAGGCGTAGGAGGTCGTGCGCCCGTTGACCGTCTCCTTGAGTGTCCGGCCGAGGGCGTCCCGTTCGATGGAGACCTCTGCGTCCGCGTTGGCCGTGTGGATCAGATGACCCGATGTGCCGTAGGCGTACGTGGTGGCGTCACCTGTGTCAGTGCGCTGTTCGATGACGCGGCCGAGCGCGTCCCTGGTGAAGCGCAGCGTTTCGCCCGCGCCGTTGGTGCGGGATATCAGGGCGCCCGACGCGTCATGTGCGTACGTCAGCGTCCGGCCGTTGAAGTCGGTCTCGGCGACCAGCCGGCCTGCCTCGTCGTACGTGTACGACCAGGTCAGACCCTGCGGGTTGGAAACTTCGGCCAGTCGGAGTTCGGTGTCGTAGGCGAAGGTGTACTCCGCGCCGTCCGGGTCCGTGCGGCTGGCCGGGACGTCGAAATGGGTGGCAGTGTTGCGGGTGACATTGCCCGCCCGGTCGGTGTGGGTGAGCAGATTTCCCTCGCCGTCCCAGGTCCAGGACTCCCGGCTGCCGTCCGCGTACTCGCGCCACGTCGGCTTGCCCTCGGTCGTCCAGGCCATGCGGCTGGTCCGGCCCAAGGGGTCGACCACTTCGACGATGCGGCCGAAGGCGTCCCTGCGCGCCACCGTGGTGTGTCCGAGTTCGTCGGTGACGGCGACGGGCAGCCCGGCCGCGTCCGATGTCACCGTGCGGGTATGGCCCAGGGCGTCGGTGGCGGTCGCCAGATGACCTCTCGCGTCGTACGTGCGGCGCGTTTCGGCGCCGAGTGGATCGGTCGTGGTGAGGAGGTTGCCGCGTTCGTCGTAGGTGTGCCGCCACGTGGAACCACCAGGTTCGACGACCTCGGTCGGTTGGCCGAACGCGTTGTACGTCGCCCGGGCGGCGGACTCGTCCGGCAGGGTGACAGCGACGAGGTTGCCCGCGCCGTCATAGGCGTATCGCGTCGTACGGCCCAGCGGGTCCGTGACCGAGAGGCGCTTGTCGCCCCTCGGTGCCCACTGTGTCTGCCTTCGGTGCGCTCGACTCGACCACGGGCGTCATAGACGTACGCGAAGGAAGTGCCGTTCCGGTCGGTCCACGAGGTGACCCGTCCTTCGGCGTCGTAGGTGAAACGCAGCGGCTCACCGCTGGAATTGACGACTTCGGTGAGGTTGCCAGCCTCGTCGTAGCCGTACCGCATCACGACCGTACCGGCGTCCTCGCCCAGCGACGGCTCGTACCGCGACGGGGCCTGGTCCAGCAGGCGCAGGGCGGTGATGCGCGGCCCCTGGGTGTCGACGGCGAGGTAGTAGCCGCCGGAGTGGCGGAGCGCGGTGGGGATGCCGTCGTGCGTGCGCTCGATGTCGATGCGGGCGCCGTTGTGGTCGTGCCAGCTGTCCAGGGGGAGGTGGAAGACACCGAAGGTGCCGGAAGGGAGGGGGTATTGAAGGTACGCACGACACCGGAGACCGGGTCGGTGATGGTCATGACGCCGTCGGGCTTGCCGTCCCATTCGAGCGGCCAGCGGGCGCCCTTGACCGGCAGGACGGGCTCGCCGGGCTGAGGAACGGGGTAGACCAGGCGCATGCCGTCCGAGGCGGCGCTCTTGCACTGCCGGGCCGCCGGCCCGAGTTCGACCAGGTCGGGGCGGAGCGTCGGCGGCCGCAGCATCAGCGGCACACCGTCGGCCTTGGTGAACAGGCTCCCCTCGATGCCGGCCTTCGCCACACCACCGGCGGCGCCGAACGCCCCGCCGTAGATCATGCCGTCCTCGGCCGCGGCATTGACCTCGTCGAGGCTGAAGCCCTTCTGCATGCCTGTGGCGATCTTCAGGGGTTGGGCGACCGCGAGGTCGATGGTGACTGACTCAATGCTGCCGAAGACAGCCGCGACCAGCGTGCCTGCGGCGATCTCGGCGACCGCGGTGGTGATGGCGACACCCATCGTGGCGCCGAATTCTATGAGGGCCTCGGTGGCCAGGGCGGCAGCACCCGCGGCAGCACCCGCGGTCACGAAGGCCAGCGCGATGCCACCCACGATGATCGCGGCATCGATGCCGATCTGCGTCCAGAGTTTGTTGATGGCGTCGTCGACGGCCCCGGCGAACTTGTCCAGCGCCTCGGCCATCTGTCGGGACGACTTGGCGAGGTCGCTGAGCCAGCCAGCTTCGTTGCCCTTGGCGTACCGTCCCCAGAAGGTCCCGAACGCCTCTATCGCCTCACCCGAGTTGTTGGTGATCAGCGAGGAGGCCGCGTTGTTGACGGGCGTACGTACGTCGTCGACGGCGTCGGCGAAGGTCCGCCAGGCATCGGCGGCGTGCCGCAGGGTGCCGGAATTGGCATCCGGCCACCACAGGCCCAGCGTGAGCAGGAGATCCTTGGCCTCGTCCTCTGCGTCACCCTCGACCCGTCGAAATCCGGCCATTGGGCCCGGTGATCGAGGCCGAAGGGACGGCGGTGCGGGCCGCGCCGATTCGCTACGCTCGAAGCATGTCTGACATGTCTTGCCTTTGCTGGTGGCGCTCCTCTTAGGAGCGGCCACGGCATTCACGTACCCCTGGGCCGCCGAACGGACGGCCCACCGGTATGCGCTCGTACGCTGCCGCCGTCGCCGGCCGACCCGTTCGGCGGTCTTCGACCGAGCAGCAGGAGAGCACGCATGACGACCACGACGGCGAAGACGACGACCGAGACCGCCGACACCACCGAGCAGACCCCCCTGGACATCATCGGCGGGGCCCGGCGCCGCAGCGCGGAACTGGAAGAGCAGATCCGGCGGGATCCCGGGCGGTTCCGGGTCCTGACCGGGGACCGGCCCACGGGCAGACTGCACCTGGGCCACTACTTCGGGACCCTCCAGTCACGGGTCCGGCTCCAGGACGCCGGCGTGGACACCTTCCTGGTGATCGCCGACTACCAGGTCCTCACCGACCGGGACGTCGCCGAGCGGCTGTCGGAGCACGTGGAGGACCTGCTCCTCGACTACCTGGCCGCCGGGATCGATCCCGCGCGCTCCACCGTCTTCGCGCACAGCGCGCTGCCCGCCCTCAACCAGCTGCTGCTGCCGTTCCTGTCCCTGGTCTCGGTGGCCGAGCTGCGGCGCAACCCGACCGTGAAGGACGAGATCGAGCACTCGCGCCAGGCGGCGGTCTCGGGCCTGATGTTCACCTATCCGGTGCACCAGGCCGCCGACATCCTCTTCTGCAAGGCGAACCTCGTACCGGTCGGCCAGGACCAGCTCCCCCACCTGGAGCTCACCCGGACGGTGGCCCGCCGCTTCAACGACCGCTACGGGCGCGACGGGCGCCAGGTCTTCCCCGAGCCCGAGGCCCTGCTCTCGGCGGCGCCGCTGCTGCTGGGCACCGACGGCACCAAGATGAGCAAGTCCCGCGGCAACTCCATCGCCCTCGCCGACACCGCGGACCAGACCGCCCGCCTGATCAAGGGCGCGAAGACCGACGGCGAGCGGCACATCTCCTACGATCCGGCCGCCCGGCCCGAGGTGGGCAGCCTGCTGCTTCTCGCGGCGCTCTGCCAGGGCCGCACCCCCGAGGAGGTCGCGGAGGAGATCGGCGACGGCGGCGCGGCCGCGCTCAAGCGGGTCGTCACCGAGTCCGTCAACGAACACCTCGCCCCGCTGCGGGCCCGCCGCGCCGAGTACGCCCGCGACCTGGGCCACGTACGCCGCATCCTGCGCGAGGGCAACGAGCGGGCGAACGCGGTCGCCGAGGCCACCCTGGACGAGGTCCGGGAGGCCATGGGCACCCGGTACTGACGTCTGCCGGTCCCCCGGCGCCGCCGGGCCGGTGCCGTCGAGCCGGTGTCCTCAGGACAGCGTCAGGACGATGCGGCCGCGGGCTCCGCCCTCCGCCAGGCGGGCGTGGGCCTTGGCCGCCTCGGCCAGGGGGAAGGTCTCCCCCGCCCGGAGCGTCAGCTCCCCCGCGTCGACCAGCGCCACCAGCCGGGCCAGGTGCTCGCCGTCCGCCGCGACCTCCTGTTCCACCACGCGGACGCCCCGCTCCGCCGCCGGGGCGCCGCCGGGGCGCAGGCCCACGTAGACCCCGCCGTCGCGGACGTGGGCCAGGGCCGCCGCGCCCAGTACCGCCGCGTCCACCACCCCGTCCACCGGGCCGGCCGGGGCCGAGCCCCTCGGGACGAAGGCGGCCGCGCCGAGGGAGCGTACGAGGGCCTCGTCCGACTCGCCCGCCAGCGCCGTCACCACGTACCCGGCCCGGGCGGCCAGCTGCACGGCGAGTCCGCCGACCACCCCCGCCGCCCCGGTGACCAGGACCGAGGAGCCCGCGGCGAGCCCCAGGAGGTCCACCGCACGGGCGGCGGTCAGCCCGCTCAGGGGCAGCGCGGCCGCGGCGACCGGGTCGGCCGAGGCGGGGGCCGGCGCCGTAGCGGAGGCGTCGAGGACCACGTACTGCGCGTGCGTGCCCAGCGGCTTGACCGGGCCGTAGTGCAGGCCCACCACCCGGTCGGACACCGCCCGGTCCGCGACGCCCTCGCCGAGCTCGTCGATCTCGCCCGCCACGTCCCAGCCGAAGCCGAGCCGCTGCCCCTCGCCGCCGAAGACCCCGGCGCGGACGGCGCCGTCGACCGGGTTCAGACCGGCCGCCAGGACCCGGACGCGGACCTGTCCGGCGCCGGGCCGCGGGACCGGCACCCGTACGACCTCGATCCGCTCGGGCCCGCCGAAACCGTCCACGACCACGGCCTTCATGGTCTGGTTCGTGTCGCTGTTGCTCATGATCGTTTCTCCCGCTCGCTGGTCGGTGCGTTCAATCGGCGCGTTCAATCGGTGCGTTCCGATGAGCACTAACCTAAGGAGAGGTACTGTCGATTCGTAAGTACGCACTTCGGGGTGCGTACCCCACCCGGAAGTGAGCACCCATGGCCACCCGAACCGCCGCCGACCGCCGCGAAGAGGCGCGCGCCGCCTACGACGCCTTCCTCAAGGAGTGCCCCACCAGCCAGCTCCTGGCGCGCATCAGCGACAAATGGGTCGGCCTCATCCTCAGCGCCCTCGCCCAGGCCGAGGACCAGTCCCTGCGCTACGGAGACCTCGGCCGCAAGATCCCCGCCGTCAGCCAGAAGATGCTCACCCAGACCCTCCGCTCCCTCGAACGCGACGGCCTCGTCACCCGCACCGTCACCCCCACCGTCCCGGCCCGCGTCGACTACCGGCTCACCGAGCTCGGCTCCAGCCTCGGCTGCCTGTTCTCCTCCCTGAAGCAGTGGGCCGAGAACCACTTCGACGAGGTCAGCGCCCATCGCGAGCTCCACGACCGGGCCGCGGCGACCCCGTAGAGCGCGGGCCGGGGCGTCGCCTAAAACCCCTGCCGGGGCCCGCCCCGCAATGGCATGCTGGCCCCGTGAACGGACCCGGGATTCAGCTCACCCTCGCCCCCGAACTGCACGTGTTCGCCGCGCCGAGCCGGCGCGGCACGCGCGTGCCGACCACGACCGACGGCGCCTCCAGCCTCGGCCACGTCGTCGAATCGGCCGGCATCCCGCTCACCGAGGTCGGCCGGATCCTCGTCGACGGCGCCGAGGCGCCCGTCTCCCACGTGCCCCGGGCCGGGGAATCCGTCGAGGTCTTCGGCGTCGACCGCCCCCAGCAGGTCCCGGGCGTTCCCGGCACCGTCCCGCTGCGCTTCCTCCTCGACGTCCATCTCGGCACCCTCGCCCGCCGCCTGCGCCTGCTCGGCGTGGACGCGGCCTACGAGAACGAGGACATCGGCGACCCGGCACTGGCCACCCGCTCCGCCGCCGAGCAGCGCGTCCTGCTCTCCCGCGACCGCGGACTGCTGCGGCGCCGCGAGCTCTTCGCCGGCGCCTACGTCTACAGCGACAACCCCGACGAGCAAGTACGCGACATCCTGGGCCGGTTCGCCCCCGACCTCGCCCCCTGGACCCGCTGCACCGCCTGCAACGGCACCCTGCGCGAGGCCGACAAGGACAGCGTCGGCGACCGGCTGGAGCGCGGCACGCAGCGCTCGTACGACGTCTTCGCTCAGTGCTCCGACTGCGAGCGCGTCTACTGGCGCGGCGCCCACCACGCCCGCCTGGAGCGGATCGTGGACGAGGCCCTCGCCGAGTTCGGCGGCGTCGGCGCTCCGTAGGCCGGTAGCCCCGGGGCCCAGGTCCGGGGGCCACGGGCCTCAGAACGCGTACGCGTCGCCCGTGTCCAGCGCCAGCACCACGTGCTCGTTGTTGGTGTGGTTCCGGTCGGTCGCGCCGCCGTTCCACCACGTGTCCACGCGCACGACCACCTCCGGCGCCCGCTCCCTCAGCTCCAGCACCAGCCCGATGTGCCGCCCCCGCCCGTGCGGCGGCAGCGCCCCGGTCTCGCACATCACCTCGCGCAGCCCGACCCGCGCGCAGCCCTCCGCCAGCTGCTGCCGGTCCGCGAGCTCCGCCGACAGGCGCAGCCGTACGGTGGCGTTCGCCAGCGCCGCCGGGCCGTCGTTCTGCGGAACCAGCAGGATCCGTAGCTTCCCGCCGACCAGGGCGACCCGCCCGTGGTACGCCAGGCCGGTCTCCGGGCCGGACTGGGCGTAGGCCGCACCCGCACCACCCACACCACCGGCCCCGCCGAGCAGCACCAGCAGCCCGGCCATCACCACACTCCGTACGGCACCTCGGCGCACCGTGACCACCTCCACGCGCGGACGTTAGCCACCCCGCCCGACCGCCGGTCGGACCATCACACGAATGAGGGCGAGCCCTCCCCCCATCTGCGTGCGTAGGCTTCCAGCCATGCTGATCGCCCGCTCCGCCGCCCTCTTCGCACTCGCCGCCCTCCTGGAGATCGGCGGCGCCTGGCTCGTCTGGCAGGGCGTCCGCGAACACAAGGGCTGGGCCTGGATCGGCGCCGGCGTCATCGCACTGGGCCTCTACGGGTTCGTCGCCACCCTCCAGCCCTCGGGAGACTTCGCCCGCGTCCTGGCGGCCTACGGAGGGGTCTTCGTAGCCGGTTCCCTCCTCTGGGGCGTGGTCGCCGACGGCTACCGACCCGACCGCTGGGACATCACGGGTGCGCTCGTCTGCCTCGCCGGCATGGCCGTGATCATGTACGCCCCGCGCGGCCGGTGACGGCCGTCACCACCGGCGACCGCCGTCGCGACCGGCCTATGCTGGCGGGTATTCACCCGTACGAACACCCGAACAAGTGGTCCACGATCACACGAGGAGCCAGCTCATGAGCACGGCCACGGCCCCGGCCTCCATCCGAACCGCCGTAGTCACCGGCGCGAGCAGCGGCATCGGCGCGGCCACCGCCCGGCAGCTCGCCGCGGCCGGCTACCACGTCGTCCTCACCGCCCGCCGCAAGGACCGCATCGAAGAGCTCGCCGCCGAGATCACGGCGGCCGGCCACCGGGCCACCGCCTACCCCCTGGACGTCACCGACCGCGCCGCCGTCGACGCCCTCGCCGCCTCGCTCGACCGCTGCGACGTGCTGGTCAACAACGCCGGCGGCGCCATCGGAGCCGAGCCCGTCGCCACCGGCGACCCCGCCGACTGGCGCACGATGTACGAGGTCAACGTCATCGGCACGCTCCACGTCACCCAGGCCCTGCTCCCGGCCCTGACCGCCTCCGGCGACGGCACGGTGGTCGTCCTGTCCTCCACCGCCGGCCACGCCACGTACGAGGGCGGCGCCGGCTACGTGGCCGCCAAGAACGGCGCCCGCGTCCTCGCCGAGACCCTCCGCCTGGAGATCGTCGGCCAGCCCGTCCGCGTCATCGAGATCGCCCCCGGCCTGGTCAAGACCGAGGAGTTCGCGAAGACCCGCTTCCGCGGGGACGCCGAGCGGGCCGAGAAGGTCTACGCCGGCGTGGCCGAACCCCTCACCGCCGACGACGTGGCCGACACCATCACCTGGGCGGTGACCCGTCCCAGCCACGTCAACATCGACCTCCTGGTGGTCCGCCCCCGCGCCCAGGCCTCGAACACGAAGCTCCACCGCGAGCTCTAGTCCAGCTCGCCCTACGGGACGATCCCGGCCGCCTTCAGGTGCGGCACGAGGGCCGCCGGCTTCAGCCCGGCGGCCTTCGCCGCGTCCAGGGCCCGCTGGAGGTCCGCCCCGAGCGTCGGCGTGAAGTGCAGCAGCACGATGTCCCCGGAGTGCAGCTGCGGGGTGGCGGGGGTCTCGCTCCACGTCGTGAAGTCATAGGTCCAGGTGATCAGCGCCTTGACCCCGCACGCCTTGGCGGCCAGCCGGACCTCGTCGTTGACGGCCCCGTACGGCGGCCGCAGCAGCTTCGGCGCCCGCCCGAAGGTCGCGGTCAGCTGGTCCTCGGCCCCGCACACCTCCGCGTCCTTGCCGGCGGCGTCGAGCGTGGTCAAATCAGGGTGATTAACCGTGTGGTTCTCCACACTCGCCCGCCCCTGCCCGACCAGGTCGGTGAAGTACGAGGTGTCGTACGAGGTCGCCCCCGGCAGCAGGAACAGCGACGCGGGAATCCGCTGATCGACGAGGGTCTTCGCGACGGCGGGGTCGTGCACCCACCCGTCATCGATCGTGATGAACACGACCTTCTCGTCGGTCGGCACGTGCGAAACAACGGGCGGCAGCCCCACACTCCGCCCGGCGGCGGCCTGAGCCGCGGCAGCGGGAGCCGGATCCCCCACCACGGCACCGGCAGTACCAACGGCCCCCAGGGTGAGCGACAACGACGCGAACGCGGCAAGAAGCACGCGGGATCTCCACATGCCGCACACCTTGGTCTAGACCAACTCCCCCCGTCAATCCCCTAGTCGGGAGTTCCTTGCGTCGAACGAGACGGAAGACAGCGGGAGTTGGCGAACATCACCTCGGCCGGCACTTCGGCAGACGCCCCCTCCGGGGCCACGAAGACCCTTACGGGTGAACTCGGGCGAAATCCCGGCAGGCACGACTACGCTCCGGAAGCGTGAGCCTCGACAAGGAGGAAGCTATGGCCGTGACACAGCACGAGACCACGATCGCGGAAGCCGCCGATCGTCTCTCCAAGGAGCTTCCCGGGCACCGAGTGGAGATCCTCCAGGGACGGCTCACCGTGACACCACCTGCCGACGGGCGGCACGCCCGCACCTTGACCCGGCTCACCGTGGCCTTCCACGAGGCCGGGGCCGAAAAGGCCGGCCTGGAATTCCTCCAGGGCATCGGCATCTGGCTGCCCACCGGAGAGGACGACTACGCCGTCCCGGACTTCTCGCTCGTCGAGAAGGACTTCCTGGACCACAAGGTCGCAAAGAACTGCTACCGGCCCGACGTCTTCCGCATGATCCTGGAGGTCACTTCCTCGAACTGGGCGGACGACACCGGCACCAAGGTGGAGAGCTACGCCCGGGCCGACATCCCCGTCTACGTGATCGCAGATCGGCACCACGACGAAGTCGTGATCTACACGGACCCGCGCGGCACGTGCTACCGCCTGCGCAGAACCTTCAAGCGAGGCACGACGCTCCCCCTTCCCGACTACCTCGGGGTGACCATCGAACTACCGGTGGACATGCTGCTCGACTGACCGATCACATGGAGGGGCCCGGACCGATCACGGTCCGAGCCCCTCCACTCCTGCGACGACTGCGCCCCGGCCTCAGCCCTTGATGCAGATGACCTGCTTGAGCTTGGCCACGACCTCGACCAGGTCGGTCTGCTGGTCGATGACCTGCTCGATCGACTTGTACGCACCCGGGATCTCGTCCACGACGCCCGAGTCCTTACGGCACTCCACGCCCTTGGTCTGCTCCGCCAGATCCCGTACCGAGAAGCGCTTCTTCGCCGCCGTGCGGCTCATCTTCCGGCCCGCGCCGTGCGAGGCCGAGTTGAAGGACTTCTCGTTGCCGAGGCCCTTCACGATGTACGAGCCCGTGCCCATCGAGCCCGGGATGATCCCGTAGTCACCGCTGCCGGCGCGGATCGCACCCTTCCGTGTGACCAGCAGGTCCATGCCGTCGTACCGCTCCTCCGCCACGTAGTTGTGGTGGCAGCTGATCTCCTGCTCGAAGGAGACCTTGGCCTTGCGGAACTGCTTGCGGATCACTTCCTTGGACAGGCTCATCATCACGGCGCGGTTGTACTTGGCGTACTCCTGAGCCCAGAAGAGGTCCTCGCGGTAGGCCCGCATCTCGGGCGTGGCCGCGAGGAATACGGCGAGATCCCGGTCGACCAGCCCCTGGTTGTGCGCGAGTCCGCGCGCCACTCCGATGTGGAAGTCGGCCAGTTCGTTGCCGATGTTCCGGGAACCGGAGTGCAGCATGATCCATACCGAACCAGACATATCCAGGCAAAGCTCCCAGAAGTGGTTGCCTCCGCCCATAGTTCCCAATTGCCGCAAAGCGCGCTCACGGCGGAACTTCACCTCGTCAGCGAGGTAGTCGAACCGCTCCCACAGATCCCCGAACCCCTTGTCCGAGAACCCGTACAGCCGCCCCGGATCCACCGCCTCCCGGTGCATCCCCGCGCCCACCGGGATCGCCCGCTCGATCTGGGAGCGCAGGCCCGAGAGGTCGCCCGGGAGGTCGTTGGCCGTCAGGGAGGTCTTCACCGCCGACATGCCACAGCCGATGTCCACGCCCACCGCCGCCGGGCAGACCGCGTCCTTCATGGCGATGACCGAGCCGACCGTGGCGCCCTTGCCGTAGTGGACGTCCGGCATGACGGCCAGGCCCTTGATCCAGGGCAGGCCGGCGGTGTTCTGGAGCTGGCGCATCGCGCTGTCTTCGACCGACGCGGGATCGGTCCACATCCGGATCGGGACCTGCGCCCCGGGCACTTCTACATATGACATATCGGCCTCAACGCCCCGTTAACCACAGAAAAGTCTGAATACGCAAAAGCCTCGCTCATGGGCCCAAATACGACAGGGGACCGGCGCCGGCACCAGCGTGTGCGATAGACATTGTTTCCATCCGCGCCCCAGCCGCGGCAACGCAATTTCCCGAAGGGAGCCGGTGGAACGTGCAGCGCAAGACGGTACGTGGAGTCCTGCCAGGCATCGCGGTCCTGACCTTCCTGACGGCCGGACTCACCGCGTGCACCAACGGGGGCGGGGTCGGGATCACCAGCGACTCCAAAGCCGGCGACAGCTCCGGTGCGGTCGCGCAGCCCGGCAAGTACCGCGTCCTGCCGATGCCGTGCAAGGCCGTGGACGCCAAGAAGCTCAAGGCGATGCTCCCGGCCGCCGACGCCCTCACCCCCGAGCAGCGCGACGCGCTCTACGCCGGCGTCGCGGACGCCTCGTACGACGCCGACCGGCGCGTCGGCTGCCGGTGGACCGCGCAGACTCCGACCGAGACCAGGCTGCTGTCGGTCGGCTTCGAGCGCGTGGTCTCGTACAACCGGGCCACCACCAGCGACGACGACAAGGCGCGGCAGGTCTACATCCGCCAGCTCACCGATGCCCACCTGCCCTTTCCCGGCCCGGTCAGCAGCCCGAGCCCAAGCACCGCCCCCTCGCCGAGCGGCGGTACGAGTCCCAGCGCGGGCACCGGCGCCCCGCCCTCCGCGTCCGCCTCCCCGTCCCCCTCCGCCCCGCCCGAGCTCGGCTCCCGCGTGCTCGAAGGGCTCGGCAACGAGGCCTTCCTCGACGACAAGCTCAGCGCGGCCGGCGCCACCGCCGCCCAGGCGCGAACGGTCCGGATTGTGTTCCGTACCTCGAACGTCATCGTCACCGTCGAGTACAGCGTTCAGCCCGCGCTCCCCGGCGCGGTCCCGCCGAGCGGCGAAACCCAGGACAAAGCACGACAGTTGGCCCAGGCCCTCGTCGAGCGGTTCAACGACTAGCCGCGTCCGCCGACCGGGGGATACGGGGGCCACGGCCGCCCGGCGTGACGGCGCGCACAGCAGCCGGGCGCCGGGTCGGGCTACCGTTGCCGGGTCCCGCGCCCGAAACACGAAGCCCGCACGAAGCCCGCACGAAGCCCCACAACGTCTGAAGGAATCATGCACCGATCAGCCTCGCGTCTCACCCGCGTCCTCGCCTGCGCAGCCGTTCCGGTGATCCTCACGGTCGCCGGCTGCTCGTCCGACTCGGGCAAGGACTCGGGCGCCGGCAGCGGCAAGAAGTCCGACGCGTCCTCCTCCTCCGCCAAGCCGAGCGGCAAGCCCTCCGCGAAGCTGGAGAAGGCCGTGTACGCCAAGCTGCCCGAGCCGTGCAAGGCGGTCTCCGCGAAGACCGTGGAGTCGCTCGTCCCGAAGGCGAAGGACTCCAACGGCACGGCGGCCAAGTCGAACGACCTGGCCTCCATCGCGAGCTGCACCTGGAACGGCCTGGACGAAGCCGGACTGAAGGGTTCGCAGTACCGCTGGCTCTCGATCTCCCTCGTCCGCTACGACTCGCTCGCCTCGGTCGGCACCGGCAACAAGCGCGCCGAGGACGAGTACGCCAAGCAGGTGGAGAAGGCGAAGGTCACCGAGGGCGCGGAGAACGTGAAGCCGGAGGCGGCGGGCGGCATCGGCGACCAGGCCACCTCCATCACCTTCACCACGAAGAAGGACGGCGACTTCTTCAACAACACGATCCTCGCCCGCACCCAGAACGTCGTCGTCACCCTCGACTACAACGGTGCGGCCTACGAGGGCGCCGACGCCCCGGACCAGGCGAAGCTGCTCCAGGACGCCATCGCGGCGGCGAAGGAGGCCGTGGCCTCGGTCGACGCCGCGAACAAGGAGAAGCAGCCGGAACAGTCGCCCTCCCCCTCGGCCTCCCCTTCCCCTTCGGCCTCGTAGCCGTCGCGCGCGGACCGGCTCCCCGGGCGGCGGCGGACCGCTGACGTCCGGTCACCCGTACGCGCGTACGCTGTGCCTGCCGTAGCTCGACAAGGGGAGGGGATCGCGGGTGGCCGCGATGCAGCTGACTCGTACGCACCGGATATTGATCGGTGTGGTGGTCGCCGGTGCCGTCGTCATCGCCGGGATCGGATTCGCGGGCTCGTACGCCGCCGTGCGCGCGCTCGCGATGCAGAAGGGCTTCGGCAACTTCTCGCTGGTCTTCCCCATCGGCATCGACATGGGCATCTGCGTCCTGCTCGCGCTGGACCTGCTGCTGACGTGGATCCGGATCCCGTTCCCGCTGCTGCGCCAGACGGCGTGGCTGCTGACGTTCGCGACGATCGCGTTCAACGGCGCGGCCGCCTGGCCGGATCCGCTGGGCGTCGGCATGCACGCCGTGATCCCGATCCTGTTCGTGGTCACCGTGGAGGCGGCCCGGCACGCGGTGGGCCGGATCGCGGACATCACCGCCGACCGGCACATGGAGGGCGTCCGCATCACGCGCTGGCTCCTCTCCCCGGTCCCCACGTTCAAGCTGTGGCGCCGGATGAAGCTGTGGGAGCTGCGCTCCTACGAGCAGGCCGTCGGCATGGAGCAGGACCGGCTGATCTACCAGGCCCGCCTCCAGGCCCGCTACGGCCGCTTCTGGCGCCGCAAGGCCCCCGTCGGAGCCCTGATGCCGCTCCGGCTGGCCCGCATCGGCGTCCCCCTCGCCCAGACGGCCCCGGAGGGTCTGGCCGCGGCCGGCATCGACCCCCTCCTCCTGCCTCCGGTGGCTGAGGTGTCGGGGCCGACGCACCCAGCGCTCACCGCGGCCGGCGGCGCGGTCGTCCCCGGCACCCTGATGGACGGCACGGCCAAGGGCGAGGCCCTGGGCGAGGTCGCGGGCACGGCTCAATCGCAGCCGGCGCAGTCGCTGTCGGCTCAGTCGCAGCTGGCTCAGATGCAGGCGCAGGCCCAGATGCAAGCGCAGGCGCAGGCTCAGATGCAGGCGCAGCTGCAAGCGCAGATGCAGGCCCAGGCCCAGGCGGCGGGCTTCCCCGCCGTGGGCCCGGGGCTGCCCTTCGGCCCCGAGACCGAGGCCGCGGCCGCGGCGCGGTCCCAGGCGCACGCCCCCTTCGCGGTGGACCCGACCGCCATGCCCGCCGCGCACAACAGCGCCTGGTTCGCGGCTCCCCTCGCCCCGCAGGCCGCGTACCAGGGTGGCTACAACCCCCAGTACGTCGACGGCCTGGAGCCGACCCCGGTCATGCCCCCGGCCGGCCCCGGCCCGGAGCAGCAGGGCCCGCAGGAGCTCCCGGTCCCGGCTCCCCGCCAGGACCGGCACGAGGAAGACCTCGCCGAGCCGGAGCCGGACTCGGAGCTGGGGCCGGAGTCGGAACCCGACATCGACGACGTGAAGTTCGCGGAGGCGGCGTACGAGGTCTTCCGCGCGTTCCTCGACGAGTTCTCCCAGTTCCCGACCCCGGAGCAGGTGGACATACACCTCTCGGACCGTCACGGAATCGTGCACCCGCGCAGCGCTTCGATGATCCGCCGCCTGATGCCGGAGCTGAAGCAGCGCTACCAGCGCGACCTGGAGAGCGAGCACATCGCTTAGGACCCGGGCTGGCGCCCGACCCGTCGCCAGCCCCGTACGAGAGCCACCGCCACGACCAGCAGCACGATCACGGCCAGGTCGGGCCCGTAGGAAAGCTCCATGAACCCCGCGGCGCCCGGGTGCGACCGCACCTCGACGGAGCCTTCCGGGACGGCGCCCGCCAGCAGCCCGCGCACCCACGCCAGGATCGCCACACCGGCCACGCCCACTACCAGCAGGCTCCCGGCGCTCATCCCCGACCGGCGGCCGGCACGCCACCAGCCCCGTACGGTCCCCAGGGCCCCGATGATCAGCGCGATCCCGAGCGCGCCGGACGCGGCCATCCAGGACCCGGTGGCGGCCGCGCCCAGCACCGAAGCGGCGAGGCTTCCGGCCCCCCGCCCCGTCAGCGCCTCCATGGACCCCTCCGGCGGGGCCACCGCGCGCGCCAGCAGCCAGCTGACTCCGCCCACGACCGCCAGAGCGGCCGCACCCCGCGCCCACAGCGCCCCGGCGCCCCGGCGCCCGCTTCGTGTCTCCACCAGTTCCCCCTGACCAGCCCAGCTCGTTGCGGATGCCAACCTACCAATCGGTAGGACGCAGTGAACGTGGACGTGAACCCGGACGCGGGAAGGGCCCGCACCCCCAAGGGGTACGGGCCCTTCCACAGGAGGAACCTCAGACGGCGAGCAGCTTGCGCACCCGGTCCGCCCCCACCGCGAGGAGCAGCGTGGGCAGCCGCGGCCCGGTCTCCCGGGTCACGAGCAGCCGGTAGAGCAGCGCGAAGAAGGTGCGCTGCGCGACCTTGAGCTCGGGCGTCGGCTTGGCGTCCGGCTCCAGGCCGGCCATCACCTTCGGCACGCCGTAGACGAGCGTGGTCAGCCCGTCGAGCGACCAGTGCGAGTCGAGCCCGTCCACGAGCCGCCGCAGCGATTCGCGGCCCTCGTCGTCCAGGGAGGACAGGAGCTCGACGTCGGGCTCGTCGCGCACCAGCGTCCGCTGGTCGGCCGGCACCTGCGTGGTGATCCAGTTCTCGGCGCGGTCCAGTCGCGGCCGTACCTCGTCGAGCGAGGTCAGCGGCTGCGACGGGTCCAGGTCGGTCAGGATCCGCAGGGTCTGCTCGTCGTGCCCGGCGGTGATGTCGACGACGGACGCGAGCGTCCGGTACGGCATCTGACGCCGCGTGCGCGGCAGTTCACCGGCGGCGGTCCGTACGGCCCGCGCGTGCGCGGCGGCATCGGCCGGCAGCACGGACTCGTCCGCGACCTTGGCCTCCAGCTTGTCCCACTCGTCGTAGAGCCGCTGGATCTCCTGGTCGAAGGCGATCTTGAAGGACTGGTTGGGGCGGCGGCGCGCGTACAGCCAGCGCAGCAGCTGCGGTTCCATGATCTTCAGCGCGTCGGCCGGGGTCGGGACCCCGCCCTTGCTGGAGGACATCTTGGCCATGCCGCTGATGCCGACGAACGCGTACATCGGTCCGATCGGCTGCTCGCCGCCGAAGATGCCGACGATCTGGCCGCCGACCTGGAACGAGGAGCCGGGCGAGGAGTGGTCGACGCCCGAGGGCTCGAAGATCACGCCCTCGTAGGCCCAGCGCATGGGCCAGTCGACCTTCCAGACCAGCTTGCCGCGGTTGAACTCGCTGAGCTTGACCGTCTCGGTGTACTCGTCCTCGGTGCAGACGTACGTCAGCTCGGTGGTCTCGTCGTTGTAGGACGTCACCTTGGTGAAGTCCTTGCCGCACTGGCCGCAGTACGGCTTGTACGGGAAGTACCCGCCCTCGCCGACGCTGCCGTCGTCCTCGGCGGCGGCTCCCGAGCCCTCGGCGGCCTCCAGCTCGGCCTCGTCGGCCGGCTTCTGTTGGGGCTTCTTGCCGCCCGGCTTCTGCTTGGTGCGGTACTGGTCGAGGATCGCGTCGATGTCGGCGCGGTGCTTCATCGCGAACAGGACCTGGTCGCGGTAGACGCCGGTCGTGTACTGCTCGGTCTGGCTGATCGGGTCGTACTCGACGCCCAGTTCGGCCAGCGACTCGACCATGGCGGCCTTGAAGTGCTCGGCCCACGTCGCGTACGCCGAACCGGCGGGCGCGGGGACGGCGGTCAGCGGCATGCCGATGTACTGGCCGTAGGTCTCGGGGTCCACGCCGGGGATGCCGGCCGGCACCTTGCGGTAGCGGTCGTAGTCGTCCCACGACAGGACGTGGCGCACCTCGATGCCCCGGCGGCGGATCTCGTCCGCGACCAGGTGCGGGGTCATGACCTCGCGGAGGTTGCCCAGGTGGATGGGGCCGGAGGGGGAGAGTCCGGACGCGACGACGACAGGTTTGCCGGGTGCTCGGCGCTCCGCCTCGGCGATGACCTCGTCCGCGAAACGGGAGACCCAGTCGGTCTCGGTGCTGCTCTGAGCCACGACACGTCCTTCTATCTCGAATGCTGGCTTCCGCCATTCTCCCAGACGGAAGCGGGCCCTTTGAGGTTGCCTGGTCGAGGTCGCCCGTCAGGCGGAGGTGAGCGGAGTGTCGGGGCTGAGCCGCTGCACGGCGGCGAGCACCTCGGGGCCGGTCGTACGGAGCTGCACGGGCGCGAACACCAGGGGGCTGCCGTAGCGCTTGAGGTTACGGGCGGTCCGGCCTTCGCTCCGGGCGCGGAACAGCGGTCCGGGCACCAGCGGCAGCTCCACCCCGGGCCGGGGCACGAACACCAGCGGCGCCAGGGCCGCGTACCGCTTGCCGGGGGCCTTGCCCCAGTGGACCGCGCTCAGATCGGCCCACGGGACGGTGGGCGCGCCCTTGACGGTGACGCCTTCCCCGTCGAGGCGGACCACGCATCCCAGGGCCTTCGCACGCCGGCGCACGAACAACACGAGCACGAGCCCCGCGACCACGACCGAGATGCTGAACACGCCCAGGACGATGTCCCCCGTGTCGTGCGGGTGGATCAGCCGCAGCACGCCCTGGGTCCCGAACCCTGCCATGAAGAGGGCCTGCAGGGGCACCCCCGCACAACGGAGCTCCAACGGGGTCCCGGCGGACGGGCGCGGGGCGATCGACGTCATGATCGCAACCTAGACCTCGCTCCCGGGGAGCGGAAGGCCCTTGGGTGGAGCGGAAGGCCCTTGGGCGGCCGGGAAATCTCGGATGCCGGACAGCCCTCCCATGGGATACTCGGGGTTTGTCGAACCGGGCACGCACCCGGCACAGGCACCCGGCACACGCATCCTCACAGGAACGGCAGCTCATGGCCTCGGTCCCTTCCCTCGCTTCTTCCGTCAACCAGCGCGTCGCCGACGCACTCGCCTCCGCCCTGCCGGACGCCGGTGCGAGCGACCCCCTGCTGCGACGAAGCGACCGGGCCGACTTCCAGGCCAACGGCATCCTGGCGCTCGCCAAGAAGGCCAAGGCCAACCCGCGCGAGCTGGCGACCACCGTGGTCGAGTCCATTCCCACCGGTGACCTGATCCAGGAGATCGAGGTCTCCGGACCCGGCTTCCTCAACATCACCATCACCGACCGGGCGATCATCGAGACCCTGGCCGCCCGGGCCGCCGACGACCGCCTCGGCGTGCCGCTGGCCGCGAAGCCCGGTACGACCGTGATCGACTACGCGCAGCCGAACGTGGCCAAGGAGATGCACGTCGGCCACCTCCGCTCCGCCGTGATCGGCGCCGCGATGGTGGAGATCCTGGAGTTCACGGGCGAGAAGGTGGTCCGCCGCCACCACATCGGCGACTGGGGCACCCAGTTCGGCATGCTCATCCAGTACCTGATGGAGCACCCGCACGAGCTGGACCACAAGGCGGAGGACGGCGCGGAGGTCTCCGGCGAGGAGGCCATGTCCAGCCTCAACCGCCTCTACAAGGCCTCGCGCGGCCTCTTCGACTCCGACGAGGAGTTCAAGACCCGCGCCCGCGCCCGGGTGGTGGACCTCCAGGCGGGCGAGCCGCAGACCCTCGCCCTCTGGCAGCGGTTCGTGGACGAGTCGAAGATCTACTTCTACTCCGTCTTCAACAAGCTGGACATGGACATCCAGGACCCCGACGTCATCGGCGAGTCCGGCTACAACGACATGCTCGCCGAGACCTGCAAGCTGCTGGAGGACTCGGGCGTGGCCGTCCGCTCCAACGGCGCGCTCTGCGTGTTCTTCGACGACGTCAAGGGCCCGGACGGCAACCCGACCCCGCTGATCGTCCAGAAGTCCGACGGCGGCTTCGGCTACGCCGCCACCGACCTCTCGGCGATCCGCGACCGCGTGGGCGAGCTGGACGCCACGACGCTCCTCTACGTCGTGGACGCCCGCCAGTCCCTCCACTTCAAGATGGTCTTCGAGACGGCCCGCCGGGCCGGCTGGCTGAACGAGGACACCAAGGCCGTGCAGCTGGCCTTCGGCACCGTGCTGGGCAAGGACGGCAAGCCGTTCAAGACCCGTGAGGGCGAGACGGTGCGGCTGGTGGACCTGCTGGACGAGGCGGTGGACCGGGCGACGGCCGTCGTGCGCGAGAAGGCGGAGAAGGTCGGCCTGACCGAGGAGGAGATCGTCGAGAACGGCCAGTACGTCGGCATCGGCGCCGTGAAGTACGCGGACCTGTCGACCTCGGCCGCGCGCGACTACAAGTTCGACCTGGACCAGATGGTCTCGCTGACCGGCGACACGTCCGTGTACCTCCAGTACGCGTACGCCCGCATCGGCTCGATCCTGCGTCGGGCGGGCGACCGCAAGCCGGTCGCGCACCCGGAGCTGGAGCTGGCTCCGGCGGAGCGCGCGCTCGGCCTGCACCTGGACGGTTTCGGCGAGCTGATCGCCGAGGCGGCCGCCGAGTACGCCCCGCACAAGGTGGCGGCGTACCTCTACCAGCTGTCCTCGCTGTTCGCGACGTTCTACGAGCAGTGCCCGGTCGTGAAGCCCGAGCCCGAGCTCGTCGTCGGCGAGAACCGCCTGTTCCTGTGCGACCTAACCGCCCGCACCCTCACCAAGGGCATGTCCCTCCTCGGCATCCGGACCCCCGAGAAGCTCTGACCTTCAACCAGACCGACGGCCCCCGGCGCACCCGCCCCGGGGGCCGTCGCGTTTTCCCGGGACGCCGCGTAACACGCCGTGCTACGTTCGTGGCATGGCCTCCAAGGAGCGGTTCAGCATCAGCATGGACGGTGCGCTGCGCGCGAGAGTCAAGGAGCATGCCGACGCCATGGGCCTCGACGTCTCCTCGTACGTCACGGCAGCCGTACTGCGGCAGATCGACGAGGACGTCACCGTCGCCCGGCGCTTCGCGAACATCGACGCGGACATCGCGGCGACCGAGGCCATGACCGCGCCGCCCGGTCAGGGCGACGACTTCGACGAGGCCGACCTCGCGGCCGCGCGAGCAGGCATCGCACAGGCGCTGGCCTCCGACGCGAGGGAATCCGCCGCGTGAGCAGTCCCGTCTTCGTGTACGACACGGGGATGCTCATCGCACTGGACCGCGGTGACAGGCCGGGCGGTCTCCTGCACAAGGTCCTCACCGAAGGCGGCCACCCACCGATCGTCCCCCTGCCGGTCCTGGCCCAGGCCTGGCGTCCCGGCCAGTGGACGCCCCTGACCCGCGCCGTGCCCCAGTGCGTCGTCTTCGGGGCCCACGCCTCCGCTCCACCCTCGTGCGGCGTATGCCTGGCGGGCCACACGGAGGACGACGCGAAACGGGCCGGCCGCCTCCTGGCCTCCGCCGCGATCCCTCCCGAGAAACGACCGGACGCGGTGGACGCCTTGGTCGTGGTCATCGCCGCCCGCCACCCCGAGGCGGTCATCGCCACCTCCGACCCGCGCGACATCACGGCGTGCCGGGACGCGCTCCCGGGAGCCGCGGAGTCGATCCGGGTACTGGACGTGCAGGACCTCGCCGCCTTCCTCGCGGGCAAACGCGTGCTGCACTGAGCCGCTCACCCGGACGGGCCGATTCGGGCGGTGCGAGCCGGGTAGGGGCGGGCTGTCCTTCCCCGCCCCTACCCCCGCGGAGGGCCCCGTGCCCGACATGAACGGCCCCTACGAACCCGGAACCCCGCGGGCGGCACGGTCGTGACGGGTCCGACGGACGTCATGGACCTCGGGCGGACGGCCGTCGTCGCCGACCCGACCGGCGCCGCCGTCGGCCTCTGGCAGGCGGGCACCTTCGGCGGCGCGGGCATCGTCAACGAGCACGGCGCGCTCATCTGGAACGAGCTGAACACCCGCGACGTCCCCGCCGCGGTCGCGTTCTACACCTCCGTCCTGCCGGTCACCACGGCCGCGTTCGAGATGCCGCTGGCCGGGGAGTACACGGAACTGCGGGTCGGCGGCCGCGCGGTGGCCGGGCTGATGGACGCGAGGTACCTCCCGCCGGGCACCCCGCCGCACTGGGTCCCCTACTTCGGCGCCGACGGCGCCGACGACGTCGACGCGATCCAGGCCGCCGCCGCGCGGGCCGGCGCCCCGGTCCTGGCCCCGGCCTTCGACATGGCGGCCGGCCGCATGACGGTCCTGGCCGAACCGCAGGGCGCGGTCTTCGCGGTGATCACGGCGCAGCCGGGGCGCGGCGCCTGACCGGGCCGCCGCCACCGACGTGACGGGGCTCACACGGAACCTTTCCCCGGCGTGCCCCCTCCTTGGTGTGTCAGAGCGCTTCACCACCGAGGGGGCACACCATGAAGAACACGCTGAAGGGCGCGCTGAAGGGCCCGTTGACCGGCCCGTTGACCGGCCCGTTGACCGGCACGCTGAAGGACACCACCCGGCTGCGCGCCGGGCGGGCGGTCGCCGCGCTGCTCGCCGCCGACGGGCTGGTCCACCTGTACTGGGCCACGGGCCTGACCTGGCCCGCCGCCGACGAGCGGAGCCTGTCCCTGGCGGTCCTCGGCACCGAAGTCTCCTTCGGCCCGCCCGTCGTCCTGCCGCTCGCCGCGCTCACGCTGACCGGCGCCGCCGCCGTACTCGCCCACACCCACGGCCGCGGCGGCCCGGCCACCCGCCGCGCCACCCGCCTGGTGACGGGCGCCGTCGCCGCCGGGCTGGCCGTACGCGGCCTCGCGGGCCTGGGCTGGGCCGCCGGCCTCCTCGACAGCCCGCCGGACAGCCCCTTCCGCACCCTCAACCTCGCCCTCTACACCCCCGCCTGCCTCGGCTTCGGCTGGGCGGCGGCCCGTCTGGCGAGAGCCCGGTGACCGGCCGCCCCCTCACCCCCCGCGACCGCGACCGCGGAGTCGCCCTCGCCCGCGCGGCCCTGGGCGGCAACACCCTCGCCCTGCACGACCTCCTCGACCACCTGACCCCGTACATCTCCCGGATCTGCGTGCCGATCGCCCTCGCGGACGGCCCGGACGCCACGCAGGAGGCCCTGCTCGCCGTCTTCCGGGCCCTGCGCTCCCTGCGGGATCCGGAGACCCTGTACGGCTGGGTCCGGTCCATCGCGGTCCGCGAAGCCGTCCGCACCGCCCGGCGCGCGGCCCGCGACCGCCCGGCCGAACTGGCCGACGTACCCGGTCGCGGCGACCCCCAGCTCGCCGCCGACATCGACGACGTCCTGGCCCGGCTCTCGCCGGCGCACCGGGCCGTCCTCGTACTGCGCGACATCGAAGGCCTGGACGAGGAGTCCGCGGCCGCCCTGCTCGGCGTCCCGCCGGGCACCGCCAAGTCCCGGCTTCACCGGGCCCGTACGAGCTTCAGGAAGGCGTGGTTCTCATGACGCACGCGGTGGACCCCGTCGGTCGGCTCCGCATCATGGCCGCCGCGATCCCCGGCGCCGAGGTCGTGGAGGCGACCCTCCCCGCCCCCTTCGAATCCGTCTGGGCGGTGATGTCCGACCTGGAAGGCGAGTTCGGCCGCTTCCAGCCGGACATGCGCACCGTCCGCGTCCTCCGGATGACGGGCGACCGGGTGGAGGCCCTGGCCCGCAGCAAGTACGGCCTACGGGCCCACTTCCGCGGCGTCCTGCGCCCCGGCTGGTGCTGGCTCCAGAGCCGCTTCCTGATCATCGGCATGGCGGCAACCCCGGAGCCGGGCGGCGGCACCCGCATCGCCCTGACGGGCGGCGTACGGGTCCCGGGACGCGGGGCGATCGTCCCGTTCGGTGCGAAATCGGAGCTTGAGCAGGCCGCCTCCCGGCTGAAAGAAAGGCTTTCGTGATCTCTCGCAGCTCCCAAACCTCACCGCCCCCTCTAATCTGATCGTGTTCAAAATTAATTGTGCTGGGGGGCCGGACGGCGCGTGCGCCGTTCGGAGCCAGCAGAGGGGGACAACAAATGAAGCTCAAGCGCATGACACTCGTGGCCGCCGCGGCGATGGTCGGCCCGACCCTGCTCGCGGCCACCCCGGCCATGGCCGCCGACCAGCCGGCCGCGACCGTGCCGGACGCGGCTCCGAAGGAGGCCGCGGCACCCGCCGCCGCCCCCGGGCCGGAGACCAAGCCGGAGGCCAAGCCCGCGCCCGAGACGGCCCCGGTCACGCCGGTGGCCCCGGCCGTCGCGCAGCCCGCCGCGCAGGCCGCCGCGCCGGCGCCCGCCCCGGTCGCCCCGGCTCCGGCCCCGGCCCCGGCGGCCGAGAAGGTCGCCGAGGTCAAGAACGCTCCGGCGGACTCGATCCTCATGGGCCCCGACGTCACGGTGTCTGGCATCCCGGACGGCGGCTTCAAGGCGGACGGCAGCTGGACCCCGCTGACCGTGAAGGTCGACAACTCGGCCAACATCGAGGTCACCAACTACACACCCCGGATCACGCTTTCCCAGGATGAGGGCAAGCTGAAGGCCGACCAGGTCAAGGTCGAGTACCTCGCCACGGACGCGGCGGGCAACAAGTCCTGGAAGCCGGCCTCGTTCATCGGCGGATACAACGACCACTACTTCGCCTTCGGCCTCGGCACGAAGCCGTCCGTCGCCCGCGAGTCGGTCTCCACCATCGACGTGCGGATCAGCTTCGCCGCCGACACCGCCGTGGTCCCCTTCCAGCTGTCCTCCGAAGGCCTGAGCATCCGCTCGGACGGCGGAAACGCCTGGTCCGGCTCCACCTGGTACGAGACCAGCATCGCCGGTGCGAAGGCCAACCCCACGAACCCCGTCCTTCTCGACGGCCCCTCGCTCTCGCTGAACGGCGTGCCCGCCGGGGGCTTCAAGGCGGGCGGCGACTGGCAGGAACTCACCCTCCACGTCGACAACACCGGCAAGCAGTCCCTGGAGCGGTTCAGCCTGGCCTTCGTCGTGGCCCGCCCGGACTTCGACAAGCTGGCGCCCAAGCACATCGAGGCCGAGGTCTACGGCCCGAACGGCTGGCAGCGGGTGCACCACGTCTACAGCGACGCAGGGGTCGTCTACTTCCTGATCGGAGACACCCACCCGATCGCCGCCGGACAGGTCACCGACGTCAAGCTGCGCGTCCGCTTCACCAAGGACGCCCCGCTCGGCGACATCGTGCTGCGTCCGGCCGGCGGCGCCGAGGACGACTTCGGGTCCGGCGAGAACCACGTGTACGTGCAGAGCCCCAGCCAGGGCCGACTGTCGACGATCGTCGCCGCGGACACGAACACGGGCGACACCAACCAGCCGAAGCCCAACGGCGGCGCGCAGCCGATCAGCCAGACCGGCACCGGCACCGGCACCGGCACGCAGACCGGCGGCCAGACCGGCGGCCAGCTCGCCGAGACCGGCAGCAGCCCCGCCACCACCTGGGCCATCGGCGGAGCCGGCGTGGCCCTGACCCTGGGCGCGGCCCTCGTCGCCGGCACCGGCCGCCACCGCCGCCGCACGACCGCCTGAGTCAGCGGAGGCGGAACTCGCACCAGACGACCTTGCCCGGCGCCCGGGGCAGCACGCCCCAGGCGTCGGCGAGGGCGTCCACGAGCAACAACCCCCGCCCCGGCGGCCGTTCCCCGATCCGCGACAGCCCGGGCCCGCTGTCGTGCACCTCGATCCGGACGGTCCCGTCGAAGGCGAGCAGTCGCACCAGGTACCCCCGGCCGCGCGGGACCCCGTGCCGCAGCGCGTTGGTCGCCAACTCGCTCACGCAGAGCAACACCTCGCCGTCGCGGTCGCCCCTCCCCCACACCTCCAAGGTGTCACGTGTGAAGTGGCGCGCAGCTGCGACGGTTTGGGGCGAGCGCAGGTAGAGGCGCTCGTGCACGAGGGCGGGTTGAGTATGCAGATTCACCCGCCGATCGTCGCGTTACGTGACTAACGTGTTGCTGAGCGCCAACCCGTACTCAGTGATGAGTACGGGTCGGCACGGGGTAGTACAGCCGCGAAGGTGGGGAGTCCGCTGTCATGCCACCGAGGAAACGCGCACGGCCGAACGCGACGACGATGAAGATGGTCGGCGCAATGGTGGCCGCAGCCCGGATCGCCAAGAACCTGACCCAGAAGCAGCTCGGAGAGCTGGTCAACCTGGACGCGGAAACCATCGCCTCGATCGAGCAGGGGCGGCGGGCGTTGATGCCGAATATCGCGGAGCTGTTGGACGAGGTCCTGGGGCTCCCCGGGGTGCTCACGGTCGCGGCGCGCAACATGCCGCAGATCGATGTGATCCCGCCCTGGGCGGAGCCACTGATCAACCTGGAGCAAAAGGCCGTCGCGCTGTCCTCGTACCAGAACCAGGTGATTCCGGGCCTGCTCCAGACCGAGGCGTACGCCCGGGCGGTGTTCCGCAGCCGGACCCCGCGTTACACCGACGGCGAGGTTACGGACCAAACGACGGCCAGGCTCGACCGACAAACAACGCTACGCCGTGAGAAGCCCATGCAGGCCAGCTTCGTGATCTGGGAGCCCGCCCTCGCCTGCCCGCTCGGCGGCCGGGCGGTCCTTCAGGAACAGCTCCGCCACCTAATGGTCTGCTCCGAGTGGGTCGGCGTCTCGATCCAGATCCTGCCGCTGGAGCGCCCCAGTCATCCGGCGCTGGACGGCCCATTTGTCCTGCTGGAGACCCCGAACTACCAGCACATCGCCTACATCGAGAGCCAGCGCGGCAGCCTGGTCGTCTCCGACCTCGACGAGATCAGCATCCTCGCCCAGAGGTATGCGATGCTGCGGACACAGGCCCTCAACCCCGAGGAAACCAGGGACCTGTTGAACCGGCTGCTAGGAGATCCATGAGCACCCAACTCGCGTGGTTCAAGTCCAGTTACAGCGGCAGCGACGGTGGCGACTGCCTGGAAGTGGCCGTCGCCTGGCGGAAGTCCACGTACAGCGCGAGCGACGGCGGCAACTGCGTCGAGGTGGCCACCTGCCCCCACACCGTCCACGTGCGGGACTCGAAGGTCCCGCACGGGCCCGTACTCGACCTGACCCCCGCCGCGTGGGCGGGGCTCGCTCAGTGGGTCAGCGGATAGGAGTGCCGGCCCGTCGCCGCGTCGATCTCGGTGTGGGCCTTCTGCAGCATCTGGGACGCGATGTCCATCAGCGCCCGCGCGCCGGCGATCTCTTCGCCGACTTTGAGCTGGTCCGGGTCGGAGGGGTGCCGCATGGCGTAGCCGTGCGCCCTGATCTCCTCGCCGTCCCCAAGCCTGACCATGGCCGCCGCACTCGTACGGTGGCCTTCCTCGGTGAACTCGATCTCCACATGCCACCCGACCAGCGTGGACATGGTGCATCACCTCCAGGGGTCGCCCCTATCCCTCCAGGGTGCGCCTGAGCGGGATACGACGCGACTCGGCGGGGTGCGGTGGGCTTGTGCTGCGGGTGGGGCGGTGGCGTTGACGGGCCCTGGGGGCGTCCCTCCAGTCCAGTGTCCTTCCGTGCCGGGCCGGTCCGTCAAGGGCGCTCCCTTCGGTCGCGTCGCTACGCGATGGCCTGCGGCCACCCTTGACCGACCGACCCGTCCCGGAACGCCACAAGACTTCCGGGATCCCCCCGGGGGATGGCCGGGGGGTCGAGTGGGGAGGGACGGCCATGGCCAGGGATGTGCGGGGGCGGTCCCGCCGGTCAGCCGACGCCCGGGCGGCCGGGAGAGGCCGCCTGGTCGGGATTGGGGGCGCGGGGAGTCCGGACACCCACCCGACACCGATCGAGGACCCTTCCCGAGGCCGTCGCCCGCCAACCCGCACCCAAAGATGACCAGATGCCCCTCCAAGGCCCTGAGGCGCAACAGATCGCTACGCACTGCCACTCGGCTTAGCGACTGACGACCGTCTGGGGCTGGGCATAGGCCGCCCACGACCATCCCGTGCGTCTCTCTGGGCGCGCCTGCGGACCATCGACGTCCAGCCCCACCCGTGGGGTGCATTTGTCCCATTTTGGCGGCCGGGTGGGAGTCAAACGATCAGTTCTCGGAGTCTGAGGACGAGATCAGCCCCCTGAGGTGACGTGAGACCCGCACCCGCCCCTCTGGGGGTGCGGGAAGCGGCCGTCTGCGGCCTGTACCCCTACTACGGACGGTCTGATCGTCGCCCAACGACGTCAGCCCCTCCCACTCTGTGGGCGGCCTATGGCCAGCCCCAGACGGGCCGCAGTCGCTAAGCCGAGTGGCAGTGTGTAGCGATCTGACGCGCCTCGAAGCGTGGGAGGGGCTGGTCATCGTCCTTTGGTGCGGGTTGGCGGGCGACGGCCTCGGGAAGGGTCCTCGATCGGTGTCGGGTGGGTGTCCGGACTCCCCGCGCCCCCAATCGGGGGCAGCGGGCCTCTCCCGACCGTCCGGACGTCGGCTGACCGGCGGGACCGGGCCCGGGGGCTGCGACCACGGCCGCTCCTCCGTATCCGACCCCCCGACCATCCCCCGGGGGGATCCCGGAAGTCTTGTGGCGTTCCGGGACGGGTCGGTCGGTCAAGGGTGGCCGCAGGCCATCGCGTAGCGACGCGACGCAGGAGCGCCCTTGAGGGACCGGCCCGGCACGGAAGGACACTGGACTGGAGGGAGCCCCACGGGCACCCCCCAAAGCCACCGACCCACCCGCAGCCAAGGCCAACCCCCGCACCCGGCCCCGCCGTTCGAAGCCAACCTCACCTCACCCCTCAGCCCGCAGCCACCCCGCCACCTCCGTGGCCCAGTACGTCAGGATCGTGTCCGCGCCCGCGCGCTTGATGCCGAGCAGGGTCTCCAGGATGGCGCGGTCGCGCTCGATCCAGCCCTTCTCCGCCGCCGCCTCGATCATCGCGAACTCGCCGCTGATCTGGTACGCGGCCACCGGGACGTCCACGGACTGCGCGACCCGGTAGAGGATGTCGAGGTAGGGACCGGCCGGCTTGACCATCACCATGTCGGCGCCCTCCTCCAGGTCGAGGGCGAGTTCGCGCAGCGACTCGCGGGCGTTCGCCGGGTCCTGCTGGTACGTCTTGCGGTCGCCCTGGAGCGAGGAGGCGACGGCCTCGCGGAAGGGCCCGTAGAAGGCGGAGGAGTACTTCGCCGTGTACGCCAGGATCGAGACGTCCTCGTGGCCCGTCTCGTCCAGCGCGTCGCGGATGACGCCGACCTGGCCGTCCATCATCCCGCTCGGGCCGACCACGTGGACGCCTGCGTCTGCCTGGACCTGCGCCATCTCGGCGTAACGCTCCAGCGTCGCGTCGTTGTCCACCCGGCCGTGCTCGTCCAGGACCCCGCAGTGGCCGTGGTCGGTGTACTCGTCCAGGCAGAGGTCGGACATGATGACGAGATCGTCGCCGACCTCCGCCTTCACGTCGCGGATCGCGACCTGGAGGATCCCGTCGGGCTCGGTGCCGGCGGTGCCCCGCGCGTCCTTGTTCTCGTCGGCCGGGACGCCGAAGAGCATGATCCCCGCGACCCCCGCCTCGACCGCCTCCACGGCGGCCTTCCGCAGCGTGTCCCGGGTGTGCTGGACCACGCCCGGCATCGCCGAGATGGCGAGCGGCTCGCTGATGCCCTCCCGGACGAACGCCGGGAGGATCAGGTCCGAGGGGTGCAGCCGGGTCTCCGCGACCATGCGCCGCATCGCCGGGGTGGTGCGCAGCCGGCGGGGCCGCGAGCCGGGGAAGGATCCGTACGCGCTCATCTTGTAGTCGCCTCTTCGAGCTTCGACAGCAGTCGGGACAAGCCTAGAGCCCTCCCCGGCCCGGACCCGCCCCGCCTTCGGCGACCGCCCCGTACGTCGCCGCTACGGCAGCTCCAGCAGGCCCCAGAACACCACCGCGTTCAGCAGCACCACCGCGGGCACGGCGATCGCGATGCCCACGCGGCGGGCGGCGTTGGCCGTCCGCCACGGCAGGGCCCAGCACCACACCAGCAGGGCGAACGCGGCCAGCAGCCCCACCCAGAACACCGGCCATGCGACCTTGAAGCTGGCGTCGAACGCGTGGGCGGCCTCCGTGCCGCAGGAGTCGCAGGCCATCGGCGACAGCCCCGCGTAGAGGAGCGACAGGAACGCGAGCGGCAGCGTCAGCAGGGTGGAGGCCAGCGGGGCCACGTAGGCCCGACGGTCCCGGTCGGGGTCGGAGTCGCGATCGGGACCGGCGCCGGGGACGAACTCGTAGGCGGTCATGGGACCACTCAACCCCGCCCGCCCGGCCCCCGGAACCCGCGCTGCTACTCAGACCCGCCTGGGTACGCCGCGGGGCCCGGGCGCGCTGCGCGCCGGGCCCCCGCGGTGGAACCGGCTACCTCAGGTCGTACGGCGACGCCGCGCCCCCGGGCGCCGCTCGCTCGGCCGGTAGACGCTCTCCCCGGCCTCCTTCGCGGCCTCGCGGCGCGCGGCCCCGTACTCCGCCAGGGCCTCCGCCAGCTTGCTTACGCTCGGCTCCGGCGACAGCACGTCGACCCGGAGCCCGTGCTCCTCGGCCGTCTTCGCCGTCGCCGGGCCGATGCACGCGATGACGGTGACGTTGTGCGGCTTGCCGGCGATGCCGACCAGGTTCCGCACGGTCGAGGACGAGGTGAAGAGCACGGCGTCGAAGCCGCCGCCCTTGATCGCCTCGCGGGTGTCCTGCGGCGGCGGCGAGGCGCGCACGGTCCGGTAGGCGGTGACGTCGTCGACCTCCCAGCCCAGCTCGATCAGGCCCGCGACCAGCGTCTCCGTCGCGATGTCGGCGCGCGGCAGGAAGACGCGGTCGATCGGGTCGAAGACCGGGTCGTACGGCGGCCAGTCCTCCAGCAGCCCGGCGGCGGACTGCTCCCCGCTGGGTACGAGGTCGGGCTTGACCCCGAACTCCACCAGCGCGGCGGCGGTCTGCTCGCCCACGGCGGCGACCTTGATGCCCGCAAAGGCACGGGCGTCGAGCCCGTACTCCTCGAACTTCTCCCGTACGGCCTTGACCGCGTTCACCGAGGTGAAGGCGATCCACTCGTAGCGGCCGGTCACCAGGCCCTTGACCGCGCGCTCCATCTGCTGCGGGGTGCGCGGCGGCTCCACGGCGATGGTCGGCACCTCGTGGGGCACCGCGCCGTACGAACGCAGCTGGTCGGAGAGCGAGGCGGCCTGCTCCTTGGTGCGAGGTACGAGCACGCGCCAGCCGAACAGCGGCTTCGACTCGAACCAGGACAGGTCCTCGCGCCGCGCGGCGGCGCAGTTCTCCCCGACCACGGCTATGACGGGCCGCGAACCCTCCGGCGAGGGAAGGATCTTGCCCTGCTTGAACACCTGGGCGATGGTCCCCAGGGTGGCGCTCCAGGTGCGCTGGCGGGTGGTCGTGCCGGCCACCGTCACGGTGAGCGGGGTGTCGGGCTTGCGCCCGGCGCTCACCAGCTCTGCGGCGGCCGCCGACACCGTCTCCAGCGTGGCGGAGACGACGAGGGTGCCGTCGCTGGCGCCCACCTCGCTCCAGCAGCGCTGCGAGGCGTTGCGCGCGTCCACGAACCGCACGTCCGCCCCCTGCTTGCCGCTCAGCGGCACACCGGCGTACGCGGGCACGCCGACGGCGGTCGCGACGCCCGGGACCACCTCGAAGGGGATGCCCTCGGTCGCGCAGACGAGCATCTCCTCGGCCGCGTTCCCGTCGAGCCCGGGGTCACCGGTGACGGCACGCACGACCCGCCTGCCGGAGCGCGCGGCCTCCATGACAAGATTGGCGGCGTCTCGGATCACCGGGACCCCGGCGGCCGTTGACCTTTCGTCAGCGATCGTCAGCTGAGGCGTGTCCACCCCCGCGCGCGCATGCGTACGTACGACGTCGAGCACCTCGGGCTCCGCGATCAGTACGTCCGCGGCCGCCAGCGCCTCCACGGCACGAAGCGTCAGCAGTCCGGGGTCGCCCGGGCCGGCACCGAGGAAGGTGACGTGCCCGTGGACGGCGACGGCCGCACGTGCGGAGGTGGTTGGGCTTGTGGGGTTCAAAGCGACCGCTCCCCCATCAGACCGGCCGCGCCCTTGGCCAGCATCTCGTCCGCGAGTTCGCGGCCGAGCGCCATGGCCTCGTCATACGACTGGGGCACGGGACCGGTGGTGGACAGCTGCACCAGCGTGGAACCGTCGAGGGTTCCCACGACTCCACGCAGGCGCATCTCATTGACATTCTGCCCGTCGGCCAACAGGTCGGCGAGCGCGCCCACGGGGGCGCTGCAACCGGCCTCCAGGGCGGCGAGCAGGGCGCGTTCGGCCGTCACGGCGGCCCGCGTGAACGGGTCGTCGAGCTCGCCGAGCGCGGCGATCAGGTCCGTGTCGGACGCGAGGCACTCCACGGCCAGGGCACCCTGGCCGGGTGCGGGCAGCACGTTGTCGACGGACAGCAGTTCGGTGGCTTCGTCTCCGCGGCCGATCCGGTTGAGCCCGGCGGCGGCGAGGACGACGGCGTCGAGCTCCCCGCTGCGCACGAACCCGATCCGGGTGTCGACGTTGCCGCGGATCGGGACGGTCTCGACGACCTTCCCCAGGCTCCGGGCGTACGCGTGGATCTGCGACAGCCGCCGCGGCGAGCCGGTGCCGATGCGCGCACCGTCGGGCAGCTGCTCGAAGGTCAGGCCGTCGCGGGCGACGAGCGCGTCCCGGGAGTCCTCGCGCGGCGGCATGGCCGCGATGACGAGCTCGGCGGGCTGCGTGGTCGGCAGGTCCTTCAGCGAGTGCACGGCGAAGTCCACCTCACCGCGTACGAGGGCCTCGCGCAGGGCGGTGACGAAGACGCCGGTGCCGCCGATCTGCGAAAGGCTCTCGCGGGACACGTCACCGTAGGTCGTGATCTCCACGAGCTCGACGGGCCGGCCGGTGATCGCCCGTACCGCCTCGGCGACATGCCCGGACTGGGACATGGCCAGCTTGCTGCGCCGCGTGCCGAGCCTCAGCGGCTGGTCGAGACGTGGATTCATGATGCCCGTCCTGAGTCGTGGTTCTTGTCAGCCTCGTCGGCCCGGCTGACGGAGGCCACCGTCTGCGGGTCGAGATCGAAGAGTTCGCGCAGCGCCTCGGCGTACCCGGCGCCGCCGGGCTCGCTCGCGAGCTGCTTGACGCGCACGGTCGGCGCGTGGAGGAGCTTGTCGACGACGCGACGCACGGTCTGAGTCACTTCAGCCCGCTGCCGCTCGTCGAGATCGGGTACGCGCCCGTCGAGCCGCGCCACTTCCATGGCGACGACCTCGGCGGCCATGGCGCGCAGGGCGACCACGGTCGGCGTGATGTGCGCGGCCCGCTGCGCGGCCCCGAACGCGGCCACTTCCCCGGCGACTATCCCGCGCACGGCATCGACATCGGCCGCCATGGGAGCGTCGGCGGAGGCCTCGGCCAGCGACTCGATGTCGACGAGCCGGACCCCGGGGATCCGGTGCACGGCGGCGTCGATGTCGCGCGGCATGGCGAGGTCCAGCAGCGCGAGCCGTACGGGCTGCCCGTCCACCTGGCTACGGGCCCCCTTGCGCGGCTGCCGCTGCGCGGCGGCCTCGCCCTGGTCGGCCCAGGTCCCGTGGAGCTCCAGCGAGCTGGCGTCCACCCCGGTCAGCGCGGCCCGCCCGTCGGCGGTCCGCGCCGGATCGGCGGCAAGCGCGTCGAGCCCGACGGGACACCCGTCCCGGTCCTCAACGGCAACCTTGCTCCGCACGGCCCCGGCATCGGCGATCCGCCGCCCACCGGCCGAAGCGGCCGCGAGCCGTGCGACGGCAGCCAAATCCAGCCCGGCCATCTCCAGCCCCGCCCGGGGGCCCCTCCCAGCGGTAGCTGGGGGAGTTTGAGGCGCGGGGGTCCGGGGGCTGGCCCCCGGCAACGGCGCCGCACCGGCATCGGGTCCGGGGCGAAGCTCCGGGGAACGGTCGAAGGGCGGGTAGGGGACAGCCCCCGCAGGGCCGGACCCCACGGCCACGGCCACCGCGGCGGCCACATCGTCCCCAGTCAGCACGAGCCCAGTGGCCCCCGTGCAGGACACGACGACGTCGACTCGTGTCAGCTCATCGGCAACCGAAGACATCGGCACGGCGGACGCCGCCACCCCGGTGCCCGAGGCAACCAGAATCTCGGCAAGCCGCTCCGCCCGCTCGGCGGTCCGGTTGGCCACCACGATCTCGGCGACGCCAACCCGCGCGAGCGTCGCCGCCGCCAGCGAGGACATCGACCCCGCACCGATGACGAGCGCCCGCTTCCCCGCGGCCCACTCCTCCACCGGCACGTGCACCGCGAGCTGCTCCAGCCCGAAGGTCACCAGCGACTGCCCGGCCCGGTCGATCCCGGTCTCGGAGTGCGCCCGCTTGCCGACCCGCAGCGCCTGCTGGAAAAGGTCGTTGATCAGACGCCCCGCCGTGTGGAGCTCCTGCCCCAGCGCCAGCGCGTCCTTGATCTGGCCGAGGATCTGCCCCTCGCCGACCACCATCGAGTCCAGCCCGCACGCCACCGAGAAGAGATGGTGAACGGCCCGGTCCTCGTAGTGCACGTACAGATAGGGAGTGAGCTCCTCCAGCGCGACCCCGCTGTGCTGGGCCAGCAGCGTGGACAGCTCGGCGACACCCGCGTGGAACTTGTCCACGTCCGCGTACAGCTCGATGCGGTTGCACGTGGCGAGGACCGCCGCCTCCGCCGCCGGCTCCGCGGCCAGCGTGTCGTGCAGCAGCTTGATCTTGGCATCGGCGGACAGCGAGGCCCGCTCCAGCACGCTCACGGGCGCGCTGCGATGGCTCAGCCCTACGACGAGCAGACTCATGCCGGCATCACCGCCGGTACGTCACCCTCCGGGCCGCTCTTGCGCGCGACGGCGGCGGCCCGCCCAGCGGGGGGCCACACCGGGGGGGCCGGTACAGCCACCGGGACCCTGGCGGCGCGCCCCCCGCGTGCCGCGGCGGGACGGGGGGCCCGCCCTTACACACACGGCAT
>NZ_JBHYVM010000040.1:7682-12945 GCF_042750105.1 Streptomyces sp. NPDC059443 | reverse complement strand
GGGCGCCGGGGCCCGCGCGCCCCCCCGCGCGGGCGCCGGCGCGCGCCGCCGCCCCCCCCGGGGGCCCGGCCCCCCCCCCCCCCCCGGCCCCCCCCCCCCCCCCCCCCCGCCCGCCGCTTCCTCACCGGCCTTGCGCTGCTCGTGGAAGGCGAGGATCTGGAGCTCGATCGACAGGTCGACCTTGCGCACGTCGACGCCGTCCGGCACGGAGAGCACCGTCGGCGCGAAGTTCAGGATGGACGTCACACCGGCCGCGATGAGCCGCTCGCTCACCTGCTGGGCGGCCCCCGCCGGGGTCGCGATGACGCCGATGGAGACGCCGTTCTCCTCGATGATCTTCTCCAGATCATCGGTGTGCTGTACGGGCATGCCGGCGACCGGCTTGCCGGCCATGGCCGGGTCCGCGTCGATGAGCGCGGCCACGCGGAAGCCGCGGGAGGCGAAGCCGCCGTAGTTGGCGAGGGCCGCGCCGAGGTTACCGATGCCGACGATGACGACCGGCCAGTCCTGGGTCAGGCCGAGCTCGCGGGAGATCTGGTAGACGAGGTACTCCACGTCGTAGCCGACGCCGCGGGTCCCGTAGGAACCGAGGTAGGAGAAGTCCTTGCGGAGCTTCGCGGAGTTGACTCCGGCGGCCGCCGCGAGCTCCTCGGAGGAGACCGTGGGTACCGATCGCTCGGAGAGCGCGGTGAGGGCGCGCAAGTACAGCGGAAGCCGGGCGACAGTGGCCTCGGGAATACCTCGGCTGCGGGTCGCCGGTCGGTGAGTTCGGCCAGTTGCCACGATGCTCCTGCGGGATGAGCGGGGCTGCAGGTGGCCACTTGTCCCAGGACCACCCCGTCGAATGCAGGCTATGTCTTTGTGAACGCGTGCACAAAGATTGTGTCCGCTTTGTCCGAGCAAAGTGACCGGGGTCACGCGCCCCGGACGCGCGGGGCGGGAACCGCCGACACGCCGAACCCGTTCAAATCCCAAAGGGGGCAAAACGGAACACACTCCTCACCGATACGCCCCCGAGACCCCATAAATCGCCCACGATCGTAACTGTCCGAACGGTCAAGCCTGCAATGCCCGTCGGAGCCGGTCAGGGTTCACCCGCCAGAAGGTGTGCTGTTCACCGTCCACCAGCACCACGGGGATCTGCTCCCAGTGCAGGCGGTAGAGCTCCTCGTCCTGCGAAATGTCCTTCTTCTCCCACTGCGCCCCCGTCTCGGCGCACACTTTCTCGACCACTTCCTGGGCTTCATCACAGAGATGGCACCCCGGCTTCCCGATGAGCGTGACCACCCTCTCCTCGGGACGCTTCTTTCCGGCACGGCGCAGCAAAGGACTCATGTCCTCATTCTCCCGCGCCCGCGCACCGGCCGGTCCGGTCCGGAGCCCCGGTCCTTACGAAGAGTTCACGCCGTCGATTCCCATCGGTTCGGGAACCCCCGAACACAATGGCTATGCTCACGTCATGGCCGCTCTGGGATGGCTCACCCCCCGTAGGCGCTCCGCCACCGCGCGGAGCGTGCTGGCAGGCGAGGCCTCGGCCGAGGCCGCCCGCAAGACCGCGCTGGCCGAAGACGACCTCGAAGCCCTGGGCCCGGACGCCCCCGAAGCGGCGCCGGCCCGGGCTCGCACGAAGCCCCGTACGCCTGCCCGTACCCAGGCCCGGAAAGCCGGGGCTCCGGAAGCCGTCGCACCCGAGCCGGAAGCCGAGCCCGAAGCCGAGCCCGCGTTCCCCGTGGCCGGCGACGACCTCGCCGCCGCCTTCTTCGATCTCGACAACACCGTCATGCAGGGCGCCGCGATCTTCCACTTCGGCCGCGGCCTCTACAAGCGGGAGTTCTTCCGCCGCCGCGAGCTCGCCCGCTTCGCCTGGCAGCAGGCCTGGTTCCGGCTCGCCGGGGTCGAGGACCCCGAGCACATGCAGGACGCCCGCGACAGCGCGCTGTCCATCGTCAAGGGCCACCGCGTCTCCGAGCTGATGTCCATCGGCGAGGAGATCTACGACGAGTACATGGCGGAGCGGATCTGGCCGGGCACCCGCGCTCTGGCCCAGGCCCACCTCGACGCGGGCCAGAAGGTGTGGCTGGTGACGGCCGCCCCCGTGGAGACCGCCACGATCATCGCCCGCCGGCTCGGCCTGACCGGGGCCCTGGGCACCGTCGCCGAGTCCGTGGACGGGGTCTACACCGGCCGGCTGGTCGGCGAGCCGCTGCACGGCCCCGCCAAGGCGGAGGCGGTGCGCGCCCTGGCCGCGGCCGAGGGGCTGGACCTCGCGCGCTGCGCCGCGTACAGCGATTCACACAACGACATTCCGATGCTGTCACTGGTCGGACATCCCTACGCGATCAATCCCGACACAAAACTGCGCAAGCATGCCCGCGCCCACGACTGGCGCCTGCGCGACTATCGGACCGGTCGCAAGGCCGTGAAGGTCGGCGTCCCGGCCGCCGCCGGAGTCGGCGCGATCGCGGGCGGCGCGGCCGCCGCGATCGCCCTGCACCGCCGCCGCAAGTAGCGGCTACGGGGCCCTGCCCGGCCCCCGCCCGGCCTCCCGGCCCGCCACCCCCGGCCCGCCCTCGGGACAGAGGCATTCCCCCACCTCTACCCGCGCCCCCGGCGGGGCACTCCGCGCTGCCCGACTCGGTCGCGAGCCACCCCGGAAGCCGCCATTCCGCGTATCCAACCGATCAAGAACTGATCACCAACTGCTACTGAATATGCCCTCGACACGCAACAGAAGTGTCGGAACCGGTGATTTGAGCAACTGGGTGTAGCGCTGCCTGTACGAAGCGTTATTCTCCTCAAACGCATGCCACCGCCCATCTGTCGCCACGACGGGTGAACGGTCCCGCACTGCACGTGATGGAAGCTCTGCCACTGGGAGTCCCGTGTACCCACCTGTCGGGGTTGACGCCTCGGGCCTGGCTACGCTGCGCGCAACGGTCCTCGACCACCTGCGCGGCTTCGTCCCCACCGCGTACGCCGTCCCCGCCTTCGCCGCCGCGGTCCCCGCCGGACTCGGCCCGGCCGGTCCTTGCTATGCCCTGACCGACGGCGGAGCAACGGTGGGCAGACGTGGACGCGCCGGCGCCGCGGCCACCGGAAGCTCAGCCGCCGGGACCACCGCACCCGCCGCCCGCCGCCCCACCGCGGACAGCGACCAGGCCCGCATGATGGACCTGGTCGAGCGCGCCCAGGCCGGCGAGGCCGAAGCCTTCGGCCGCCTGTACGACCAGTACAGCGACACCGTGTACCGCTACATCTATTACCGCGTCGGCGGCAAGGCGACCGCGGAGGATCTCACCAGCGAGACCTTCCTGCGCGCGCTGCGCCGCATCTCCACCTTCACCTGGCAGGGCCGCGACTTCGGTGCCTGGCTCGTGACGATCGCCCGCAACCTGGTCGCCGACCACTTCAAGTCGAGCCGCTTCCGCCTGGAGGTCACCACAGGCGAAATGCTCGACGCCAACGAGGTGGAACGGTCCCCCGAGGACTCCGTCCTGGAGTCACTCTCCAACGCGGCCCTGCTGGAAGCCGTACGGAAACTCAATCCGCAGCAGCAGGAGTGCGTGACCCTGCGCTTCCTGCAGGGCCTCTCGGTCGCCGAGACGGCCAGGGTGATGGGGAAGAACGAGGGCGCCATCAAGACGCTCCAGTACCGGGCGGTCCGCACGCTGGCCCGCCTCCTCCCCGACGACGCCCGCTGACGCCGCCTCTCCTCTCACACCCGGTATCCCTCCCTGATGACATTGATGACACCTACGACGCTGTGGTCCGATCATCCTTCGTCCGTAACCCAAGTGCCGCGCCGCTCGTTGTGGGGAATGCAGGCTCCCTGTGGACAAGCCCTGCCCGAAGCCGCTCACCCGAAAGGGTGGATGTGCTCAAGGAAGGCAACCTTCCGGACACCTTGGGGAGTCGATCGTCATGACGAGAGGAGGTGCCGCCAGTGATCGCGAACGTGACTCCGCACCGGCGGGCGAACGCCTTCGCCCAGGCCCTGGAGGATCGGACCCCGTCCGACCTTTCGGAACCGGACCCGGCGGCCGAGCAGTCCGAGGCACCTGCCGAACCTGCCGACCACGACCGGTTGTTGGCCCTGGCGAGCGTGCTCGGCGAAAGAATGCCGCGCCCGGTGCTGGATCCCGAGGTCAAAGTGGTGCAACGAGCCCAGCTCATTGCCGCCATGGAGACCATGGTGATGGAGGAGAGGGCCGGGGGCAGTGCCGCCTCGGACCCTCAAGTGCCCGAACAGCGGACCGGCCGCGGCGCCCACCGGGCGACCTCGCTCCGGAAATTGCGGCCCCGCTCCCGCTGGTCCAAGGGCATCGCAGCGGGCGGCCTCACCGTAGGTGTGGCCGCGGGGGCCTTCAGCGGCGTGGCCGCTGCGAGCACGGACGCCCTGCCGGGTGATCACCTGTACCCCGTGAAGCGGGGCATGGAGGACATCCGGCTCGGGATGGCCGCGGACGATTCGGACCGGGGCGAGCTCTATCTCGACCAGGCCTCGAACCGCCTGTCGGAAGCCCGACGGCTGATGGAGCGCGGCCGGCTGGGCCCGCTGGACCACGAGTCCCTCGGCGAGATCCGCCGGGCGCTCGCGGGCATGAAGCACGATGCCTCGGAGGGCCACCGGCTGCTCCAGGCCGCGTACGAACGGGACGGCTCGCTCGGCCCGATCCAGACGCTGTCCTCGTTCTCCCGCTCGCACCGCGACGCGTGGGACAAGCTCCGGGGGAACCTCCCCATGCAGCTCACGGACGTGAGCGGCGAAGTGGAGTCGGTCTTCCAGGCCATAGACGAAGACGTGGCGCCGCTCCAGAGCCTGCTCCCCAAGCCTCCGGAACAGACCCGCGGCTCCGGCCCCTCCGCCAAGCCGAGCGCCCCGGCGGGCAAGCAGCAGGCGGCGCCCTCCCAGGGCGCCCCGTCGGCGGCTCCCGCTCCCTCCTCGGGCGCGGCCTCCGGGTCCGCGAAGACCCCGGCCCCCGGCGGTGGCCTCCTGGGCGGTACGGGCAACCTGCTGAACCCGCCCGCGGGCCAGCAGCCGACCCCGTCCGCATCCGGCACCCCGGAACACCCGCAGCCGGACATCACCCTCCCCCCGCTCCTCCCGGGCCTCCTCCCGGGCCTGGGCATCAAGGCGGAGGACGCGGGGTAGACGGGACGTGGGGGGGGGGGGGCGCGCCCCCCCCCCCCCCCGCGACAACAAATAATATGAGCACACCCGTCACCACAAGGCGTAAAAACAGTTGTGTGTGATATGACCCCC
>NZ_JBHYVM010000040.1:0-7672 GCF_042750105.1 Streptomyces sp. NPDC059443 | reverse complement strand
GCCCCGCGCGCCGCGCCGGGCGGCGCCCCGCGGGGGGGGGGGGGGCGGGGGTGGGGGGGGGGGGGGGGGCGGCGCCCCCCCGCCCCCCCCCCCCCACGCTTCCTCAGAAGAAGACGGACCTCCGCTGCACCAGCAGCTTGTACAGCGTGTGCTGGATCTGCTCCCGCACCTGGTCCGTGAGGTTGAACATCAGCATCGGATCCTCCGCCGCCTCCGCCGCGTACCCCGCGGTGGCGATCGGCTCCCCGAACTGGATGGTCCACTTCGTCGGCAGCGGCAGCGCCCCGAGCGGCCCCAGCCACGGGAACGTCGGAGTGATCGGGAAGTACGGGATCCCCAGCAGCCGCGCCAGCGTCTTCGCGTTGCCGACCATCGGGTAGATCTCCTCCGCCCCCACGATCGAGCAGGGCACGATCGGCGTCCCCGCCCGCAGCGCCGTCGACACGAACCCGCCCCGCCCGAACCGCTGGAGCTTGTACCGCTCGCCGAACGGCTTCCCTATCCCCTTGAAGCCCTCGGGCATCACGCCCACCAGCTCCCCGGCCTCCAGCAGCCGCTGCGCGTCCTCCGCGCAGGCCAGCGTGTGGCCGGCCTTCCGCGCGAGCTCGTTCACCCCGGGCAGCATGAACACCAGGTCGGCCGCCAGCAGCCGCAGGTGCCGCTCCGCCGGGTGGTGGTCGTGCACGGCCACCTGGAGCATCAGCCCGTCCAGCGGCAGCGTCCCGGAGTGGTTGGCCACGATCAGCGCGCCGCCCTCCTTCGGGATGTTCTCGATGCCCTTGACCTCGACCCGGAAGTACTTGTCGAACAGCGGCCGCATCAGGGACATCAGGACCTGGTCCGTCAGCTCCTTGTCGTAGCCGAAGTCGTCGACCTCGTACTCCCCGGTGATCCGGCGCCGCAGGAACGCCAGCCCGCCGGCGATCCGCCGGTCCCAGCCGCCACCGACCGCGCCCGAGGGGGCCGGCGCGGCCGCCACCACGGGCTCCACCACCACCGGCGGCTCGGTCTCCGGCGCCTCCGGCGCCACCCGCACCCGCCTCGGCGGCCGGCGCCGCGGCCGGTCCTCGTCGAACGGAATGACCTTGGCGTCCGCCACTATCGCTTCGCTCCCTCAGTCACATCGCCGGCGGTCACATCACCGGCGTCCACTCCCAGCAGCCCCGCCACCCGGTCCACGGCCCGCGCCGCCCGCTCCGGCGGCAGCAGCCCGCTCCCCCGGCTCCGCGTGAAGTCCGCGAAGGTCTCGGCGGTCGTGTACATCGGCCGGAATCCCAGCACTTCGCGCATCTGGGTGGTCTCCACGACCCGCCCGTGCGTGAGGAGCCGTATCTGCTCCGGGGAGAAGTCCGTCGCCCCGATCGCCCGCAGCGCCGAGCCCACCCAGGTCACCCCGGGCAGCGGCAGCGCGAGCGCCGGGCGGCCGAGCCGCCGCGTGCACTGGGACAGCAGCAGCACCCCGTCGCCCGCAATGTTGAAGGTCCCGCTGTTCAGCGTCCCCCGCCTGGGCTCCTGCGCCGCGAGCCGGAGCACGTCCAGGACATCGTCCTCGTGCACGAACTGAAGGCGCGGGTCGTAGCCAAGCACGGTCGGGATCACCGGCATCGAGAAGTATTCGGCGAGCGCCGAGTCGGCGAAGGGGCCGAGGATGTTCGCCAGCCGCAGCACGCACACGGCGACGTCGGGCCGCCTGCGCGCGAAGCCGCGTACGTACCCTTCGACCTCCACCGCGTCCTTGGCGAAGCCGGCCGCGGGCAGCGATTTCGGCTGCGTGGTCTCGGTGAAGACGGCCGGATCCTTCGAGGTGCCCCCGTACACACTGGTACTGGACTTCACCACGAGGCGGCGGACCGTCGGGGACTTCTGGCAGGCCCCGAGGAGCTGCATCGTCCCGATGACGTTGGTTTCCTTGACGGTGCTGTACGAACCCGAGCCGGCGCCCGTCGCCGCACCCCCGGTGACCGCCAGGTGGACCACCGTGTCCACGGCGTTCTCGGCGAGCACGCGGGCGATCGCCGACTGCCTGATGTCCGTACGGACGAACTCGGCCGATCCCAGCCGGTGCGGCGGCGTCACCGCGTCGACCGCGATCACCCGCTCGACCTCCGGGTCCCGCTGGATCCGCCGTACGAAACGGCCTCCCAGCTGCCGGGCAGCCCCGGTAACGAGCACGACCTTCCCCACGAGCTCAGCGCCTCCCTCGAAGAAGTCCCCCGGCTGCACCGCAGCCCCTCCACCAGGATGGTGGAGGGGCTGCGGAGAACACGTACAGCTGCCGTTTACTTCTTGTTACGACGCTGGACGCGGGTGCGCTTGAGCAGCTTGCGGTGCTTCTTCTTAGCCATCCGCTTACGCCGCTTCTTGATAACAGAGCCCACGACTACCCTCGCTCATCTCTCACTCGGTGCGGGGCGTCTGGGCCCACACGACCTACGTCGGCCTAGCCTACCCGCCAGAGCTCTGAGCTTGTAATCCGAGTGCTTCGGAGGGGTCGCCAGGTGCTCCCGGCCCTTGCCCTCAGGCCGATTCCACCCCCACGAAGGACTCGCGAAGGTACTCGTGCACCGCGTTTTCCGGGACCCGGAAGGACCGGCCCACCCGGATTGCGGGCAGATGTCCGTTGTGCACCAAGCGGTACACGGTCATCTTCGACACTCGCATCACCGAGGCGACCTCCGCCACGGTCAGGAACTGAACCTCACTGAGAGGCCTCTCGCCAGCAGCCATGACACACCTTGACCTTCCGCGCATGACGGGCACCGGCTTCCCCTCCGGTTACGCCCCGTCGTCGCACGCTCACTCCCCAGAGTAGGGGCGTGTGATACGAGTGGGGAAGAGGAGCTACGGCCACTCCTGTCCGCCCGACAGCCGAGCCCGGTCGAGCACGTAGCGGGTGAGCGGCAGGTAGTAGTCCGCGCGCACCGCGTCATCAAGCGGAACGGCCACCGAGACCCGCCCCTCGGCCTCCCCCACGAACAGCGCCGGATCATCCGTATCGGCCAGCCCGATCGCCTCCACACCCAGTTGACCTGCGCCGCAGACCCACCCGTGGTCCCCCACCACCAGCTCCGGCAGCGGCCCCCCGGCCTCCGCCAGCGCCCCCAGGGCGATCCGAACCGGCAGCGGCGAATGGGTGTGCGCGCCGGTCGCACTCCCGGGCGGACGCGCGCCGCCTTCCCGCACCAGTGCGACCCCTCGTACGTAATCGATCCTGTGCCGTCGTACGCCGAACCGGGTCTGCATGTCGACGGCGGCCCCCCGCGCAGGGGTGAGGACATCACATCCCGCCGCCGACAGCGCCCGGGCCAACGTGGCGTAGAACCCCAGGAGCCGGTGCGGGTGACCGGTCCCGAACAGTACGGGCGCCCGCGCCCCGGCGGCCGCGCGCAGCCGCCCCGCGAAGGCCTCCAGCCCCGCCACCGTGCGCTCCGGATCGATCACGTCCGGCCCGCTGACGTGCGCCGGATCCGCCGAGACCCCGCACTTCTCCGCCATCAGCCGCAGGAGGTCACCCTCGCCCCAGCCCCACTCCGGATCCAGCCCCAGCAGCACCCGCGGATCCCGCGCCGCGAACAGCCGGTAGCTCCGCAGGCTCTCCTCCCGCGACGTGGCGACGGGCCCGGCCAACCGGGCGGCCAGCAAATGCGCACGCAGCGCGCCGGTGCTCAACACGCTCCCGATGCTCTCGCACCAGCCCTGACCCCTCACCAATTCCGGCCAATCCCACCACCGTTGGAGTAACGTTCCACCGTTTCAGCCCCGCCGGGGTTAGGGGACGGCCCCGCAGGGCTCAGGCCAGCATCCCCCGCAGCGGGAACACCGCCCGCCGGGTAGCCAGGACCGCCTGGTCGATCCGATCCGCAGGGTCGTACCCGGCCTCCCAGTCCCGCCAGCTCGGCGTCCGCCCATCCGTCATCCGCCCCGGCGCCACCTCCCGCGTCCGCGCATACACCTCGTCCCGCCAGGACCCCGGGATCGCGGTCTCCGGATCGATCGGCCTGTGCCCGGCAATGGCCACCAAATGCGTCCACGACCGCGGCACCACGTCCACCACCGCGTACCCGCCACCCCCCAGCGCCAGCCACCGGCCCCCCGCGTACTCGTGCGCCAGCTCGTGACACGCCTCCTGGACCGCCCGCTGCGCGTCCAGCGACACCGCCAGATGGGCCAGCGGGTCCTCGAAGTGGGTGTCGGCCCCGTGCTGGGTCACCAGCACCTGAGGCCGGAAGTCCGCCAGCAGCTCCGGCACGACCGAGTGGAAGGCCCGCAGCCACCCCTCGTCCCCGGTCCCGGCCGGCACCGCGATGTTGACCGCCGAGCCCTCGGCCGCCGGCCCGCCCGTCTCCTCCGGCCAGCCGGTCTGCGGGAACAGCGTGCGCGGATGCTCGTGCAGCGACACGGTCAGTACGCGCGGGTCGTCCCAGAAGGCCGCCTGCACTCCGTCCCCGTGGTGCACGTCGACGTCCACGTACGCGACCCGCTCGGCCCCCAGCTCCAGCAGCCGGGCGATGGCCAGAGCCGCGTCGTTGTACACGCAGAAACCGGCCGCGCCCCCCGGCATCGCGTGGTGCAGCCCGCCGGCGAAGTTGACCGCGTGCTCTGCGTCCCCGCGCCAGATCGCCTCGGCGCCCGCCACCGACTGTCCGGCGATCAGCGCGGACGCCTCGTGCATCCCGTGGAAGGCCGGATCGTCCATGGTCCCGAGCCCGTACGAACCGTCCGCGAGCCCGGGGTCCGCGGACACCTCGCGCACGGCCGCCACGTAGTCCTCGCGGTGCACGAGCCGGAGCGTGGACTCCCCGGCCTGCCGCCCGGCCCGTACCTCCAGTTCCCGGTCGAGCCCGAAGGCCCGTACCAGGCCCATGGTCAGCGCCAGGCGCACCGGGTCCATCGGATGGCTCGGTCCGAAGTCATACTTCGTTACCGCCTCGTCCCACATCAACAGCCCTGTCACTGACTCGCCGCTCATGCCCGACACCGTATCGGGCACCCCGCGCCCCGAACGAGCGGGCGTAGTAAAGAGTGATGAGGACGAGCACCATCGGCACGAGCATCGCGCCCCGGTAGTTCCAGGCGTCGCCGATCCCGCCGACGAGCGGCGCTCCGATCAGGAAGCCGACGTAGTTGAAGATGTTGAGCCGCGCGATCGCGGTGTCGGAGGAGTTCGGGAACAGCCGCCCCGCGGCGGCGAAGGTCTGCGGCACGATCACGCACAGCCCGATCCCCAGCAGCGTGAAGCCGAGCATCCCCGTCCACGCCCCGGGGGCGGCCGCGACCACGGCGAACCCGAGGGCGGCGACGACCGACCCGATCCGTACGACGGTCACGGCCCCGAAGCGGCGCACGCCCTGGTCCCCGACGGCCCGGCCGAGGAGGGTGGTCACCATGTAGACGTTGTAGGGCACGGTGGCGAGCTGCTCCGAGCTCCCCAGCACGTCCTGGAGGTACTTGGCGCTCCAGTTCGACACCGTGGAGTCCCCGATGTACGCGCACGCCATCACCAGGCACAGCGGCAGCAGCAGCTTGAACCCGCCGGCCCCGAGGCCCTTCGCGTCGGAAGGCGTCGCCCCGGCCTCCTGGTCCACGTAGAACCGGCTGGCGAAGAGCGCGAGCGGCAGCAGGATCACCACGGCGGGCAGGTACGAGGTGAACAGCGCGAGGTGCCAGTGGGCCCCGGCCCAGGCGGCGGACGCGCCGACGATCCCGCCGAGGCTGTACGAGGCGTGGAAGCCCAGCATGATGCTGCGGCCGTACGCGCCCTGGAGGCTCACTCCGAGCATGTTCATGGAGGCGTCGAGCGACCCCACGAACAGCCCGAACGCCCCGAGCGCCAGCGCCGCCTGCCACATCTCGCCGCCCGCGCCGGCCCCGAGCAGCGCCAGCAGGACCAGCGGCTGTGCCCACCGCAGTACGGTGCTGGGCGCGACCCGCTTCACCAGGTGCTCGGTGACGACGCTGGAGAGCCCCGCGAGGATCGGTACGGCGGCCAGGAACGCCGGCAGCAGCGCGTCGGATATGCCGTACCGGTCCTGGATGGCCGGGATCCGCGTCACGAGCAGCGCGAAGGTCACGCCCTGCACGAAGAAACTGAACCCCAAAGCCCCGCGCCCGCGGCTCAGCCGCGCGTCTGCTGTCATGGCGGCACAGCGTAGGGCGCCGGTCCTACCGGTGGGTAGAGCGATCACATATCGATTGGGTCAGTGATCTGATCAGTGATCGGATCAGTGATCGAACCCGCCGGTGTAGCCGCCCTCCAGGCCGAGGAGCCCCAGCAGCTGCCCCATGTCCCCGAAGTACCCGGTGGCGCCGGGCAGCCGGTCCGCGGGCATCATCGCGGTGTAGGCGAAGACGTCCATGCCCGCGGCGATGGCGGCCTGGACGCCGAGCGGGCTGTCCTCGACGACCACGCAGCGGGCGGGGGCCACGCCCATCTGGTCGGCGGCGTGCCGGAACAGGTCCGGGGCCGGCTTGCCCTTGCCCACGTCCTCGGAGCTGAAGATCCACTCCTCTTCGAACCACTCGTCCAGCCCGGACGCCCGGTGCCCGACGCGGATCCGCTCGTGGCTCCCGGAGGAGGCGAGGCAATAGGCCGTGCCCGTCTCGACGAGCGCGGCCAGCACGTCCCCGACCCCGGGCACGGGCTTGAGCTCCCGCTCGAAGGCCGCGAAGGTGCGCGCGTGCAGCGTCTCGTCGAAGTCGTCCGGCAGCACCCTCCCGCTCCGCTCCCGCACGAGGTCGTGCACCCGGTGCACCGCGGCTCCCATGTAGTCGCGGAGCGACTCCTCGTACGAGGTCGGGTGCCCCAGCTCGGTCAGATACCCGGCGAGGATGCTGTTGGCGAGCGGCTCACTGTCCACCAGCACGCCGTCGTTGTCGAAGATGACGAGGTCGTAGCCCATGCGACAACCCTACGAGCCGTCAGCCCGAATCCATCCGGACCCCATGCCGGGCATCCGCAGGACATCCGAAGAACCTCCGGCCCCGCCGCGACGGTCCCTTCGTCATCCATTCCGGTGACTCCCCGCAGCAGGTGGGACATCCCGGATGCCCATGACCGGCCAACTGGCCCAGGGCCTCGCCCAGGGCCAGTTGGCCGAACAACCCGCCTCAGCTGATCAACCAGGACTGATGGGTTCCCAGCCGTTCGGGGGATACGCCAGCCGCGTCCGGCGCGTTTCCCGCCCCTCCGGGGCATCCCTTGGTGGAACGAAAGGGAGACATGATGCCGCTCTATCTATCGAGGTTCAGCTACACACCGGAGACTTGGGCAAGGCTGATCGTCCACCCAGAGGACCGCACAAAGGCCGCTCAGGCGTACATCGAGTCCGTCGGCGGAAAGCTCCACGGCTTCTGGTACGCCTTCGGCACGCACGACGGCTACAACCTGTGGGAGGCCCCCGACAACGTGTCCATGGCCGCGGTTGCGCTGGCGATCAGTGGAGGCGGCGCGCTCAGCTCGTTCGAGACCACAGTTCTCCTGACCGTCGATGAAACCATGAACGCCCTGCGCAAAGCCGAACGAGTCCAGTACCGGGCGCCGGGCAAGTAGCGGTCCAGGCCGATGCGTTTTGCCCGTAAACGCAGAAAAGCCCCGTACCAGTTCCCTGGTACGGGGCTCTCTACAATGATTGTTCGGCGGCGTCCTACTCTCCCACAGGGTCCCCCCTGCAGT